>DATEGZ010000150.1:0-11820 GCA_035279905.1 Vicinamibacterales bacterium
GCCCAGCCGGCCTCGAGCGCGTCGGCAATCTGCGTGAGCACGGGCAGCGCGCGATCGAGCGGCGCCGGCGCGAGATGCCGGAACGCCACGTCGAGCGTCTCGCCGGCGACGTAGTCCATCGCGAGGTACGCCGTCGTCCCCTCGAGCCCCGCATCGACGGCGGGCACGAGGTTCGGGTGCGATGGACTGGCGCTCGCCAGCCGGCGCAACGCGTCGGCGAGCCGCGCGACATCTTCGGGCACGAGATCGAGGCGAAACGCCTTGACGGCGATCAGCCGATCCCGTTGCGGTTCATATGTGCGAAAGACCGGGCCGAGGACGCCGCTGCCGATCTGGTGGAGGACCCGGAAAGGCCCGAAGGCGGATGGGGCAATGAAACTGGCGGATTCGTCGAGAGACAGCGCGGCGACTCCTTCGGTACGTCTCGAATCGTAACACGTTGGCCCGGGCGCGCGTCGATGCGTGGTGCCGATGCGGAGCCTGTAGTAGATTGGCTCGGTGCCCAGTCACTCGGAGACGCGCCCTGTGAGCGGCGCCGTGCGCGAGGCGGTCGATCTGACCCGCCTGCCGTGGATCCGGCCGCTCGTCAAGGCGTACGCCGAGGACTTCGCGAGCGTCGCCCCGCTCTTCGCGGGCGATCCCGCCGATCCCAAGGCCTGGCGCTCGACGATCGAGCGCGTGCAACGCGCGCCGCACGACCGCGCCGCGCTCGCGCGCCTGGTCGGCGATCAGCTCGAGCAGCGCGGGGCGCCGGCGGAGGCGAAGCGGGCCGCCGCCGAGCTGGCCGATCCCGCCACCGTGGCGGTCATCACCGGACAGCAAGCCGGCCTCTTCGGGGGACCGCTCTACACCCTGCTCAAGGCCGTCACCGCGATTCAGCTGGCCCGCCGCGTGCGCGACGAGCACGGCGTCCCGGCTGTCGCCGTGTTCTGGGTGGATTCGGAAGACCACGATTGGGAGGAAGTGCGATCCGCGAGCGTGCTCGTCGCCGACCACGCGGTCGCCGAGGTCGTCCTGCCCGACCTGCCGCACGCCGGCACGTATCCGGTGGCCTCGCTCTCGCTCGACGAGGGCGTGCAGACCGCCGTCGACACCATCGACACGGCCCTGGCGCGATCGGAGTTCACGACCGAAGTGCTCGCTGCGCTGCGGCGGCACTACCGGCCCGGCAACGGGATGTCCGCGGCGTTCGCGGGCTGGCTCGAGGAACTGCTCGGCCGGCAGGGGCTCGTCGTTTTCGACGCCGCCGACCGGCGGGCCAAGCCTCTGGTGTCGGAGATCTTCGTCGGCGAGCTCAAGCAGCCGGGACGCGCCGCGCAACTGGCGCGTGAGGCCGGCGAGATGATGTCGCGGCTCGGCCACGCGCCGCAGGTCGAATCGGCCGAGGACGCGGTCTCCCTCTTTTATCTGGACGAGCACGGGCGCCGATCGATTCGCTGGCGGGACCAGGAGTTCGCGGTCGGCGACACGGTACATCAGGCCGCGGCGCTCCAGGCGGAGGCCCAGGCGCACCCCGAGCGCTTCAGCCCGAACGTGCTGCTGCGGCCGATCGTGCAGGACAAGCTCTTTCCGACGGTATGTTACGTGGCCGGTCCGAGCGAGCTCGCCTATCAAGCCCAGCTCGGCGGCGTGTACCGCTGGCTCGGCGTCGAGGCGCCGCTCCTCTACTCGCGCGCGAGCGCGACGCTCCTCGATTCCGCGTCACTGAAGTTCCTCGATCGCCACCACGTGCCGCTCGAAGCCCTGCACGTCCAGGACGAGTCGGCGCTCAACCGTCTGCTCGAAAGCCAGCTGCCGCCCGACGTCGAGCGCGCGCTCGACGAAACGGATCGCCAGATGACGGAGTGTAGCGGCGCGCTGCGCAAGGCCGTGGGCCAGATCGATCCCACGCTTGCCGGCGCCGTCGACACCACGCTCGAGCGCATGCGCGAAACGCTGAAGAGCCTCCACACCAAGATCATCCAGGCCACCAAACGCAAGGACGAGACGCTCCGCCGCCAGTTCCAGCGGACGCGCGCCCTCGCCTTTCCGGCCGGCCATCCCCAGGAACGGACACTCAGCCTCCCGTTCTTCCTCAACCGCTACGGCCTCTCGCTCGGCGAGCGGTTGCTCGAGGCGGTGCCGCTCGAGACGGACAAGCACTATGTGCTGAACCTGTAATTGGGTCATTGGGTCATTGGGTCATTGAGCTATTGGGTTCGCTCCGCGGACTCGCGCAATAGCCCAATAACCCAATTGCCCAATAACCCAATGGCCCAATTGGCCGATCAGGATGCATACTGCCTCCTGCGGAGGTCATCCATGAAGGCGCGTTATCTTCTGGCACTGTTGCTGGTCGTGATGTGCGCGTGGGCGGGACCAGCCTGGGCGCAGTCGCAAGCGGTGAACGGCTCCATCGA
Source organism: Vicinamibacterales bacterium (assembly GCA_035279905.1). GTDB lineage: Bacteria > Acidobacteriota > Vicinamibacteria > Vicinamibacterales > SCN-69-37 > DATEGZ01. Next base: position 2,400 of record DATEGZ010000150.1, read on the forward strand.
AGGGACAGTCAAGGACATCCAGGGAGGCGTGCTCCCCGGCGTCACGGTGACGCTGAACAACCTCAACACGGGAGCGAAGCGCGTCGTCGTGACCAACGACTCGGGCGTGTATCGCGCGGCGCTCCTGACGCTGGGCAAGTACACGCTGACGTTCGAGCTCAACGGGTTCTCGAAGCTCGAGCAGACAGAGGTGGAGCTTTCGGCGGGCCTGGCGCTCGTGTTGAACGAGACGCTGAAGGTCAGCACGGTGTCCGAAGCGATCACGGTGACGAGCGAGACCCCGGCGGTCGATCTCGGCAAGATCGACATGGGCCGCAACATCAACGAGCGCGAGATCAAGAACCTGCCGCTCGTCTCGCGCAATCCGTACAACTTCGCGCTGCTCGAGCCGGGCGTCATCGGCAACGAGAACTCGGAGTTCGGCGTGCCCCGCTTCAGCGCGAACGGCGCGCTGCTGCGCATCAACTACCAGGTCGACGGCAACACGAACACGCAGAAGGATCGCGCGGGACTCCGGCTCATGCCGATGTCCGAAGTGATGATCAGCGAGGTCAAGGTCGTCACGTCCGGCTACGCGCCGGAGTTCGGCCAGACGACGGGCGTCGTCTACAACGCGATCACGCCGTCGGGCACGAACACGATCAAGGGTGACGGCGCGTATCGCTTCCGCCGCACGCCGATGACGGCGACGCCGTTCTACCTGGCGGCCGGCGCGGCCAAGCCGCAGGAGAATCTGGACATCTTCACGGGCGACGTCGGCGGGCCAATCATCAAGGACAAGCTGCATTACTTCGGCGGGTTCGAGCACACGTACCGCGACATGCAGCGCGTCATCACGATCGATCCGGCGGTCGCCTCGTCGGTCGGCGTCGCGGCGCAACCCGGCGCGGTGCCCGCCTATCAGTCGGTGACCTTCTTCATCGGCAAGGGCGACTGGATGATCAGCCCGGGGCAGGCGTTCACGCTGCGCCTGAACACCTTCAAGAACAACAACCCGTACAACATGGGCGGCGGCGGCAACACCGCGGTCGAGCGGTCGGTGGACTTCTACGACAAGATGTTTTCGCTCGGCGGCCAGCTGGTGTCGACGCTCGGGCCTTCGAAGCTGAACGAGATGCGCGTGCAGTGGGCGCAGCGGCACAACAACCGCTTCCCCAGTCCGGGCGCCGCGACCGGCCCGGCGGTCAACATCTCCGGATCGATCAGCTTCGGCGCGCCGGTGGACTCCGGCTCGGAGTTCCAGCAGGACATCTACCAGTTCATCGACAACTTCACGTTGATCCGGGGCAACCACAGCTACAAGGCGGGCATCGACTACCAGTACGTTAAGGACTTCCGCGGCGTGAACCAGACGCCGACGTACACGTTTGCGACGACCGCGGCCTACAACGCCGCGCTGAGCGGCGCGAGCCCGCTCGGTTATTCGACGTTCGCGCAGACGGTCGGCGTGCCGACGCTGAACTTCAACGACAGCCTGTTCAGCTCGTTCGTCCAGGACGACTGGCGCCTGTCGTCGAGCTTCAAGATGGTCTACGGCGTCCGCTACGATCTGTATCTCTACCCGAACGGCGTGCCCAACGCGACCTACGCGCTGCAGCAGCACTTCAACATCGACAAGAACAACCTGGCGCCGCGCGTCGGCTTCGCGTGGACGATCGGCGACGACCAGAAGACCGTGCTGCGCGCGAGCACCGGCATCATGTACGACCAGCCGCTGCTCGCGATCATCGAGCAGAGCTACACGCAGAGCAGCAACCCGTCGCGGCTGTCAGTGAACCTGAACGGCACGGGCAACTCGAGCGGCGCGAGTCCGGGCGCCCCGCCGTTCCCGGCGTCCCTGTCGAACCCGCCGCCCGGCTACACGATTCCCCTGTCGTCGCGGACGATCTTCGCGATGGATCCGAACTTCGTGACGGGCCGCACGTTCCAGAACAACATCCAGCTGCAGCGCGGGATCGGGCGCGACTACTCGGCGGCGATTGGCTTCATCTACAGCAAGGGCTACAACCTGCCGGTCGTGCTCGACACGAACCTGCTCGCGACCGGCACGTTCCTCGCCGACGGACGCAACGTCTTCAACACGGCCGTCAACGCCACGACGCGCGTCGATCCGAACTTCAACCACATCAACGTCGCGCAGTCGATCGGCGACTCGACGTACAAGGGCCTCACGCTGCAGTTCGGCAAGCGCTGGTCGCACAACATCCAGTACGACTTCAACTACACGCTCGCGCGCGGGATCGACAACGCCGTGATGACGTCGACGCTGGCGCAGCAGGGCGACGACAACCCGTCCGATCCGTTGAATCTGGAGCGGGACCGCGGCCCGAACGCGCTCGACATCCGTCACACGTTCAACGCGAGCGTGGTCGGAATGTCCTCGTGGCACCACGGCAATGCGTTCTGGCAGCACTTCCTCAGCAACAACCAGCTGGGGTTGATCCTGCAGTTCAACAGCGGCAGCGACTTCACGGTGCGCAGCAATCTCGATCTGAACAAGGACGGCAATGGTAACGATCGGCCGCTCTTCGTCGGACGCAACTCGATGTACCTGCCGCCGCGCTACAACACGAACCTCCGCTACTCGCGCTTCTTTGCGATCTCGGGCGCACGGCGCGTGGAGTTCCAGGCGGAGTTCCAGAACGTGTTCAACACGCTGCAGGTCTCGGGCGTGAACCGCACGGTCAACGTCAACGCCGACGGCTCGCCGATCCTGCCGATTCCCGGGAGCGGCGGGGATTTCCCGGGGACCTCGGCCTACGAGCAGCGGAAGTTCCAGATCGGGTTCAAGTTCTACTTCTAGGGGTTTTCACTGGAGGTCCGGGGGACTTCTCGAGGTCCCTCGGACTTCTTGAGGTCCACCGGACCTCTAGAGCGCCTCAATTGCTTGTCTGCGCCTCACGTCTGCCGAGGCGAGACCTTCGCGCCGTCTGCTGACTTCAACCGAATCGTCCGCGAGACGACGTCGCGCGGCGACCAGCGCGGCCGCCGTCACCTCCGGCGCCGGACCGCCGAGCGTCGTCCGCACGGCAATGAAGTGCTCGGGGCTGAGCACCTTGTCGAGCTTGTCCGCGCTCATCTTGATCTCCCGGCCCGTCACGTCGCGCGAGACGCTCGCCAGCACGTCGGCGAGCGGCGCGTTCGGCCGGGCCGTGCGCGCGGCGATGAGCTTCGACGCGATCGCGTGGCCCGCCTTGAACGGCACGCCGTGATCGCGCGCCAGCGTGTCGGCGAGTTCCGTCACCGTCACCCAGCTTTCGGTCGCGCGAGCGCGCATTTTCGCGACGTCGAACTCCGCCGTCGCCATCGCCGCCGCGACGAGCGCGACGGCGCGCGTCGCGTCCTTGAACGCAGTGGCTACGAGCGGCTGCAGATCGTCTTCGGTGTCGACGATGTCCCCGAATGGCGTGTTGTGCACCGCGGCCGGTACGGCAGCCAGCTCCGCAAAGGCCTTCGACGCGAGCGCGCGCGCGTGCTCGAGCGCGACGGGGTTGCGCTTCTGCGGCATGATGCTGCTCACCTGCACGAACGCGTCGCCGAGCCGCAGGTAGCCGACTTCCGCCGTGCTCCAGAGCAGCAGATCCTGCACGAGCCGTCCGACGCCGACGACCAGCACCGAGGCCGCCGACGTGCTCTCGATCAGATAGTCCACCGTCGCGATGCTGCCGTAGGTGTTGCCCGTGGGGCCGTCGAACCCGAGGAGCTCGCTCGTCCGCGCTCGATCGATACGAAAGCCGGTGCCGGTAATCGCGCACGCGCCCAGCGGATTGACGTTCGTCGATCGAAACGCCGCCAGCAGACGCACGGTGTCGCGCTCGAGTTGCTCGATCGCGGCCAGCAGGTAGTGCGCGATGGTCGTCGGCTGCGCCGGCTGCGTGTGCGTGTGCGCGGGAAACACGGTCTCGCGATGCGCGGACGCGACGTCGATGAGCGCGCCGCGCAAGGCCAGCGTCACGGCCGCCAGATCCAGCACCTGCTGCCGCAATCGCATCCGGTACATCGTCATGTCGATGTCGTTGCGGCTGCGCGCCGTATGCAGCCGTCCGGCCACGTCGGGCCCGCACGCGGCGGCGATCAGCGTCTCGACGTGAAAGAACAAATCCTCCGAGCTGCCGTCGAACTTGACCGTCTGCACCTTCGCGAGGTCGATGCCGTCGAGCGCCGATCGCAGCGTGCGCGCGTCCGCCCTGGCAACGATGCCGGTCTCGGCCAGCATCACCAGATGCGCGTAGTGGATCGCCATCAGCGGCGACAGGAACAGCGCCTTCGCGTCTTCGAAGTTCTCGTTGAGAACGAGGCGGATGTACTCGGGGGAAAAGGCCACGCCGACCCGGGACGAGTCTAGAGCCGTTCTCACTTCCACGCAGAGCAAAATCGACGTGGCTCGTCAGACTCTCGGCCCGACTCCACCGGGTCGCTCGCGACAGGAAAGTGAGAACGGCTCTAGCGCGCGAGCGACGACGACGCCAGACTCGCGCTCGCCGCCGACACGCCCGGACTGCCCGCGATGGCAAACAGCCGCGCCTCGGCCGCCTCCATGGCCGACGACACCGCGCCCAGCAGCGGCGCGTCGTCGCCGAGCGTCGAGGTCTCGATCGCCGGCGCGTTCGGCACGATCCGCGCGACCACCCGCTGGATCGGCTCGACGAGCTGCTGCCCCCCGCCAAGGACCACGAGCGCCGGATCGAGGACCGCGACGATGTTGGCGATCGCCGCGCCGAGCAACACCGGGAGCTCATCGATGGCCGCGTCCGCGCCGATGCGGGTCTCGAGGTAGCCGCGCTCGCCGAAATCCACCTGCCACTCGCGGTAGTCGAGCGTCATCCGGCTGATTTCCCCGGCGTACCAGTGGTGGCCGCGGTGCACGCGCCCGCCGATCACGATGCCGGCGCCGACGCCGGCGCCGAGCGCCACGAAGACGAAGTTGTCCGACCCCTGGGCCACGCCCTGCCAACGCTCGCCGAGCGCGGCCATGTTGGCGTCGTTGTCGACCTGCACCGGCACCTTGAACCGGGCCTGCACGAGGTCGCGCAGCGGCACGTTCGTCCAGCCCGGAAGATTGGTGGCGCCAATCACGCGCCCGGTGGTGACGTCAGTCATGCCCGGCGCGCTGATGCCAATAGAAAACAGCGTGCGGGCGTCACGTCCCGACTTGCGGAAGAGGGCGTCGATACCGTGCAGCACCTGATCGACCGCCGCGTCGGCCGATTCCGTGCGCGTGCGCTGCTGGTCGCGCGCCAGCACGCGTCCCTGCAAATCCGCGAGCGCGAACCGGACGTCCCGCGACCCGATGTCGACGCCGACCAGACAGCCGTAGTCCGCGTTGAACTCGAGCAGGATCGGCGGCCGCCCGCCGCTCGACGTGCCGACGCCAACTTCCCGGAGCAACCCCGCCTCACCCACCAGCTCTTCGATGAGTGCGGACACGGTCGGCGGCGACAGGTGCGTGCGCTTGGCAAGATCCGCGCGCGAGATCGGCCCCAGGCGCCGGATGGCTTCGAGCAAACGCTGGCGATTGAGGCGGCGGGTATTGAGGGCCCCGGCGTCCGGGCCGAGAGCAACGAGCGGCGGCATCGACACGATAGTTCGTTCCTTGAAGTTACTTAGTTCAGCGACCTAACAAAGTCAAAGTAGCGTCCAGAGCGCACGCTGTCAAGGCGAACTTGCGGGGCCGGTGGCGGTACACTGCTAAACAGGGATGGCTACCCGCCCGCCGGCACGCTCAGGTCAGTCCCCGTCGCGATCGCGGAAGGGCCTGTCTATCAAGTTCGGCGAGGGGCGGCCGTGGATCCGCGTCGCGTTGGTGGTTCTGGGCGCGCTCGCGTCCGTGATGCTCCTGGTCGGCAGCTTCTACTGGATCAAGTACGGGAAGCTGATTGACTCCAAGCTGGGCGGCGAGCAGCGGCCGATTCCCCGCATCTTCGGCCGGCCGTACACGCTTCATCCGGGCTCGGCCATCTCCCCCACCCAGTTCGTTCAGCGCCTGAACGACGTCGGGTATGCCGAGCGCCCCAAGGTCGAGGGGCCGGGCGAGTTCAACGTCGCGGGCAACAGCGTCACCGTCGGCATCCGGCCGTCCGGTCAGGCGAAGCCGCAGACCGTGAAGGTCGACTTCTCGAAGGGCGCGGCGCCGGTCGTGACCAAGCTGACGGTCGTCGGCGGCGGCACGACGGACACCGTAGCGCTCGAGGCGCCGATGCTGGCGGCGCTGGCGCCGGGCGAGAAGCGGCGCTACGTGCCGCTCGCCAACGTGCCGAAGGTCATGGTGAACGCGGTCGTCACGATCGAGGACCGGCGCTTCTTCGAGCATCCGGGCGTCGATCCGATCCGCGCGGTCGGCGCGCTCATCACCAACCTCAAGGGCGACAAGCCGTATCTGGTCGGCGGCAGCACGCTCACTCAGCAGATCGTCAAGAACACGTTCCTCACCCCCGAGAAGACGATGACTCGCAAGGTGCAGGAGCAGTTCATGGCGGTGGTGCTCGAGTCGCGATTCACGAAGGACCAGATCCTCGAGCTCTACCTGAACGACGTCACGCTCGGCCAGCGCGGGCCGTTCGAAATCCACGGCGTGGCCGAGGCTGAGCGCATCTTCTTCGGGAAAGACCTGAGCAACATCACGCTCGCCGAAGCCGCGACGATCGCCGGCCTGATTCAGTCGCCGTCGCGGCTGTCGCCGTTCCGCAATCCGGATCGCGCCAAGGAACGGCGCAACGTCGTCCTCGCCGAGATGGCCGAGGCGAAGTACGTCACGAAGGAGGACGCCGACAAGGCCGCGGCCGAGCCGCTCAAGATCTCGGCGCGCGCGCTCGAGAACGAAGCGCCCTACTTCGTCGACTACGTCAGCCAGCTCGTCGACGACGAGTACGGCAAGGTGCTGCAGAGCGCCGCGGCGGTCGACGTCTACACGACGCTCGATCTGCAGCTCCAGCGCATCGCGCAGGAAGCGCTGGGCGACGGCATCGCGCAGGTCGACAAGCAGCTGGCCGCGCGCAAGAAGACCGGCCAGGCGGAGGCGGCGCTCATCGCGATCGATCCGAAGACCGGTGAGATCCTCGCGTTCGTCGGCGGGCGTGCGTACAACCAGTCGCAGTTCGATCGCGTGATCGCCGCGAAGCGCCAGCCGGGCTCGGTGTTCAAGCCGTTCGTGTACCTCGCCGCGTTCGAGCGCATGGCGACCGAGGGCCGCGCGGACCTCACGCCGGCCACCGTCATTGTCGACGAGCCGACGACGTTCAAGGACGGCGAGAACGACTACGCGCCGTCGAACTACCAGAACGAGTACGACGGGCCAATCACGCTGCGGCGGGCGCTCGCGCTCTCACGCAACATCGTCGCGATCAAAGTCGCGGAGACGACGGGCTACAACCGCGTCGCCGACTTGTGGAAGCGCGTGGGCGTCGGCACGCCGGCCAAGCCATATCCGTCGATCGCGCTCGGCGTCTTCGAAGCGACGCCGTTCGACATGGCGACGGCCTACACGCTGTTTGCGAACGGCGGCCAGGTCCGGCCGCTCACGGCTATCACGACGGTCGTCGAAAACGGCAAGTCGCGCCCCGTCGTGCCGGTCGAATCGCGGCTCGTGGCGCGCGCGGACACGACGTTTCTCGTCACGAACATGATGCGCAGCGTCATCAACGAGGGCACGGGCGCCGGCGCGCGGTCGGCCGGGTTCAACGCTGATGCGGCCGGCAAGTCCGGCACGACCAACGATCTGCGCGACGCGTGGTTCATCGGATTCACGCCGGACCTGCTGGCGGCCGTCTGGGTGGGCTTCGACAACAACCAGCCGATCGGCCTCAGCGGATCGCAGGCTGCGCTCCCGATCTGGACGACGTTCATGAAGCGCGCGCTCGCCGGCCGCAAGGACTCGCGTTTCGCTCCGCCGGACGACATCGTCTTCGTCGACATCGACAAGGACACCGGGAAGCTCGCGCGTCCCGGCTGCCCGAAGATCATCTCTGAAGCCTTTCTGATGGGCACGCAGCCCAAGGACTACTGCGACGTCCACGGCGGTCACGCGTTCGCCTGGCTCGGAAGGCTCGGCGACGCGCTGCGGCACCTGGTCCGCTGATCCGCGGGCATGCCGGCCCTCATCCGTAACGCCACCATCATCACGATGAACGACGCGATGGACGTCGTCACGGGCGACGTGTGGATTGCCGACGGGCGCATCGCGGGCGTGGGACGCGCGCCCGAAGGCTGGCGCGCCGACACGACGATCGACGCGGCCGGCGGGCTCGTGCTGCCGGGCTTCGTGCAGACGCACGTCCATCTGTGTCAAACGCTCTTTCGCGGCCTCGCGGACGATCTGCCGCTGCTCGCCTGGCTCAAGACGCGCGTGTGGCCGCTCGAGGCCGCGCACGACGAGCAGACGCTGCGAGCGGCCGCGCAGCTGGCGGCCGCCGAGCTCCTGCTCGGCGGCACGACGACCGTGCTGACGATGGAAACGGTGCACGGCACCGGCGCGGTGTTCGAGGCGCTCGTGCCGACGGGGCTGCGCGCCATCGTCGGCAAGTGCCTGATGAACGTGCGCGGTGACGCGCCGGCGCGGCTCTGGCAGTCCACGCGCGACGCGCTCGACGAGACGCTGGCGCTCGATCGCCAGTGGTCCGGATCGGCCGGCGGCCGGCTGCGCGCCGCCCTGGCGCCGCGGTTCGCGATCTCGTGCTCGCGCGATTTGCTCGAAGCCACGGCGGCGCTCTCGCACGAGCGCAGCCTGCTCGTGCACACGCACGCGTCCGAACAACGAGAAGAAATCGACGTCGTCCGCGCGCAAACCGGGCTCGACAACGTCGCGTACCTCTCGTCGGTCGGTCTCGCCACCGAGCGGTTGTGCGCCGCGCACTGCGTGTGGGTGACGGATGCGGAACAGCGGCTGCTGGCCGAGCGGCACGTGAAGGTGCTCCACTGCCCCGGATCCAATCTCAAGCTCGGCTCGGGCGTCGCGCCCGTCACCGAAATGCGGCGGCTGGGAATCTCCGTCTCCCTTGGCGCCGATGGCGCCGCGTGCAACAACACGCTCGACATGTTTCACGAGATGCGGCTCGCCGCGACACTGCAGGCGATGCGGCACGGCCCGGGCGCGCTGCCGGCGCGCGAGGTCGTGCGCATGGCTACGAGAGAAGGCGCGCACGCTCTCGGTCTCGATCGAGAGATCGGCAGCGTCGAGCCCGGCAAGCGCGCGGACCTGATCGTCGTCGCGACCGGTGATGTGCAGCACGTGCCGGGCACGGACCCGTACTCGACGCTCGTGTACGCGTGCAGCCCGGCCGACGTGCGTGTGACGATGGTCGACGGCGTGGTCGTCGCCCAGCATGGTCAACTCGCATGGGCGGACCGAGGCGACGTCGCCGCGGCGGCGACGTCAGCGAGTCGCTCGCTGCTTGCGCGCGCTGGACTCAGGTGAGAGATGACGCCG
>DATEGZ010000151.1:0-10259 GCA_035279905.1 Vicinamibacterales bacterium
GCGGGTCGCCCTCGATGTTGAACTCGACCGGGCGCCCGCCGCGCGCGCGATGCGCCGCGAGCCACGCCGCGATCTCCGTCACGTCGGTCCGCCGGATGTGGCGCTCGTCCGCGCGCGGGTGCACGGTGATGCCCGGCGCGCCCGCCGCCACGCACGTGTCCACCGCGCGCACGACGCTCGGCAGCGCGCCGCCGCGCGAGTTGCGCAGCGTCGCCACCTTGTTCACATTCACGGACAACGCGACCATGGACCTACCCGAGCCTGGCGCGCGCGGCTTCGGCGATTTCCTCGGCCCACGCCTGGACCGACGCCTGATCCTCGCCCTCGATCATCACCCGCAACAGCGGCTCGGTGCCCGAGTACCGCACGAGCACGCGGCCGCGGCCGTCGAGCGCGGCCTCGACGCGCGCGATCGCGGCGACGATCTCCGGCACGTCGGCCACGGGCGTTTTGTGCTGCACGCGCACGTTCACGAGCGTCTGCGGCAGCGTCTTGAGCTCGGCCGCCAGCTCCGACAGCTCGTGCCCGCTCTCGGCCATGACGCGCAGCACGGCGAGCGCCGTCGCCATGCCGTCGCCGGTCGACAGATGGTCCGCGAGGATCACGTGGCCGGACTGCTCGCCGCCGATCGTGTAGCCGCCGCGCGCCATCTCTTCCATGACGTACTTGTCGCCGACCGGCGTGCGCACCATCTTGATCCCGAGGTCGCGCAGCGCGATCTCGAGGCCGGCGTTGCTCATCACCGTCGCGACAATCGTCTGGCCGCTCAGGCGGCCCTGCTGGTGATCGTGCCGGCCGAGCATCAGCAGCACGGCGTCGCCGTCGACGATGTGCCCGCGGTGATCGACGAAGATCGCGCGGTCGCCGTCGCCGTCGAACGCGATGCCGAGCCGGCAGTGCTCGGCGACGACCGTCGCGGCGAGCTTCGCCGGATGCGTCGACCCGCACGCGAGGTTGATGTTGCGGCCGTCCGGCCGATCCCCGATCGTGACGAGCGAGAAGCCCACCCGCTCGAACAGTTTCGTCGCCGTCGTCGTCGTCGCGCCGTTGGCGAGATCGAGCGCGATGCGCGCGCCGCGGAGCGGGCCGGCGTCCGGCAGAATCCGGCGCACGTGCTCGATGTACGAATCGAGAAAATCGCCGCGCGTGACGTCGGCGTCGCGGGCCGAGGTGACGGCCCATGACCCGTCGGCCATCACGGCCTCGACCGCGCGCTCTTCCGCTTCGCCAAACTTCTCGCCGCGCCCGGAGAACACTTTGATGCCGTTGTCCGTGTACGCGTTGTGCGAGGCGGAGAGCACGACGCCGAGATCGAACTCGAGCGCGCCGGCGAGAAACGCCACCCCGGGCGTCGGGATGACGCCCGCGGAGGTGATGACGGCGCCGGCCGACGCCGCGCCGCGTGCCAGCTCGCGCTCGATCCACTCGCCCGATTCGCGTGTGTCGCGGCCGACCACGATGCGCGCGGGCCGCTCGAACGGGCGCACGCGCACGATCGCCGCGCCGAGCCGCGCGACCGTCGGCGGATCGAGCGGATACGATCCGGCGACGCCGCGGACGCCGTCGGTGCCGAAGAGCTTCGCGGGGGCCATCAGCGGATGCGGACCGACACGGCCGCGGGACTGACATTCGTCACAGTGAACTCCGGCGCCGGCTCGACGCGAACCGGCAGCGTGTACTCGCCGGGACCGAGCCCGACCAGATCGACAAAAGGCACGACGCGGCGCTCGTCGATGCCGTCTTTCACGCCGGCCGAGAGACGGATGGACACCGACACGTCGACCGGCACCGCGGTCACCTGCCAGCCGGCCCCGAGATTGCGCAGCGAGACCGGGCGCGACGCGAACGTGCGCGCGTTGACCTGCGACTCCGGCACGATCGTCACCGTGACGCGCGCGGCGACCGGGTCGCGCAGCCGCAGCTCCGCGTCCATCGGGCTCACCGCGACGACGGCGCTCACCGTCGTATTGGCGCCGGCGATGCTCACCGGCTCCGTCGTCGCCGCCGTGGCCGCGCGCAGCCGGCTCTCGGGTCCCGCAAGCGTCACGGCGACCGGATCGACGGCAATGGCGCTCACCGCGAATCCTGGCGCCGGTTGTCCGTCCACGACTGGTTTGATCTGCAGCACCGCGGTGCCCGCCGTCTCGAGCGTGAGCGTCACCTCGGCGGGATCGACCCACATCACTTCGACGCCGGCCGGCACCGCGACCTGATCCGTCCTGAGCGGAAACGTCCGACGCTGCCCCACCGCCGCGTCGGCGAGATCGACGACCGCGCTCACTTCGTCGGTCTGCAGGCGCGAAATCTGATTCTCCGAGCCGCGCACGTGCACCGTGACGGCCTCGGTGAGGTCGCCGGTGATCTGCAGGCCCGTCGGCACGTTGCGGTAGACCACCGGCACGCGCGACACCGTGCGCTCCACCTGCTGGCCGCTGACCGTGAACCAGAGCAGCGTGCCGAGGCCGAGCGCCGCGGTCTTCAATCCGAGATTCCGGAAGGGATGCCAGGCCATCACGCGTCCGTCGGGGCCACAGCCAGCGCTTCATCGTCGGTCGGGCGCTTCTGGAGGATCAGCACCTGCAGCCGCGCGCGCAGATCCTCGGTCGTCAGGCGGCGCTCGATGCGGCCCTGGAGCGCGAGCGAGATTTCGCCGCGCTCCTCGGAGATCACGATCGCAACGGCGTCGGATTCTTCCGTCAGGCCGATCGCCGCGCGGTGGCGCGTGCCGAGATCGCGATCGAGCTTGGGGCTGACGGTGAGCGGCAGGAAGCACGCCGCCGCGGCGATGCGCGCCTCCTGGATGATGACCGCGCCGTCGTGCAGCGGCGTTGACGGCTGAAAGATCGTCGTCAGCAGGTCGTAGCTGAGCGTCGCGTCGATCGGAATGCCGCTCTCGACGTAGTTGCGGAGGCCGATCTCCCGCTCGAAGATGATGATCGCCCCGACGTGAGCTTTCGCCAGCAGGCCCGCGGCGGTGATGACCTCCTCGATGCTCTCGGCCGACTGCTCGGCGCGCGCGAGGTACCGGAAGAACGGCGCCCGGCCCAGCTGAGACAGCGCGCGCCGGATGTCCGACTGAAACAGCACGATCGCGCCGATCACGACGTACGCCAGCAGGTTGCGGATCAGCCAGTTCACCGTCTGCAGCGGAAACAGCCGCGAGCCGTAGAAGAGGATCAGCACGAACAGCGACCCGATCGCCATCTGCATGGCGCGCGTGCCGCGGATCAGCTTGAGCGCCTCGTAGATCAGCACCGACACGATGACGATGTCGAGGACATCCCACCAGGACAGCGGCGGCCGATGGAACAGGGCGACGAACTGATTCAAAGCGTTGACAGGTTATCAAAATGAGGCAACGAGGCCGTGCCTCATCACCCCCTGGCCCGGATCGCGTCCGCCACGCGCACGACGTCGACCATCTCCGCCACGCCATGGACCCGCACGATGTGCGCGCCGAGGAGCGACGCGGCGGTGACCGCGGCGGCCGTGCCCCAGTCCCGATGGTCGGGCGGCACGTCGCCGAGCGCGGCGGTCAGGAAGGACTTGCGCGACGGCCCCACGAGCAGCGGGCAGCCGAGCCCGGCGATCCGCGGCAAACCCGCGAGCACCGCGAGCGAATGCTCGGCGCGCTTCGCGAAGCCCAGGCCGGGGTCGAGGATGATTCGGCTGCGCGGGATGCCGGCCGATTCGGCAGCGGCCAGGCGCTCCGCCAGCTCGGAGGCCACCTCGCCCGCCGGGTCGGTGTATTTGGCCAGCGCGTACATGTCGCGCGATCGGCCGCGCGTGTGCATCAGGACGACGGGCACGCCGCGCCGGGCGACGACCTCGCTCATCGCGGGGTCGAGCGTGAGCGCGCTGACGTCGTTGACGAGGGCCGCGCCGAGATCGATCGCGCGATCCGCGACCGCGGCCTTGTAGGTGTCCACCGAGACCGGAATCTTCAGCCGGCCGCGCAACCCTTGAAGCACCGGCACCAGCCGGGCGAGCTCTTCGTCGGCGGGCAACGGGTCCGCGCCCGGCCGCGTCGACTCGGCGCCGATGTCGATCAGATCCGCGCCCGCGTGCGCCATGGCGAGCGCCCCGGCAATCGCCGCGTCGGGCGCGAACCGCCGCCCGCCGTCCGCAAACGAGTCGGGGGTGACGTTGACGATGCCCATGACGAGCGTGCGGTCGCCGAGAGCGAGCGCTTGACCGTTTGGAAGCTGGAGAGAGAACGCTCGGCGGGGGGCGACCATCGTTAACTTGAAACTTAGAACTTAAAACTTAGAATTGCAGACAGCACGCAGGCTTGCGCATTTCGAAGTTCTAAGTTCTAAGTTTCAAGTTCTAAGTTAACTATGAACTGCCCTACTCCTGCCCGACTGGTTTGTTCAGGGAGGGCACGATCGCCGGCCTCCCCGGTCCGAGCGGCGCTTCGCGGCGCTCGTCGGAGACGGGCGGGGTCGCGGCCGGGACGCGCTCTTCGAGCGGCAGGCCCTGGACGAGGCGCTTGACCTGATCGGCGTCGAGCACTTCGCGCGCGAGCAGCTCGTCGGCGATCTTCATCAGCACGAGCTTGTGGTCGACGAGCACCTGCCGCGCGCGATCGTAGTTGGTCATCACGAAGCGCTTCACTTCGTTGTCGATGGCGACGGCCGTGTCTTCGCTGTAGTCTTGCGTCTTGGCGATTTCGCGCCCGAGGAAGATCTGCTCCTCGCGCTTGCCGAACGTGAGCGGGCCGAGGTTGTCGCTCATGCCCCACTCGCAGACCATGCGGCGCGCGACTTCCGTGACGCGCTCGAGATCGTTGCCCGCGCCGGTCGTGAGCTGGCCGTTGGTGATCTCCTCGGCGATGCGGCCGCCGAGCAGAATCGCGATCTGATCCATCAGGTAGTCGCGCGAGTAGTTGTGCTTGTCGTCCATCGGCAGCTGCATCGTGACGCCGAGCGCCATGCCGCGCGGGATGATCGTGACCTTGTGGACCGGATCGGCGTTCGGCAGAAGCGCCGCGAGCAGCGCGTGTCCGGCCTCGTGGATCGCCGTGACGCGCTTCTCTTCCTCGGTGATCATCATCGACCGGCGCTCCGAGCCCATCAGGACCTTGTCCTTGGCGAACTCGAAGTCGGCCATGCGGACGACCTTCTGGTTGTAGCGCGCGGCGTTGAGCGCCGCTTCGTTCACGAGGTTGGCGAGGTCCGCGCCGCAGAAGCCGGCCGTGCCGCGCGCCAACACCTTGATCTCGACGTCGTCGGACAGCGGAATCTTGCGCGTGTGGACGGCGAGGATCCCCTCGCGGCCCTTGACGTCCGGACGGTTGACGACGATCCGGCGATCGAACCGGCCGGGACGAAGGAGCGCCGGGTCGAGTACGTCGGGACGGTTGGTCGCGGCGATGAGGATGACGCCCTCATTCGACTCGAAGCCGTCCATCTCGACGAGCAACTGGTTGAGCGTCTGCTCGCGCTCGTCGTGACCGCCGCCGAGGCCCGCGCCGCGGTGACGACCGACGGCGTCGATCTCGTCGATGAAGATGATGCACGGCGCGTTCTTCTTGCCCTGCTCGAAGAGGTCGCGCACGCGCGACGCGCCGACGCCGACGAACATCTCGACGAAATCCGAGCCGCTGATCGAGAAGAACGGGACGTTCGCTTCACCCGCGACCGCGCGCGCAAGGAGCGTCTTGCCGGTGCCGGGCGACCCCATCAGGAGCACGCCCTTCGGGATGCGTCCGCCGAGCTTCTGGAAGCGCTGCGGCTCGCGCAGGAACTCGATGATTTCCTGGAGCTCGTCCTTCGCTTCATCCGCGCCGGCGACGTCCTTGAAGGTCACCTTCTTCTGCGTGGACGAGGAGAGCTTCGCGCGGCTCTTGCCGAACGACAGGGCCTTGTTCCCGCCGCTCTGCATCTGCCGCATGATGAAGACCCAGAACCCGACCATCAGGACGATCGGCGCCCAGGAGATCAGGAGCGTGGCCCAGGGGCTGGTCGACTCCGGCTGGGCCTTGATCACCACGCCCTTCGCCTCGAGATCGTTGGCGAGGCCGTTGTAGACGCCCTGGGGTGGCATGTAGGTACGGAAGTCCTTGCCGCCCGGGTCGCTGTACTTCCCGGTGATCTGGGTGCCCGTGAAGGTCACCATCGAAATCTGGCTGCTTTGGACCTTCTGGAGGAAATCCGTGAAGGTGATCTCGTCCGTGTTGCGCTGGAAGTTCGTCGAGAAGTTCCAGATCAAGGCGGCGATGACCACCAGGACCATCCAGAACAAGAGGCTCTTCAAAGTCGAGTTCATGCTGTTATTTATCGGCGTTTCAGTTCCAAGATTACCACGCCTGCGCTGGGCGCCGTGACCCGGCACTCGTGGGCGATCGTCACCCCTGCGACCCACACAATTCGTCCGTCCGCATCGACCACGATCGGCACCCGATCACGCTCGGATCTCGGGACTTTCCGGTCCACGAACAGATCCTGTACCTTGCGACGTCCGGGCGCGCCGAGCGGCCGGAAGCGATCACCGGGCCGGCGGCTCCGGACTGCCAGCGGCAAGGCCAGCGACGCGGCCTGGACCACCGCGACCTCGCCGCCCCGCGCCGCGAGCGGCCCGGGGACCTCCCCATTCGGGCGGCTCGTGACGATGGTCGCGCCCGCGGCCGGCACCGCGACCTCGCCAGGCACCGGCAGCGGGTACTCGAACGCCGCGGACGTTTGCTCGACGTCTTCGTCGGCGCCCACTCCTCTGACGCCGATCGCGATCACGCCGTGTCGCCGTTCGACCGCGAGGCCTGGCAAATCGAGGTGCCCGTCCCCGTGGCCGGCGGCAGCGAGCGCGCGAACTGCATCCAGGTGGCGCCCGGCGACCGTCACGCCCGGCGCGGCCGATTCGACCGCGAGGCGGACGACCCGACGGGCCAAGGCAGGCGGCAGGCCGGCCAGTCCCTCTACTTTCAGTTGGACACCGGCGCCATCAGATAGGACGTAGGAACGGGCGCTTTCGATCGCCTCCCCCTCCAAAAAAGCCTCATCGTCGGCGGCCCACTCTGCGGCGCGAGCCAGCGCGGGGATGCCGCCCGGCGCAAGATCTTCTACGACCGGCAGCAGATCGTGCCGGACGCGGTTGCGCGGGATCGAACGATCGAGGTTGGAGGCGTCCTCACGAAATGACTCGTCCCGCGCGAGAAGGTAGCGGCCGAGCTCGGATCGCCGGCACTCGAGGAGTGGACGGATGTAGAGGCCGCGACGCACGCGAATGCCGCTGAGGCCGCGATTGCCCGCGCCGCGCAGCAGGCGCAGCAATACCGTTTCGGCCTGGTCGTCGATCGTGTGGCCGGTGGCGACGCGCGTCGCGCCAAGGTCGCGCGCCGCGTGTTCGAAGATCTCGTAGCGCGCACCGCGCGCCGCGGCTTCGATCGATTGATGCGCGTCGCGCGCGCGTGAGGCGACGTCGGCGCGCGCGGTGATGCACGGCAGCGCGAGACGATCCGCAAGCGCACGCACGAACCCTTCGTCGCCATCGGCTTCCGCGCCGCGCAATCCGTGATGGACGTGAATCAGGCCGGCGAGCGCGAATCCGAGATCGGGCGCGACCTCGCGCAGCAGGAACACGAGGGCCACCGAGTCGGGCCCGCCGGATACGGCAACCGCGACGCGGTCGTCCGCGCCGGCGAGCGCATGACGGGTGATCGTGCCGGCCACGAGGCGCGCGAGATCCCGCATCTCAGAAGGGCCGTTCAAAAGGTGGTGCCGGTGCAGGGATTTGAACCCCGGACACTGCGGTTATGAGCCGCATGCTCTAACCAGGCTGAGCTACACCGGCGAACACTTGATCATAGTCCAAAACACTTCTGGTTCCGGGGTTCCGAGGTTCCGGGGTTCGCTGGCAAGACAACTGTGCGGTGCGTGATCGAAGAACCGCGGAACCGCGGAACCCCGGAACCCCGGAACCTAGAGCGCCTTGCGATAGTTCACACAGCGGTCCACGACCATGTAGCCGAGCGCTTCGTGCGCACGCTGAGAGAGATCGTTTTCGACTTGGGTGTCCGACGCCATCTCGCGGCAGCCGTGCTCGCGGGCCCAGGCTTCGGCGGCCGAAACGAGCTGCCGGCCCACGCCACGTCCGCGATGCGCGTCGACGACGTACCAGCCCTCGATGAAGCCGACCGGCTGCGCGGGATCGCAGCCGTTCGCATGCGAGCGCAGATCGACCTCGACGAAGCCGATCGCATCTCCCGCTGCGTCCACCGCGATGAAGTGCGCCCACGGCATCGTCAGCAGCGCGCGGCCCTCGAGCAGCGCCGCGATCTCACGCGTATGGTGATCGATCGTGCCGTCGGGCCAGAGCGCGGCGCGCATCTGTCCGAGCGCCGGCGCGTCGGAGAGGACGGCCACGCGGATGCGCACGTCGCTCACTTGACGACGAGCTCGGTATCGCGGGTCGCGGTGTGCGCGCCGTCCATCGCCGTGACGCGGACGCGGTACGACCCGGATGCGAGCCACTGGAGCGTGAGCGTCGTGTCGATCGCCGCGGGTCCGGTTGCAGCGATAGTTGGGGTCCGTTGTACGACGATACGGCCCGCGCGGTCGAGGATTTCGGCGGATGCATTGATCGCACTCGCGGGATTTGCCCGCGCCACTTCGGCGTACACGCGGACGTCGTCGGTGGAGGCGAACGTGTGGTCGATGGCCGGATAGAACGGCCAGACCGGCGCGCCGAAGATGCTCGACGTCGCGAGGCGCGATCCCGATACGGCTCGAGGGTTGCCGCTGCTCCCCAGGACGAGATCGCTCACCTGCAGGGCTCCGGCCGGAAACGCCGGAACGTCAAACCCAAGCGCGCTACTGCCGAATCGGTTGCCCGTGCGGCTGCGTGCGTCGGCGCGAAGCTCATATCTACCGGGCGCGAGTAAAAGCGCGACGCTGAGGTCGACCATGACCGTTTGTTCACCGACGGGCACGCCCGACCTGAGCGACAGGCCTCCCATGTACCTTGCCGCTTTGCTCGATGTCGCAGCCGTTTGACCGGTCGCGAGATCGATCGCCGAAACATCGCAGACGAGATTTTCGACCACCCTGCCGGCGCTATCGGCAATGGGCAGACTCGGCTCAGCGATGTCAATCCCCACTTTTACCTGCGTGTTCACGCCGTCACCGGGAAAGGCCGCGGCAAAGCTGTGAAGCGTCAGACGTGACGGCGTTGACGCCTGCTGCGCGTGGGAGTGTTGCGAGGTGATGAGGAGCGCCGCGCTCATCGCGAGCGCGACCGCGAGAGCGAATGGTCGAATCATCGTGTCTGCCCTCTGCGCTCTATCAACTTACCAGCGCAGCCGCCAGGAGCGGCAGCATGATTTCGTGATGACCGGTCAGTGAGTACCCGCGTCCAATGCCGGCGACCGGGCGGCGGACGACGTTGGTCTCGGCGCGGTAGTTGCGGAGAAAGTCGAGGTTGACGGTCGTGATGCCGTCGAGCGAGATGCCGCGGTTGCGAACGAGTGACACGGCCTTGAGAAACACTTCGGGCAGCATCACCGCAGATCCGCAGTTGAGATAGACGCCGCCCTCGAGTTTGGCGACGAACGATGTGAAGTAGCGGAAGTCGCGCAGGCTGGCCGCGCCGATGGCTTCGCCGGACGCAGCCTCGTGCATGTGGATGATGTCGGTGCCGATGGCTACGTGCACGGTGACCGGGATCTTCAGCCGCGCGCTCGCGCAGAGGATGCTGAGGCGCGCGAACGACGGCGTCCGGCGATCCAGAAACTCAACGACCGATTGGCCGAGCCCGAGCCCGCGGCCCGCGCCGTCGCGGATCGCCTCGTTCAGCCCGCGGCCGGTTTCCTCGGCCATGCCGAACGTGCCCGGACCGAGGTTCGCGTCCACGTCCTCGGACGTCTGACCCGCGAGGGCGATTTCGAAGTCGTGGATCAGGCTCGCGCCGTTGAGCGCGATCGCCGAGACGTAGCCGCGCTCCATCAAGTCGATGATCACGGGCGCGAGGCCGGTCTTGATCACGTGCGCGCCGAGGCCCCAGACGATCGCGCGGCCGCCGGCGTGCGCCTGTTTCATGGCGGCGACGACCGCCTGCAGATCCGCGGCGGCGAGGATACGCGGCAGCGACGCGATCCAGCCGGCGAAGCCGGACTCAGGCGCCCACCGCTTCGCGAAGCTCTCGTGATGCACCTTGCTCGGCCGCCCCGCCAGCGGGTACGTCCGCACTCGCGAGAGATCGAACTGCTCGTAGTCGAGTTTCATAGGGACGGGGCATTTTTCCACAGGTCGGGCCATTCCGGT
>DATEGZ010000152.1:0-8178 GCA_035279905.1 Vicinamibacterales bacterium
CGCGACGAGGAACAGACGCGGCATCGTCTGCCCTTTGCCCTCTGCCCTCTGCCCTTTCATAACCGCCCCAACTGCTCGTCAATCGCGCGAATGGCCGTCTCGAGCATCTCGCGATGCGCGGGATGCCGCGCATTCTTCAGGTCGGCCTGGGCCCGCGCCTTGGCCAGCTCCAGCGTGCGCCGGTGCGCGATCTGCGCCGGATCCCCCTGCACGGGGGGCGTCGCCGGCTCGTGGCGATCGCGCTCCGCCTGCTGATCCTCGACCGACTTGCTCTCCCAACCTCGTGCCATGCGGTCCTGCTCTCATTCTACGTAAGTTCGCCGGTGTAGTATTCGCGCGTGGCGTTTCGGCGTGCGCTCGGCCCCTTTGACGCGACGATGGTCGTCATTGGCGGAATCATCGGGTCGGGCATCTTCATCAACCCCTACCTCGTCGCCCGCCTCCTCGACACGCCCGCGCAGGTGCTGGCCGTCTGGGTCATGGGCGGCGCCGTCGCGCTCGCCGGGGCGTTCGCCTACGCCGAGCTCGGCCAGCTGATGCCGCGCGCAGGCGGCCAATACGTCTACCTGCGCGACGCGTGGCACCCGGTCGTCGGTTTTCTCTACGGATGGGCGCTGCTCTTCATGATCGAAACCGGCGCGATGGCGGCCGTCGCGATCGCGTTCGCGCAATACGCGCTGAAGCTCGGGGGCGGGAGCGCCACGTGGGCGCGTCCGGTCGCGGTCGCGACGATCGTCGTGCTGTCGGCCGTCAACTACCTCGGCGTCAAGCCGGGCAGCCGCGTGCTCAACGTGTTCGTCGTCCTCAAAGTGGCGGCGCTCGCGGCGATCATTCTCTTCGCCTGGATCGTGCCGGCTGCGCCGGCGTGGCTCACGGCCGGGCGCGTCGACAACACGCCCACGGGCGCGCTGGCGTTCGGCGCCGCGCTGATTCCGATCCTCTTCGCCTACGGCGGCTGGCAGAACGCGAACTACGTCGCCGAGGAGATGCGCGATCCCGAGCGGCACTTGCCGCGCAGCCTCGTGATCGGCACGCTCGCGGTCGTCGCGATCTACGTGCTGGTCAACATCGCGTACCTGCGCGCGCTCGGCCTCGAAGGCCTGGCCGCGACGACGACGCCGGCGGCCGACGCGGCAGCGCGCTGGATGGGCGCGGCCGGCGAGCGCTTCGTCTCGGCCGCGATCGCGATCTCGACGTTCGGCTTTCTCGACCTGGCGATTCTCGCACCGACGCGCGTCTACTACGCGATGGCGGCCGACGGCGCGTTCATCCCGGCGCTCGCGCGGCTCCACCCTCGCTATCAGACGCCTGCGCTCGCGATCGTGCTGCAGTCGGCGTGGGCCATTCTGCTGGCGCTCACCGGCGAGTACGGCGATCTGCTCGACACGGTCGTCTTCGCGGATTGGATCTTCTTCGGGCTGACGGTTGCCGGGCTGTTCGTGTTCCGGCGCAGACTCGCCGGCCGGCAAGGCTTCCGCACGCCGGGCTATCCGTGGCTGCCCGCGTTCTTCGTGGCTGTCGCGGTCGTCGTCGTGTTCAGCACCATCCGCACGGCGCCGGTGCGCTCGATGGTCGGCGCGGGCCTGCTACTCTTGGGTATCCCCGTTTACTACGCCTTTGCCCGCTCGACTCAACGCTGATGCTCGAAACACCGCTCGCACCGTATCTGCTCTGGGCGAAAACGCGCCAACCCGCCGCGATCGATCTGGCGGGCAGCAACATGCTCGCCTGCACGCTGGCCGAGCTCCCCGGCGCGCGCGAGGCCGTGGATCTCAGCGCGCCCAACGACAACGGGTTTGCGCCTCTCACGTCCGCGATCGCCCGTCACTACGGCGTGACCGACGATCGCGTCGTCACCGGACACGGCTGCTCGGGCGCGAACTTTCTCGCGGTCGCGGCGCTCGTCGCCCCCGGCGACGACGTGCTCGTCGAACGGCCGACCTACGATCCGCTGATCGGCGCGTGCCGGCTGATGGGCGCGCGCATCGAGCGGTTCGATCGGCGGTTCGAGGACGGGTGGCGGCTCGATCTCGACGCCATCCGCCAGCGCATCACGCCGCGCACGCGCCTCATCATCGTCACCTCCCCGCACAATCCGACGGGGGTGGTCGCAGACGGCGAATCGCTCGTCGCGCT
Organism: Vicinamibacterales bacterium; assembly: GCA_035279905.1. Lineage (GTDB taxonomy): Bacteria > Acidobacteriota > Vicinamibacteria > Vicinamibacterales > SCN-69-37 > DATEGZ01. The sequence continues at coordinate 2,137 of DATEGZ010000152.1, forward strand.
GGGACGGCTGGCGCAGGATGTCGGCGCGCACGTCCTGGTCGACGAGGTGTACCTCGACGCCGCGAACATCGTGGCCGGCGGAGCGGGCCGCGCGAAACCGGCGGCCGTCCTCAATGGACCGTTTCTCTCGACCAACAGTCTGACCAAGTCGTACGGCCTCGCGGGCCTGCGGTGCGGCTGGGTGGTGGCGCCGCTCGACGTCGCCCCGCGCATCCGGCGCACGCGCGACGTCGTCGACAACGCCGAGAGCGCGCCCGCCGATCGCCTGGCCGCACATGCGTTCGGCGAGCTCCCGTCCCTCGCTAATCGCGCGGGGGCGCTGCTGAGCAGCAACCTGATGCGGGCGCGCCGGTTCTTCGCCGAGCATCCGGAGCTCGAGATCGTCGAGCCGCCTGGCGCCTCGGTCGTCTTCCCGCGGCTGCTGGGTCTCTCCGACGCCACGCCGTTCGTCCGCCGGCTGCTCGACGACCACGGCGTCGCCGTCGCGCCGGGACATTTCTTCGATCTTCCCGCGCACTTTCGCCTCAGTCTCGCCGGCCATCCGGACAAGCTCGAACGCGGCCTGGAAGGGCTGACCGCGGCGCTCGAGTAGCCGACTCGTGTCTTTCGATCTTCACGCGATCCTCAATCTGGCGGTGGCCGTCATCGGCGGCCTCGGCGTCGGGATCGAGCGCGAGTGGAGCGGACATGCGACCGGTCCGCACGCGCGGTTCGCCGGCGTGCGCACGTTCACGCTGCTGAGCCTCGCGTCCGGCCTGGCCGGCTGGCTGTGGGTGTCCGGCGTGCAGGGGATCGCGTTGATCCTCCTCGCCGGGCTGTGCGCCCTCATCGTCGTCGCGTACTTCGCGGCGAGCCGCCGCGACGTCGACGGCACGACGGAAATGGCGGCGTTCGTCGTCATGGCGGCCGGCGTGCTGGCCGGCGCCGGCAGCACGCGCGTGGCCGCAGGCATTCTGGCGGTGACGTTCCTGTTGCTCGTCGAGAAGACGCGGCTGCACAAGTTGGTCTCCAAGCTCGATCGCGAGGAGATTCGCGCGGGCGCGCGGTTCGCCGTGATGGCGACGGTCATCCTGCCGCTCCTGCCCGAGGGTCCGTACGGCCCGCTCGGCGGGATCAAGCCGCGGACGTTGTGGGCGATCGTGCTGTTCTTCTCGGGGTTGAGCTTCCTGGGATTCGTGGCGCGCCGCGCGTTCGGGCAGAACCGCGGGTACGCGATCGCCGGAACGCTCGGCGGGATCGTCTCCTCCACAGGCTCGACGTTCACGATGGCGCAGTTGAGCCGGCGGAACCCGGAAGCCGGACGCGCGCTGGCGTCGGGCGCGCTTGGCGCCAACGTCGTGCTCTTTCCTCGCGTGTTGATCTCGAGCCTCGTCCTCGCGCCGCCGCTCGCTGCAGCCTTGTGGCCCGCGTTCATCCTGCCGGCCGTCATCGGTACGGTGCTGACGCTGCGCGGCTGGCGCGACGCCGGCCGCGCGCACGAGCGAATCCAGCACGAGCGCAACCCGTTGCAGTTCAGGTCGGCGCTCGAGATGACGCTGATTTTTCAGGTGGTGCTCTTCGTCATCGCCTACGCGAAGGCGCACTTCAGCAGCCAGGCGCTCTACGGCACCTCGGCGCTCGTCGGACTCGCCGAGATCGACGCGCTCACGATTTCGATGGCGCGGCTGACCAACTCCGGCACGGCCGCCGACATCGCCGCACGCGCGATTACCATCGGCGTCATCGCCAACACGGCGACCAAGCTCGCGATCACGCTCGTCGTCGGCCGCGGCTCGTTCCGCCCGCTCGCGGCGATTGGCCTGACGCTGATCGGTCTTGCGCTCGGGGCAGCGTTGTACTTCCGTTAAGCTCTTGAACCCAACGAACCCAACGAACCTAGAACTCTAGGTAGTTTTCCCCGGCTGTTGAAATACTTTCATCGCCGTCGCGATCATCCCCGCGATGTCCGTGACGTTCGCGGGAATCACGAGCGTGTTGCTCTTCTGCGCGAGCTGGCCGAACTGCTCGACGTACTGCTGAGCGACGCGCAATTGTGTGGCTTCCGTACCGCCTGGCTGGCGAATCACTTCGGCGACCCGCTTGATGCCTTCGGCGGTCGCCGTGGCCACGGCGAGGATCGCCGACGCCTGACCCTCGGCCTCGTTGATCTGCTGCTGCCGGCGCGCTTCAGACGCCTTGATGACCTGCTGCTTGTCGCCTTCCGCCTGGTTGATCACGGCGTCGCGCGCGCCTTCCGACGTGAGCACGACCGCGCGCTTTTCCCGCTCGGCGCGCATCTGCTTTTCCATCGCGGCCAGGACGTCGTGCGGCGGCGTGATGTTCTTGATCTCGTAGCGCAGCACTTTCACGCCCCACGGCTCGGTCGCTTTATCGAGCTCGCTCACCACCGACATGTTGATGTTCGACCGCTCTTCGAACGTGCGGTCCAGATCGATCTTGCCGATGTCGCTGCGCAGCGTCGTCTGCGCCAGCTGCGTGATCGCGAAGTGGTAGTCCTGGATGCCGTAGGACGCGCGCTCGGGGTTCATCACCTTCATGTACAGGATGCCGTCGACGCCCACCTGGACGTTGTCGCGGGTGATGCAGACCTGCGCGGGAATGTCGATCGCCGCTTCCTTGAGCGAATGGCGATATCGGATGACGTCCACGAAGGGCACGAGGATGTGGAAGCCGGCCTGAAGGACGGCGTTGAATCGTCCGAGCCGCTCGACGACGAACGCGCTCTGCTGCGGCACCACGACGGCCGTGCGCGCGACGACGATCAGGACGGCGAAGACGAGAAAGAAAAACGCGATCGTGCCACCGCTGAGGGTCATGAACGTGCTCCTTCTGGCTCGACGTCAACGGTCAATCCATCGACGCGAATCACCCGGCAGCGCGCTCCGCGCGCCAGCGTGACGTTGGTAATGTTGCGGCCGGACCAGGCCGCTCCCCGCAACTCGACCCGGCCGACTTTCCCGGGCAGCAAGTCCTCGGCGGCGACGCCCACCTCGCCGACGATCATGTCCACCGGCGGCGCCTGCGGATCGACCTGCAGCCACTTCAGCAGACGTCTGCGGAAGATCAGCAGCGACGCGACGGAAATCGCCGAGAACAGCAGCAGTTGCATCCAGATCGGACCGGCGAGATCGAAGCTGGCCAGCAGGCCGACGACGATGGCGCCGATGCCGAAGAAGATGATGTAAAAACCGCCCGACGCCGCCATCTCGGCGACGACAAGCAGCAAGCCGAGCACGAGCCAGTGCCACCAGAGCAGTGTCATAGGAGTAAACCGGCGCGATTATAAGGCGTGTTACCCTTTGGCGCTCAAATCTCGACGGGACGGGAGGGCTCCCGATGGTCTACATGCTGAGTCCGTTGTCGCTCGGCGAACTGCTCGATCGTACGTTTCAGCTCTATCGGCGCCATTTCCTCATCTTCATCGGCATCATCGCTCTCCCGCACGTGTTCCTGTTGCCGCTCCAACTCGCGAGCGTCTGGCAGCGCTCGACCAGGCGCTTCGATCTCGTGGACGTCGCGTTCGCGCTGGTGATCGCCGGCGGCGGTATTTTCGTGCTGGCGATGGCTCAGGCGGCGACGGTCGTCGCCGTCTCGCGGACCTATCTCGGGCAGCCCGCGTCGATCGTCGATTCCTACTCGCGCGTGAGCGGCCACGTGGTCCGCCTGTGCTTGCTGATCCTCTCGCTCGGTATCCTGACCGGCCTCGGCTTCATTCTGCTGATCATCCCGGGCATTCTGCTGACGATCCGGTGGTCCGTGGCCGTGCCGGCGATGGTGCTCGAGGACACCCGCGTCGGCGAGGCCATGACGCGGAGCGCCGAGCTGACGCAGGGCGACTGGGTGCGGATCTTCGGGATCTACTTCATCTACTTCGTCGTCGCGATCCTCTTCGAGACGCTGTGGCAGGTGCCGATGTTCTTCGCGGCCTTTTCGTCGGGGCGCACGCTCGCCGACCCGCCGTTCTGGACGCAGATCGTCATCGTGCTCGGCGGGTTCGTCTCGCAGTGCCTCGTCGGGCCGCTGCTGACGATCGCCCTGTCGCTCGTCTACTACGACGAGCGCGTCCGCAAAGAGGCGTTCGACCTCGAGCACATGCTCACGCAGCTTGATGGCGCGCCGCCCAGTGACGCCGTTCCGGCCTGATCGGAAGATGCAGGCGGCGATCCGGGCGCTGGCGCTCGCCTGCGTTGTGGCCGCAGTGCCGCTCGATGCGCGCCAGCAGGCCCCCGCACTGGCGCCCGACCAGTACATCGCGGCACTCGATGCCGCGCGCGATCGCGTGGCCGCCCTCACACCGGATCGCCGCGCGGACGTCGACGAGCTCATCGCCGCGCTGCCGCCGGAGTGGGTCGTCAACGCGTCCAACCACACGTATCGCCTCTCGACCGGGTGGCTGCTCGTCGAGCTGAACCGCTGGCGCGAGCAGCCGTACGCTGCCGTGAAGGCCGGCATCCTGCAGGGGCTCGAGGCGCGCCGGCGGGAGGCCGTGGCCCTGGTCGCTGACCCTCGCGATCTCTCACGCGAACGGGCGGACCTGGCGAAGATCCTTTCGCGCAGCGAGTTTCAGGGCGTCCACGGACCGACGTGGTTCGAGGAGCTGCGGGCCGCCGCGATGGCCGTGCTCGTTCGATGGCTCGGCGGCATCGTGAGGTCCTCGGCGATTCCGACGATCACGCGCATGGCTGTCTACGCGCTCGCAGGGTTCGCCATCATCGTCGTCGGCATCGCCCTGTTTCGTGTCCTCCGGTCGGCGGCTGCCGTCCCGGTCGGATCGATTCACCCTGACCCGGCGCCGGCCAGCCGATCGTGGCGGCAGTGGCGCGACGATGCCGACGCGGCGGCGGCGAGCGGCCAGTGGCGCGACGCGATTCACTTCGCGTACTGGTCCGCGATCGCGTTTCTCGAAACGGAGGGCGCCTGGCGGCCGGACGCGACGCGGACGCCGCGCGAATACGTCCGCCTGCTCCCGGACGCGGCCGCGTCCCGCGCGCCGCTCGCCGCGCTGACGCGAATGCTCGAACACGTCTGGTACGGGACGCAGCCGGCGAGCGCCGCCGATTTCGAGCGCGCGCAAACATCGCTGCAGGAGCTCGGATGCCCCTCGCGTTGAATCGCGGCGATCGCCGCCTCCTCGTGTTCGCGGGTATCGTCCTGGCGCTGATGCTGGGCGTTGCCTTCGTCATCGCGTCTGGCACGGGCGATCGCGGCGAAGCCACGACGTCGTACTCCTCGTCGTCGGCCGGGTGCAAAGCGGTGTATCTACTGCTTGCCGAGTTGGGCTATCGCGTCGAGCGTTGGGAAGATCCACCGTCGGACTTGAGCGATCCGGCCTCGACGACGCTCGTGCTGGCCGAGCCGACCGAGCTGGCTACCGAATCGGAACGGGCGGCCATTGAGGCGTTCATGCGCGCCGGCGGCTTCGTCATCGCCACCGGACCGGACAGCGCGTGGTTCGTGTCGGGCCACACCTCGCCTCGACTGCCGACCGGCCACTCGTGGAACACGATGCCCGCGATCGCGCCGTCGTCCATTACGGCGGCGGCGCCGGAGATCGCGATCGCGTCACGCGCCGCGTGGGACGGCGACGAGTTGCGCATGACCCCGCTGTACGGCGACGTCCATGGCCCGTCCGTCGTCGAGATGAGCGTCGGGAACGGCCGGGCGATGTGGTGGGAAGCGGCGACGCCGCTGACTAATGCGGGCATCACCGCCTCGAACAACCTGGCGTTCGTGCTGGCGTCGATCGGCGGCCCCGAGCGCCGCATCCTATGGGACGAGTACTTTCACGGGCGGCGCCGCACGCTGGCCGCGTCCATCTGGCACTCCCCGACGAAGTGGATCGGGTTGCAGCTGGCGATCGTTTGTCTCGTGGTGCTGCTGACGTACGCCAGGCGCAGCGGGCCGATCATCCCGCCGGCACAGGAATCGCGGCTGTCGCCGCTCGAGTTCGTGCGGACGCTGGGATCGCTGTACGAACGCGCGAAGGTTTCGTCGGTGGCGGTCGAGGCCGCTGATCGGCGCGCGCGGTACGGCCTCGCCCGC
>DATEGZ010000153.1:0-47126 GCA_035279905.1 Vicinamibacterales bacterium
CGGAGGGGGCGGCGGAGGACGAGGCGGCGGAGGTGGTGGTGGAGGCGGCGGCTTCTCGAGTGCCACCGCGACGATTTCCGCGCCGGCCGAGAATTTCGCCGCGGCCGTGCGGCTCGCGGCCGAAATCCTCAAGACGCCCGCGTATCCGCAGGACGAGTTCGATCGGATCAAGGCGCAGCGGCTGAAGGCGCTCGAGGTCGTGCCCACCGAGCCGAATCAGCTCGCAAGCGAGCGGCTGAATCGTCATCTCAGTCCGTTCGCTCCCGGCGACACGCAATACGCGCCGACGCGCGAGCAGCAGGTGCCGGAACTCACAAAGGTCACGCTCGACGACGCCAGGCGATTCCACGATCAGTTCTACGGCGCCAACTACGGCGTCTTCGCCGTCGTGGGACCGGTCGTCGCCGCCGACGTGCAGAAAGTCGCAGCCGAGCTGTTCGGCACGTGGAACACGACGAAGAGCTACAAGCCGCTCGTGACGCCGTTCAAAAAGGTCGCGCCGATCAACGAGAAGATCGAGACGCCCGACAAGGCCAACGCCGAGTTCCTCGCCGGCGAGCGCTTCCAGCTCTCACAGAACGATCCGGACTACCCGGCGATCGTGCTCGCGAGCTACATGTTCGGCGAGCCGATTACGTCACGGATCTCCGACCGCATCCGCAATCGCGAAGGCCTGAGCTACGGCGCGAACGCGCGCATCACGGTGCCCGCGGAAGGCGACGCAGCGATGTTGTCCGGCACGGTCAGCCTGAACCCCGGCGTCGGGCCGAAGGTCGAGGCGAGCTTCATGGACGAGCTGAAGAAAGTGTACGACTCGGGCTTCACCGCTGCCGAGGTCGACGCCGCGAAGAAGGCCTACGCCGACGCCAGGATGATCGGCCGATCGACCGACGCCGCGCTGCTCAACCTGATGGTCTCGCACGCACAGCTCAATCGTCCGCTCAAATGGGACGCCGACGTCGAGGCGAAGATCCAGGCGCTCACGGTCGCCGAGATCAACGCCGCGTTCCGGCGCCACATCGATCCGAACGGCGTGTCGATCGTCAAGGCCGGCGACTTCAAAGCGGCCGGCGTGTACAAATAGAGACATGTCCGAGTCGGCGCACAAGTCGCTCCGGGACCAGGTCGACAAGCTCAAGTGGTGGCATCCGATCGATCTGGGTGGCGGCCTGGTCACGCCAGGCGCGGACATCCACATCGCCGCCCGTCTGGCGGAAATCCGCATGCCGGCAGACCTGACGGGCCTGTCCGTGCTCGACATCGGCGCCTGGGACGGCTACTTCTCGTTCGAGGCCGAGCGGCGCGGCGCGCAGCGGGTGCTCGCGACCGATTCGTTCTCGTGGGACGGCGGCGGCTGGGGCACGAAGGCCGCGTTCAACCTCGCGCGGCGGGCGCTCAACTCGCGCGTCGAGGACCAGTGGATTCAAGTGCTCGACCTGTCGCCCGACACCGTCGGCGAATTCGACCTCGTCCTCTTCATGGGGATTCTGTACCACATGAAGCATCCGCTCCTGACGCTCGAGCACGTCTCGAGCGTTACGAAGGGCATGCTGATCATGCAGACACAAGTGGACATGATTGGCATCGACCGGCCCGCCATGGCGTTCTATCCGGGCGACGAGCTCGCCGGCGATCCGACGAACTGGGTCGGGCCGAATCCGGCGGCCGTGATCGCGATGCTCCAGACGGTCGGCTTCACGCGCGTCGAGATCATCCACAAGTCATTTGGCGACGACGTGGCGTTCGATCCGAAGCGGGCGATCACGCCGAACCACGTCACCGTGCACGCGTGGAAGTGAGACTCGGTTCATGCCGTTGGTGATGGCCGTGATCGTGTTCGTGGCGGTGGCCGTCGGCCAGCACGCCAACACGCCGCCTGCGCCGACGCGCGTCGTGCGTTTCACGCCGCCGGCCGCCGCGAACGGCTCAGCCCGGCCCGGCACCTGCCAGCGCTCGCTCGTGTCCGATCGGGCCGACGCGTACCGCTGCGTCGCCGAGACAACGTACGACCCGTGCTTCGCGCTCGAGCGCGCCGGCCTCGTACTGTGCAATGCTGACCCGCGTGACGCCGCGAGCGGCACCGTCGTCACCGTGCCGCCGCCGGGTCCGTCTGCGTCCGGGCCGCGCGGTGTCAATCTTCGCGCGTGGTTCTTCGAGCTGGAGGACGGATCGACCTGCCGCCCGTTGATCGCGGGCGCAGGCCGGGAGGTGGACGGAATGGTCGAGCTCTACACGTGCCGCTTCGCGCCGCCGGGGTCTGACGCCGTGCTCGGCGAAATCGACACGCACGCTCCTGTGTGGACGGTGCAACAGGTCTCGCTCAACAAGCGCGCCCCACCACTCTCGATCAAGCAGCTCGTCTCTGCCGTCGTCAAGACCGCCTGGCAATAGATGCGCGCCATCTTGCTGCTCTCACTCGTGGTGTTGTCGAGCGCGGACCAGGCCGTCGAGCGATGGTTTCCCGCCGGCGAGCCCGAGCTCGTCACCGCGGATTCGGAAGCCTCGCTCAGCCGGCGCTGGTCGTGGGAGGAGTACGCGAAGACGACGGCGCCGCTCAAGGGCCGGCCGCGAATTGTCGTGTTGCAGGAGCGTCCGGCGCTCTCGAGCACGGCGACGTTTGGCGTCAACCTCAGCTTCGGCGGCAAGAATCGCAGCTACGCCGTCGACGGATCGGACGCGGACGGCTATTTCCTCTACGTTGACGTCGACGGCGACGGCAAGCTCGGCGACGACGAGAAGTTCCGGATGCAGAAGGTCGACGGGCAGTACTCGACCGTGATCGAACAGCGCGTCGACGACACGTCCGGCGGCGCCACGGAGACGTACGTCCTGCGCATTCGCGCGACGCTGGGTGACGCGGTGCCGCCGGAAGGCGGCGCGAAGGTTCCCGTGCTCAAGATCTTCGGCCGATCGCTTCGCACAGGCGTGGTGCAGTTGGGCGCGCTTCGCGTGCCGTTCGCGCTCGTCGGGCGCGCCGGACTCTACGATGGGCCCGGGAACGAGGTGATCTTCGACGTCGACGGCCGCGGCTGGCGGCTCGATCAAAACGGCGCGTCAAACCGTTATCAGGTGAGCGAGGGCCGCGTGACGCTGGGCGGCGCGGCGTATCAGTTTCACGTCGATCGCTACGGGCGCGCGCTCGCGCTGACGCCGGTGTCGTCGCCGCTGCCGGAGCGGCCGACGCTCGACGCGGGCACGGTGGCTCCGGCCTTCACGTTCCGCGATCTCGAGGGACGCGAGCATCAGCTCTCGGACTATCGCGGCAAGGTCGTGCTGGTGGTGTTCTGGGCGACGTGGTGCGGCCCGTGTCGCGCCGAGGCGCCGCAGATCGCCGATCTCCTCCAGAAACACGGCCGCGACGGCCTCGTCATCGTCGGCGTCAATCCCAACGACGCGCTGGCCGACATTCAGAGCTTCATCAGCCAGTACCACGTCAGCTGGCCGACCGCGCGCGAGCCGCTCGACGGGCCGATCCACAAGATGTTTCGCATCGACGCCTGGCCGACGCACATCCTCATCGGCAAGGACGGCCGCATCGTCGCGAATCGCGTGAGCGTCGCGGAGATGGGGACGTTGATCGCGTCTGCGATCAAGTAAGCGGCAGAGACTCAGCGAGCTCCTGGCGGCTTGGAGCACGAGAGGTCGAACTCCCCGTTCGCAGTCGGGACAATCGCTGGATGGTCGCATGGCGTCAGGTCGAAACGTGGAGCGCAGCCGGACCCACCGCACGGCTGGCTGTCGAAGACGAACTTCCGGATCTTGCCGCTGTGATCGCTGATCCACCCGCTCGCGATCCAGGAATCACTCCCCCGCTGCTGGCGAAAGGTCGAAGACGCTTGTCGCGAGGCCGCACGCGCAAGCACGCACGCGAGTGACTTCTCGACCAGCTCGCGGTTAGCCGGCACCCAGTCGTCGCCGATGCGCGTCATCACATGCTGGCCGCAATCTGTCGCCGGCAAACCCGTTTCGTTGTCGATCAGCGCCCGCAGTTGATCCTTCGGTCCGACGGTCGCTCCTGGTGCCGGCTCGCCGATTGGTCCCAGCTCCGGGCATCGCGGTCGGCGAACCTCTCCAGGATGCAACACGAGCATGACGGATGTGACGCGAGCCTTGTCGATCGGCGGTTCGCGCTCAAACGAAAAGCCCATCTGCAGCGTTTCGATGAATGCGCCGTAGGATCCCTCTTCCTCATTGATCTTGAATGGATGGCGGCGGCCAAGCTCCGCGCCGGTCGTGCCGACGCCAAAGCCGTCGGCCGTTCGGTAGCGCCGGTCCGTGACGGTGATGCTATAGGCCGTCATCTGGTGACAGGGCCACTCTTCGAGCCGCACCACGAGCGCAGGGTCCGCCGACGCGCCGGGCAATGTCACCTTCAGCGCTGGCGAGTACATGCCCTCGAGGTACAGGTCGACGAGCTGGGTGTGCTCGCGCCCGAAGAGCTTGTAGATCTCGTCGATCGGCGCGCCAACCTCGAGCGCACCTGCTCGGCCCGGAGCCAGCCGAAGGTCACCCAATCCTGGTTGAGGACGGGCCGCTTCGATCGCGACCGCGACCGTTATCATCAGGCCAACAGGCAGACAAAGCAGTACTGCGCGCATTTTGCTCGACCGTCGCATTGTTTTCACCCGTGTTTAGAAATGATACGCCCAACTTTGGCGAGCCGCCTCAGTGCGACGTGTCACCAGACGATCGGCAGCAGCAATATCAGCCGCAGCGTCGGCGCTGGAGCTTGCCGGTGACCCATGATGGGAGCGTTGGCAGGCGCAGGCGGACAGTCATCTGTCCTCGGTGTTAGCGGCGGCTGTAAATTCGACAGTTATGGCGGGCGAAAATCCGACAGTCGGCAGCACGGTCTGGCTGCCGGCTGAGAGCGTAGCTCCCGGCCGGTGATTCCATTCACCAGGGCGTCTCTGCGACGAGCGGAGGCTCGATGTTCGGACGGGAGACACGGATGCTACTCAGGCACTACCTGGAGCAAGGGACGAGCAAGAGCGCCCTGGCGCGCAAACTGGGCGTCCATCGCGACACGATTCACCGCTGGATTCGCGCCGGCGAGCTCGATCGGGACCTGGACACGACCCCGGTGCGGTACGGGCCGCGGCGGCCGGTGCCGACGAAACTCGACGCCTACAAAGCCATCATCGACATGCGACTCGCCGCCTACCCGGCGTTGTCCGCCGTCCGGCTGCTGGCCGAGATCCGCGCGGCGGGCTTCGCGGGCAGCTATACGCAGCTCAAGGCGTATGTCCGACAGGTACGGCCGACGCCACCGCCGGAGCCCGTGATCCGATTCGAAACGCCCGCCGGCCGACAAGCGCAGGTCGACTTCGCGCGCTTCTCGTTTTCGTGGGGCGTGCGATACGCCTTGCTCGTCGTGCTCGGCTACTCCCGGCTGCTCTGGTGCCGCTTCTACGTGCGCCAGGACATGCGGACGCTGATCGACGGCCTCGAGGACGCGTTTCGGTATTTCGGCGGTGTCCCGCAGGAGCTGCTCTTCGATCAGATGAAGGCGGTGATCACGCGCGACCTGCGGCTGCAGGGGGGGCGCGCTCGTGCGCAATCTGGAGTTGCTCCGCTTCGCTCATCACTGGGGCTTCACGGCGCGCGCGTGTCGACCTTATCGCGCGCAGACCAAGGGCAAGGTCGAGCGTCCGGTCCGCTATCTCCGCGACAATTTCGTCTACGGCCGGACGTTTGCCAATGATGCGGATCTCGATCAGCAGCGCCGGCAGTGGCTGGACGACATTGCCAATGTGCGGGTGCACGCCACGACGCGCGAGCGGCCGCGCGACCGATTCGATCGCGACGAGCGCCTACTCCTGCACCCGCTCGCCCCGCGTCCGTATACGTCGCTCGTCTTGCCGGAGCCCACAAGGCCTGCGCGGCCCCTGCCAGCCTCACGTCCCTTGGTGGCCGTCGAGAAGCGGCCGTTGGCCGTGTATGCGCGTCTCACGGGAGGGCTCGCATGAAAGCCGCAGCCCCCTCCCGTCGCGACCGTCTGCGTCAGATGCTCGCCGACTTGCGCATGCCCGGGGCCCTTGAGGCCCTCGATGCGATCCTCCACGGCGTCGATGGCGCCACGCTGACCGCGCCAGAAGCGATCGAGCAGCTGCTCGGTGCGCAGATCCAGCTCCGTAACAATCGTCGCCTGCAAGCCGCGATGCGCTCCAGCCGGCTGCCTGCCGTCAAGCGGCTCACCGAGTTTGATTTCTCCTTTCAGCCGTCGCTCCGTCGAGAGCAGCTGGAGAGTCTCCACGAGCTGGGTTTCGTCGAGCGGCGGGAAAACGTCGTCTTCCTCGGCCCGCCAGGCGTGGGCAAGACGCATCTGGCGATCAGCCTGGCCATCGCGGCCGCGCAGAGCGGCCGGCGCGTGTACTACGGCACCCTGGCCGATCTGATCACGTCGCTCGAGGAAGCGCAGGCCGCGGGACGATTACAGGCCCGCCTCAAAGTCCTGACGCATCCCGCGCTGCTCGTCGTCGACGAGATCGGCTATCTCCCGATCAGTCGGACCGGTGCGATGCTCTTCTTTCAGCTGATGACCCGCCGCTACGAGCACGCGTCGACCGTGCTGACCTCCAACAAGGGCTTTGAAGAGTGGGGCGACGTCTTTGGCGACGACGTCATGGCCGCCGCGCTGATCGATCGGCTCGTCCACCACTGCCACATCGTGACGATCCGCGGCAACAGCTACCGCATGCGACAGCACACCGACCTTTGGCAGGCGCTGCACACGTCGGATCCCGAACCCAGCGCCAACCGGCGACGCCGTCCGCGTCAGGAGGCCGCGACGACCTGAGGCTCGTCCCCTCGCCGATCTGTCGGATTTTCAACCGGCGGAACTGTCGGATTTTGGCCCGGCGTTGACACTCGGAAGTGTGTGTTTGTTCAGCGTGGGAGATCTGAAATCGACTCCGCCCAATTGGGGCCCACCTGGCGCTGGGATCGTAAACGGCGAACTGGGCGCGGCCACCGCGGGAGTCGGGGTCGGAGTCGGCGGCGGGGAAACGGGATTTTGAAGAGGCGGACTAACAAAGAGCGCCGCTGAAACGAGGCACATTGCAAGCATCGTCAACCTCCGCGATCCGAAGTCGGTTCAGCCTTGTGTAAGGATACGCCCGAAGTGTCGACGTCTCCGCTATGATTCCTGCCGCCGGTCACGCTCAGCCACGTCCTGCTGGCGGACCGCGCACAGGAGGCCGCAGATGACTCGACGTTTCGGGTGGGCTTGTGGATTGGCCGCGGTGGCAATGGCAAGTACGCTCGGTGCGCAGACGGCGGGAACGGTGACGGGCAAAGGCACGATCGACAACCGCGGCACGCCCGTGCCGTTTGCTCCGCACGTCGCATCCGCGTACATGCAGAACTTTCAAGCGCTTCGATTCACCTGGATCGTCCTCACCGAGAAACCGGTACCCGCCGGAATGCTCGCCGGCACCTCCGACCATACCGAGGCCCTGCGGCAGTGGTGCGAGAAGGAGAAGACGCCATTTGCGGCGCTGCAGCTCGACGCGAAGTCGGGCGTCAATCAGTACGTCACGTGTCCCGCGAACGGCGGAACGAACACCGAGATGCTGCAATCGGTGAACGGCCTGGAGAGCATCGTCGCGAAGATCGAGGCGCGCGACGCGACGCACATCAAAGGAACCCTCAAGACCGGCGACGGCGCATGCCCGGGTCGGGGCGACACACCGGTGTATTGCAAGGCCACGGGCGACTACGCGTTCGACGCGGCGTTCGTGAAATAGCGCCGCGCTACCGATCGAACTTCGCAAGAATTGTCGCGGCCTGACCGCCGTCGATGAGCTTGGTCAGGGTGTCCTCGTCGATGCCGGCCATTCGTCCGAGAATCGTCAGCGCGGCTTCCGCGTGTCCGACGTAGCGCCAGCGGGCCATCTCGAGGATCGGGTCGAGCGCTTCGGCGCGAAGCTGCGCCAGCATCTGCGGATCGCGCGTCGTCGTGAGCGCGACGAGCACGAGCGACGCCTTGTTGTGATCGAGCCACGCGCCGGATCGAAGCAGACGAATGAACGGCGCCGCCGGAATCCGTTGCGCCAGAGCCGGCTTCCCTGTCGCGAGCACCCACAAGGCCCGCACGGAGTTGTTCCGAACGCCCTCGTCTTCGTCGAGGCTGGCGTGGACCAGGGCGTCGATCTGCTGATCGGATTGACGCCCATACCCGAGCATCTGCGCCGCGATCGCGCGGTGGTCGGCGTCTGACGACGACGTGACCGCCTGCAGAATGACGTCCTCGTGCTGCAGCGCGTAATCCCGGATGGCCAGTTGCACGCTCCGCGCCCTGGGATCTTCCGTGATGGCATACCCCGCCGAGTCATCCTCCGCGGCGTGCCCGCTCATCACTGCCTTCTCCAGCGCGTCATCCAACTGCTGGCTCAGTTTCATGGCGTCCCTGGGCAGCCGGGCGCCGCCGGTCGGGCGCGGATTGAACGCGATGGCCTGATACGAGTCGCCCGGCAAGCCGATGTACGCCATGTAGTGCTGTTTGGCGTCGCAGCAGATGAATGCCACGTCCGTCGCCGGACGGCCGATCACTTGCTTGACCGCGTCACTCACCTTCCGCCTCAGGGCATCTGCGTGGATGTTGGGAGGCGGGAACATGTCGCCCTCGTGGATGGGCAATGCCGCGCGGACCGCCGCGAGATCGAGTCCTTTGTAGCCAAAGAAGTCGAGCTCGTCCAACGGCCGCCGGTCATCCGCCGACAGGCCCGCGGCGCCCGCGACGACCAGGGCCAGCATCATCATGCAGGCGCGTTTCATTTGCCAGACACGCCCTGGAACACGAACTGATATTTCCCTGGACCGCGCTCGTCGGAGTTGATCCGCAGCTTGTAGGTGCCCGCCTTCGGGATCCTGTACACCGTTCCCTCGCGGCAGCCTGGCCCAAGGTTCTCCCACCCCTCAGACGACACGATGGCGGTGAACATATTGAGCTCGCAGCCCTTGCCCGAGATCCGAATGAGATCGCCCTCCTGCGCATCGAACGTATAGACGTCGTGCGCGGCTTTTTCCTCGATGTTGCCGGAGACGATGTCGCCGTACTTGATCGTCGCGACGCGGTCGTGCCGCACGAATCGAATCGGCACGCTGTACTTGCCGATCTCGTGCTTGCCCAGGTTGCCTTTGAACGTGTACGTCCCCGTCGTCGGCAGATCGATGCGTCCGAGATCGCAGCCCGGAACGCCGCCGCCGACCCTCTGGCCGTCCGGCCCGAAGAGCAGAAAGTAGATCGGCCCCGCGTCCGGCCCATCTCGATCCACGCAATCCGGCTGGTGCATGTAGATGACGTCGTTGGCCTGGGCCTCGAACTTGAACTCGGTCGGCTGCGACTTGTCGGTGATCGTGCCGGCCATCACGATCACTTTCTCTTTCGGCGCGGCGGTCACCGACGTATTCATCGGCGCGAGCGACGCGCGGGCTTCGAGGACGCGCTGTTGATGCGCGTACTGGCTCGCGAACAGAAAGCCGTTCGTGACGCCGAAGTCGATGATGCAATCGTGCAGCAGGTGCGAATCGGTGATGCCCTGCTCGCGACACGCCTTCTCGGCGGCATCGCGATTTGGCACGGTCGCGCTCGGATCCGGAAACGTCGGATCGATGAACGTCGCCGCCGTCTGGCCAGGTTGATAGTCGAAGAGCGACGCCGACGATGGCACGGCCCATTTCTCGACGAGCGCCGCGGACTCCGCAGTGTCGTTGATCCCCGAGCCGTGGTCCTTGCCGAGCAGCCCTTCGAGCGAGCCGAGTCTCGATTGAGACGGGCGGACGCGGACGTTGATCGTGTACCGGCCGAGCTGCTCCGCTCGGACGATCGTGCCGTCTGGCCATTCGAAGACGTAGTTGACGCCGTAGCCCGTTTGCGCGCGCGTCAGCGACACACCCGCTATCACCGGCGCTTCGTCCGTGACGACCGCGCCGTCGATCCGGAGCACGGCGGCGCCGTTCTCGAGCGCCACTGTCACCCGCTTGCCGCCAACTTTCGTGGCCACCGACTGGTTGACGCTGACCGCTCGCGATCCGGGCACCGGCACCTGTCGCACCTGGACGACGAAGTCGTCCTTCGTCGAGCGCACGAGCGTGTACTCGCCGATGTGCTGGAAGTCGAACCGGAATCCGTCGAACGTCTTCAGGTGCGGGTCGCCCACGGAATCGCCGTTGCCGGGATTCTTGGGATCCGGTTCCTGGGGATCGCCGCCCCCACCGCCTCCCCCACCGCCGCCCGGCGGCGTCGGTTTCGGAGTTTTCTCCGGCTTCTTCTTGCAGAAGTCATTGAGCGACTTGCCGGCCAGGCCGACGAGCGCGACCTGGTCACCGCCATCGATGCCAATCGCGATCGGCGCCGTCGCCTTCTTGGTGTCCGGCACCTCCCCTTCACTGTCGCCGTCGCACTTGCAGCCAGCTTCGCGCAGACAGAGCAGCAGCGGTCCGGAGGAATCGAGTGCGGTGTCGACCCCCCACCCCTGATCGTGCACGCGCCCGTAGCCGCTGAGGAGCTCGATTCCGACAATGTCCGAGCCACCGCTCACGTTGGTGAGCGTGGCCTGATATGACGCCGCGGTAATCGTCGTGACCGTTCCTGGATTGATCACGGCTTCGTCTGGCGCCGGGCCGGAGTACGTCGGATGTCCTGGTCCGGCGATCTTCCAGCGATAGTTCGACTGCTGAAAGTAGCTCGCGCCCCACGTCGAGTAGTACGACGTGCTGATGCCCTGGATGAACGCTGCCAACGTGGCTGCATCGTCGCCGCTCTGGCTCGTCACGGCGGTCGACGCGAGGCGCGACCAGACGACGGACGCGCTGGTGATGTCGCTCAGATGGCCGAACACGCCAATCGCGTCGTACCAGCGATCGCTGTAGACCGTCTTGGGCGCGAAGATGTACGGCGGCCAGTACTTGTCGATGGCCTGGCCCGCCGGCACGATGGTCGCGCCCACCCAGTCGGCTTCGCCGTCGGCGACCCACCGAGGCTGCGCCGCACGGTTGTTGTACGTGCCGGCCCAGGCGTCCTGATAACAATGGGTCAGCTCGTGCGCGAGGACCTCCATGGCGGACGGATCGTCCAGCGGAGCGAACTTGTCGTTCCACACCTTGATGTGGCACTTCCCGTCGGCAAAGCGCTGGAAGTCGCCGGTGTTCGGATCGATGAAGATTTTCGAACCCCACGAGGTCGTGTCAGCGAACTCCGTGCCGTTCGATGCGTCCATCCGCACGTCGACGATTTGGGGGATTGGAGCGACGCCGAGCAGCGGCGCGATCGTGTTGTTCGCGTTGTCGGCGAGCGACTGATAGTCGTGCGCGGGAAGATCGTCGGTCGGCGACGCGCCGAAGCCGGCGAGCATGACGCGCGGCGGGTGCATCGCCCAGCGCTCAGGCAGGAACAGCGACCCGGAACGTCCGCGAGTCGTCGGCGACCCGTACATCAGCACGCTGGCCGCCTGCTGCTGTTCCGGTGTCAGCGCGCTCCACTCATGCCTCAGGTAGAGCACGGCCGCCGTGCCGTCGAACTCGTTGGGATCTTTCGTGAGCCCGTCGAGCGACACGCCGGGCAACGGACCCACGGTCAAGCTGAACAGTTGCTTGGCCCGCTCGGGCGTGAGGCCCAGATGGTTGATCTCGATCTGGATTCGGTGCTGACTCGAGGCGAGCGAGGCCGCAGCCGACGAAGCTGCCGCCGCCGGCGGCGCGGCGGTCGACGCGGGCGCACCCGCCGGGGGTCTCGAGCGGTGGGCGAACCAGAACGCGAACGCGACCACGATCGCGGCCGCGAGTATCAAGGCAACAATCCGAGGCCGCATGAGGCGCCTCCCTGGAAAAATGCTGGCGCCTGATCCTACATCGGCGCCGCCCTTCCGATCGCGCGTCTTCGGAGATCGTTTTGATGGGCCATGCCGGGGGTGGGAGTCGAACCCACACGGAGCTTTTGGCTCCTCAGGATTCAAGTCCTGTGTACGCCGAAACCAGGCGAAACCCTCCGACACGAAACTGAGACATTGCTAGGAAAGTAGTAGGGCTGGCGTGCGTTGCGAGACCCGCGATATTTCTTTTGACAAACACACTCGGGGACTCGTGCTCCGCGTCCGATCACGGGCACGGGCTCCGAATCGATCGCGTGCAGCATCCGCCCTCCCGATGCGCGTCCGCGAGGTGGTTGACTCCGAGCAGTAGACTATGGCGCGTGTGCTAACGACTCCCAATACGGCCATCTGCACGACGCGGCTGGACTTGCGGCTTTTGGCTCTGCCAGACGCCAATGATGTCTACCAATACGGGAGCGATCCAGAAGTCGCACGTGCGACCTCCTGGCCTGCTCATACGAACATCAAGGACGCCCTGGACTTTGTGTCGTTCGTGGTGGCTTCAGATTCGGACCAGCCAGGGGCGCTTCGTCACACGTGGGCCATCAGGCGTCGCGATCACGCGCGCGTGATTGGGACGATCGACCTCATCCAAGACAACGATCAGGAAGCGCATACGGACTACGTCCTCGCCCGTTCCTACTGGAAGCAAGGTTTCATGACCGAGGCGGTCCAAGCTGTTGTCGGTTGGGGATTCGCACGACTGGAAGCCTTGGAGAGAATCCGTAGTGGTTGCCTGAGTTCCAACGTCGGTTCGTGGCGCGTCCTGGAGAAAGCCGGGTTCACGCTGACTGGCCTGCAACCCGACAAGTTCGGATCAAAATTCGACCATCGGGAACTAGAGGTCCGCCACTACGAAGTGTTGCGACGCGAGTGGGGGGGGCCCATCGCGCCCACACCGCTAAACCCGGCGCCGCGACGGTCATGACGAGCTTATTTCAAGCAAATTTAGTCGGGTTCCGCGTGGAGCGATTCGTGAACTGGGCCGCGGTGCCAAACGCCGTGAAATATCTGGCGGGCTGAAGGGAAATCGCCATGATGCATTGAATGCGCTGGTGTTCGTGCGAAGCCTGTACGGACTGCCTTATTTCCTGCTCATCCTCGTAAACCCTCGTGTCACCGCTGTTCCGGGCGGGGCCGCGTAAGTTAGTGGCATGTCGCATGTGTTAGACAGCCGAAGCGGGTAGCCATCAGCGCCGCACATCGAGAATCACTATGGCGGCGTGGCACGCCTGTGCGTCCGGCAATGTAAATGTGAGGGTCGCATCAAGGACGACCATCCCATCTGGCGGCTCGACGGCGCCGGAGTAGTGGCCCGCGGGCAACGACGTGAACCTGAATTGTCCGCCGGCATCCGTGACGGCCACCCGGGTGACGGGCCCCTTGAGCGTGAGACGAATGCCCGCGATCTGGACGGGAGTCGCTGGCGTCCCCCGTCGCATCACCGCGCCGAAAACCGTGCCGCCGTCCATGTTGCGGCCACGAGTGTCGAGGAACGCGATCATCGCCGAGGCTTGCGCCACGGGCGCGGTGGGACTGCAGTCACTCACCTCGATGGCGCCGTCCGTCCGGCGGTGACCCCAGATCACATAGCGCCCGCCTGACGAGAGCCTGCCGTCAAGGGTGCCCGAATGATGCTCGTACCGGATGACCACCGCCCCAGAAGATTCGCCCTTCCACGAGCGCTCGATATGAGCGTTTGCGACGAGAATGTTCCGCATGATCTTGACCGACAGCGGCGGATCAATCGTCACCGGTTCCTGAACAACGGCGGCAGTTAGCACCGTCGCCTCGACGATTGTGTCGAAGCTGTAGTATTCCTCGCAGAGCGGAATCCCAACCACGCACTGGGCGCTCAGGGGCAGCTGCTGAACGGCCAGGAGCAGAGCGATCTGGGTAGCGCAAATCACCCGATTGAGCGTGGGCTTGCGGGCAACCATCGAGAGGACTATACCGCCCAGAGACAAACGAGAGGCCGTGCCAGCAGGAACCAAGAAGGTCCGCACGCAAGACGCCGTCTACGCAAGTCCCAGCTTCCTCACTAACGTCGACCAAGTGGCCCACGTGGGCCACTACTCCGTGGGCCATTAAGTCCTGCAACGCGCGCTAAGTGATTGATTGGTCATGCCGGGGGTGGGAATCGAACCCACACGAGCCTTTTGGGCTCTCAGGATTTTAAGTTTGATGCCGTTCGGCGACACAAGCGATCACAGCCGGACATACCGGCCTTGACGCAGAGCGACGGCGTATTTCTCTCAGGCGGTTTCGCGGGGCATTGTCCCACGCTTAGTCCCACACGACAGGCGTCGGAAACGTCGGGTCCACCTGCTGATAGACCTCGTGCCGCTGCATGCCGTCCGCGCCTTTCCAAATGACCTTGAACGCTTTCACCCAATGCCCGTTGACGCGATGCAGGCGCACGAGGTCATCCCACGACCCGTTGAGCGCCGTGAAGAACACGTTCCACTTCACGTGATCACCTTCGAGCGGTATCGGCCCCGGGAGTTGGATGAAGCTCGCCTGATGCTTCCCGACTGCGTCCATGGGAAAGATCAAGTCGTTCTGAAACGGGTCCGCCACCGTTCGCGGCGCAATCGAATCTCGGCCAGCCGCATCGATACGCACGATTCGCACATTCAACGACCGCAGCGCATAGTTGCCCTGATTCATGACAACCAAGCTCACTGCGCTGTTATGCCCATCATCGATCTGCGGGTCGAGGTAGGCGTAACTGTCACCACCAGTCGCCAGACCCTCGGCCTCGACCGACGCCTGCCACCCTTGATAGAGCGCGCTCGCGGTGCCCAGCGAGCCCACAACGACGAAAAACACCCAAACAAGCCACTGATGCTTTTTCGCGACTTTGTCGTGCAGTCCGAGAAACAGGCCCAACGCGGCCAGCGCGAACGTGCAGACCACCGAGATAATCGCTGCGGTCATGGGGAACCGGATAAATCATACAACCGCGACATCATCGAAAGTAGCCACTGCGGGCAAACCTGTTGACGACATTGGTAAAATGGATGTGTTCGTTTGAAGCGCGACCGCGCCTGTAGACGTCGGCGTCGTCGATGACGTAGGATCGGAAATCCGGCCAACGCGCCGGTCGTGAGGCACGACCTGCTCACGCGTCCCACCGTTCGGGTAGCCCCGAAAGATTAGAAGCCGCTCGTTGCCGCGGCCACAGGTGGAACAGACAACTCGAAAGGAGTTGCCATGTTCCGCTGTACCGCACTGCGCCTGCTCAAGAACCTGACGCAAGCCGAGTTGGGCGAAGCCATCGGCTTTCCTCAACAGATCATTTCCCAAATCGAACGTGGCCGTCTCGTCCCGAACGCCCGCGAGCTTGCCATCTTCTCGAAGTACTGGGGCGTGGCGCCCGAACGCCTCATGGACCACGTGGACGAGCGCAAGGTCGGCGTCCCCGTCGCTGCCGAGCATCGCGATAGCGAACGTCGTCGCAAGGCTGCGCGATGACGACCTGGCTCACTCCTCGTGAAGCTGCGCAGTACGCGCGGCTCAACGAAGTCACGCTGCGTCGAGCAGTCAAATCCGGGGATTTGACTGCGTTCCGCGTCAACGGCAAGCGACAGGTGCGCTTTCGCGCGGTGGACCTCGATGCGTGGCTCGCCAAGCATCAAGTGCAGGCGTCATGACGGCACTCGACTTCTTCCTCGCGCATCGCGTCAAGGTGTTCCCCGTGCAGGTCGGCACGAAGAAGCCGGCGGTCCCCGCAGGGACCAGCTGGGCCGACTGGGATGACTTCGTCCGTCCACGCCCGACTGGACCATATGGCGTCGTGCTCGGTGACCTGATGGTGCTCGATGCCGACAACGCGACCACGGCGGCGTGGCTCGATGCGCACGTGCCCTTCACACCATTCGTCGTGCAGTCGGGGCCGTACCACGACAAATCGCCCGGACGCGGCCTGCATCGATACTTCCGCGCGCCGCAGGTCCACCTCCCGGCGTTCATCCATCGCGACGGTCTGAGCTTCGAACTCAAACGACGCGGGCACTACGTCGTCGGCCCAGGCAGTCCGCATCCGGATGGCGGCACATATGGCGCGGCCTCGTGGTCGTGGGACTGGAATGACCTGCCGGTCTTTCCCGCCGACTTCCTGTTCAACGACGGCACGGGCACCACGAGCGAGGTCGGTCAACCATACGTGCCCGTCACCGGGGATGCCGTCATTCCCGCAGGCGAACGCACGGCCGAGCTCTTCAGGTTCGTGCGGTCATTGAAAGCGAATGGCGCTTCTGCGGAACTAACCTTGTTCGCGGTGCGCGAATACAACCAACGCTGTCAGCCTCCCAAGTCTGACGCGTGGCTTCGCTCGTGGTTCCCTCGCGCGTGGGGGCATCGCGATCAATCCAACTTCGGTCAGCTGCATGAATCCGTCGCGTCGGAGGTGTTGTTTTGAGCCCGTATACGTTTGCGTCGGCGTTTCCGCCCGACCACTTCATCAGTCAGTACCTGGAGTACGCGAGCCAGACAACCGACGCGAGCCATGAGTATCACGAGGCTGCCGCGTTGACGTTGCTGGCCGTCGCGACCCCAGATGTGGTGGCGCGCATCGCCCAATTCCCGCGCGGCCTGCACACGAATCTTTACGCGTTGCTCGTCGGGCAAACGTCCACGAGTCGCAAGTCGACGGCCAAGGATCGCGGCAAAGACCTCGCGAAAGCCGTGTGGCCCGACGCCCATCTCGCCAGCAAAGCGACCCCCGAAGCGCTGGCCGAGGATCTCGCGGCCAAGTCGAAGTCGCCGACGTTGTGGACCGTCGATGAATTCGCGCAGGCGCTCGTCCAGATGCACAAGCGCGAGTACATGGCGGGCCTGTCGAGCTTGCTGTTGGAGATTTATGGCGGCGACGACTACACCTACAAGCGCACGTCGAAGCCTGACGTGGCGATCCTCGAACCGCACCTGTGCATCATCGGCTGCTGCGCCGAGACGGTCTTCGACAAGCTACACCAGGACGACGTGCTGAGTGGCCTGCTGCCGCGCTTCGCGATTGTGTATCCCGACACGAAGCCAGACCGTCTCGCGTTGCACGAAGCGCGGCCGTCATTGATGACGAACCGCAACGCGCTCGTCCATTGGCTGCATACGCTGTCGGCGCAGCGCGATCCGAACACGGGGAGCTACATCAATCCGCGCGTCATCGCGTTCAGTCGCGAGGCGCTGGCGCGCCATGATGCGTTCAGCGCGAATCTCGAACAACAGCCAGGCGAGCTGTTCGCTCGCCTGAGCGTGATGGCGATGAAGGTCGCGATGCTCAGCGCGGTTGGACAGGCGATGCCGATGACGCCGCTGACCGTGTCCGATGATGACATGGCGAGCGCGATCCAGGTCGTGTCGCGCTGGCAGGCGGGCGCTCAGCGATTCTCGGAACGCCTCGGTGAGTCGCACTTCGAAAAACAAATCAGCAAAGTGCTCGCGTTCATCAAGAGCAAGAAGACATCGTCGATCCTCCGACGCGTCGTGATGCGCGGGTTGCACCTGACGGCGAAGGACATCGCGGAAATTGAGAAGACGCTCGTGCTGCGCGGACAACTGCACGCTGAGATGATCACGACGAAGAGCGGGCCTTCCGTAGCGCTGTGGACCGTCATCGAAGACGAGCAGGAGGCCTCGGCATGAACTCGTCGCACTATTCACACCTGTCACGTTCGTCACACGTGTCACACCTGTCACAGACGCGATTCAAGAGAGTCAGGTTGTGACAAGTGTGCAAGGTGTGACACACGTGACACGCGTGACGCACCGCCTCGCGTTGGGCCTGACGCCGGCAAACATTAGCCTTTTCGCGAGGTCATGCGAACGCCGCAGGACAGGCATGCTCGCGAAACCACCTGTCACCCGCCCTGAGGCGCGTTCGTCGCTGCAGCCGCCTGCTGTGACGTGCAGCCGGGCGTCCTGCGCGTCTCCTGTAGACGCCCAACAGGTCGGAGGAACAGGCGCGTCTCGACCTAACAGGACACATTGTCCTGTGCGAATCACGGCAAACATGGCCCGAATCGCGAATTTGGGACTATCGCGCGGGCCTATCGTGCGGGAAATCGCTGCGCCTGCGTGAACTGGCCACGCAGGTCAGGTCGGTTGCACATCGTGGGATAATTGATCGCAGTCAGGTTGGTGGGTGCTGTCGCCGCGACATCGCGGCTGGGACGACATCATGACCAACCGCCTCCCTTCGTCCGTCATCCTTGTCTGGGCCGACGGCGCCTGCACACTCGAACTTCCCGCGACCGAATCGATCGTCACGAAGCTGCTGAGCAATGCGGGCTTCTCGGATATCGCTCCGCTGAGCCGCGCGTTCCGCAAGATGACCGAGCGACAGCGGCATCGCGTTCTCGAGCTCGTCGCCGAACTGCGGATCCTCAAACACGAAGCGCTGCAGGACATCTCGAAGATCGAACCCGTCCTCGGTTCGCCGCAGTCCTCGCTGAACCCGCGTCGTCTGGCTGAGGCCGGGTGTTCGCCCATCACCGACGAGGAAGACGGCGGCAAGGACATGCGATTGCCGACCGGACCGCCACCGGGTGAGACACCGCACCCGACCTGCCAGTTCATCAAGCGCGACGGCACGCAGTGCGACACGTTCGTCAACAAAGGCATCAAGCGGTGCATCCCGCATCGCGGGATGGCGAACCTCGGCGAGGCCGCGCGATGATTCGCTGCTCGTTCATCAACGCGCACGACGGAAAACAGTGCAGGCGCAACGTCAAGGACGGCGCGCCCGGCGATTTGTGTCACATCCACCTCGGGCAGAGCGGTGGTGCGGTGAAACCGCGTTCCGATAACCCCGACGTGATCCTGCAGCGGTTGCTGCGCGACCCGAAGCCAGCCATCCGACTGAAGGCGTTGGATATGTGGCTGAAGCGGTCGCCGTCACCGGTCACGCAGCGTGAGAAGTGGGAAGACCGAGCCACTTCGGAGGAACAGAACATGCTGCGGTTTGCCCTCGCGATCATGAACGTCGTGAGGAAAGCACACGGATTCGCGGAGCGCGTACTCGCGCCCTACACACTGGCCCGAGAGTCGAGAGCGAGTATCGCCGCGATGCTCGCCGAGGTGCCTGAAGTACTTCAGGCACCTGCCTACAACGATGTGCCCGGTCCTACCATCGGCCTGCCCGATGGTGCGTCCACCAAGTCCCCGCTCCCGACGCGCAAGTCGCCGTCGGAGATTCCGACGCCTCGCGATTGGGCGAAGGCCGGCCTGTTCACCCTCGAAGGCGGCACGCGGCTGACGCACGTGCGTGGCGACGAACACGCCGACAAGATCTTGAGCGGCGAGATTCCTTTCCTCGAGGCGTGCCTCGAGGAGCAATTCCATCAGAAGCAACTCGCGCGAATGCGCAGAAGTGAGTGAAGCCATGAGCCACAAGTACACGTACCGCACCGCGTCAGGAGTCACTTGCTGTGCAAGTGACTTCCCCGACCGCCTGTGTGCCGACTGTCAAGCACAACACAACAAGGAGAACACCGTGAACGACGCACCCGCTCCGATTGACCTCGCCGCCAAGATTCGTGCGGCGCACTCGCTCAAGGACAAGCTCCGGTTGACGCCGGTGGCCCTGCCCAAGCCCGACGCGTCCATCAAGGACGCGGCCCCTGCGCCCATCGACCTGGCGGCTCGGATTCGCACGGCGCGAGGGATGTAGTCGTGCAGACCTACACGGAAGCCACAAAGGCGCAACGCGACCTCGAACTGCGCCAGAAACAATTCGAGGGTGCGCTGCACGAGCGCAAGCATCTCGAATCGCTCATCACGCAGGTCGAGCAACAGATCGACGTGCAGCAAGGCCACATCGCCGCGTTCGAGAACCTGGCGAACGCAGCCCGAAAGCTTGACCCGTCGTTGACCTCGACCGTGAATCGCTACGACCCCAAAGACGCCGGCGATGATGACTTCCGCATCTGGTCGATGCCCGCGGGCCTCAGCCTGCAACCGATCTTGCTCGAGCTGTGCACCAATGGGCGCATCGCCGCGCAGCATCGTATCGACCGTCTCCATCGACAGCTGGAGACGCCGCGTCGGCAACTGAAAGACGTACTGAAAGCCCTCGAACAGTTCGAGGACTAACCGTTAACTCTGTCTTCGCATCGTCCGGCGTCTGACGCCGGGCGTTCGGAGGGAACCGCCATCGCCCCGTCGATGGCAAGCAGCACGCCCGTGTCCGTATCGAATGCGATCAGTGCCCATGGCACGATCATCAAGCGCAATGGGACGCCCATTGCGGAACTCCGCGACATCACGCTCCCGCCGCTCACGCGCAAGCCGATTGAGACGACGATGCACAACAGCGACGACGACTCGTATGTCGTCGGCATCCGCCGCAAAGGCGAACTGAGCTTCGCGATCGGCTTTCTGCCGAGCGGCGATTCGACCCACAACGCCGTGGCTGGCCTGATGAAGGCCTGGGCCGACGGCAGCCAGGACCTTTACGAAGTCGACTTCCCGGACGCGGCCACCTGGTCGTTCTCGGGGTTCGTCTCGCAGATCGCCGTCAAAGCCCCTGTTGACGGCGGATTGGAGGCCACGGTCAACATTCGACCGAGCGGCGGGCAGGTGTTCACGCCGCACGCGTAAAGGAGGCCATGTCCCGGCCGCGCGAGGCGGCCGCAATCCTGATGGGTGGCCTCCACCGAGCACGTCACTCGGTTCCTTTGCCCATCAGGATCCTCGCACCCTTCGGGAGGCGTCTTCCACCCATATTGATTGAGTACGGTCACGTGCGTGCCTCCCCGCCCGAGCAGCGCCTAAGGCGCACGTGAGGCCGCCGCCGATGACCATCGGTGGCTTCGATCCGAGCCCGCATACCCGAACATGTTCGGGGTGCGCGCTTTGTTACATTCCTCGTACTTGATCGCTCTCGTCGTCCGTGCCACGATGAAGGTCCCTCGCACATCTCCGTGGGTGTTGGACCGCACCGCGGTCTTAAATCTGCGCCTGCGATAGCTCCAGGACGCGAACAACACGGAGACGATCAATGACGAAGAAAGCCATACGAGAAGCGCGGGCACGACTGCGCGACGAGAGCATCATCAAGGAGTTCGACGACCGCCTGAAGGCCATCTACCTGCTCTACGACTGCTACGACCAACTCGTCGTGTCCGGCGCCGCGAGCGACGCGTTCCCATTCATGGACAAGGCCGTCGGCGCGCTGAATCGTGACCTCGCACATCGAGTGCGAGACGTCATCTACGGCTAACTACCACACCGCGCGTCAGGGGTGAGGATCCCTGACGCGCGGCGTCTTGCCCGATGTGCTTAGTCGCAACGCGGCATGGCGCGTGCCATCCACATTTGCGACTGGCGATCCACAACGCGGGAGCTGGCACGGGATTTAAATCTGGACGCGAGCCGCGTTTTCTTACGATCAACCTGATACCTCGATGGTCGAGGTATCAGGAGGAACCTCGATGTTCATCGTGTTGGATGCGTCGTCACGCGTGCTCACGTCGTCAGGTCGTTGGGCGATTCGCCTGCAGTCCGCTCGTCGCTTTCGTTCACGTCGCGCGGCTGAGCGCGCGGCTCGTCGCGTCTACGGCATCGTGCATCAGGTCAGCTACGACCTGATGAATGACTGAGGAATCATCATGAGCAGACGCAAACGACGAACGCACGAACTCGCAAAGCGTTGCCGATGCAGCGCTGCCCTGCGGAAGACATGCACGCATCCGGTCTGGATGCGCCTGCACGTCGATGGGCAGCGACTGCGCGTCAACCTGTCCGCGCGCTTCCCTGGCGAAGACGTGCAGGTCGCGGCCGCGAAGGTCAAGGACCTCGCACGGCGTGGCGCGCTGAGCGCGGCTGCCAATGTGGCGACCGCCACGATGGGCGACATCATCGACCGCTACACGGCCGCGTATCCGACGCGTCCGCATCACTACCTTGCCCGACTGCGGACGATGGAAGTCTCGGGCACGATCCTCGGCGACAAGGCGCCAGACGACGTGAAGACCGCGGACATCAAAGTCCTCGTCGCGACGTGGCGTCAGCGCAAGCGAACGAAGCAGGGCAAGAGAGGCGGCCAATCCGCCGAGCGCCACGTCAAGCAGTCCCTGCGGCACCTGTTCAATTGGGCGATTGAGGAAGGCCACGCAACTCGCACGCCGTTCAAGACGATGCAAGGCGTCAATCTGGTGCACATCAAAGCGTCAGACGGTCGCACACGACGACTCGAACCAGGCGAAGCGGACCGCATCCTCGCGGTGGCCGACGAGTACATCCGCGACCTGTTCACGGCGATCCTCGAGACCGCCTGTCGGCAAGGCGAGCTGCGCGGCCTGCAATGGCAACACGTGCACAACGATCATCTGGTGTTCTTCGACACGAAGACGCAGGAGCGGCACGAGGTGCCCGTGTTGCCGACGCTGAAAGCCGTCCTCGACCGCAGGCGCAAAGGCCCTGATGGCGAGGACCTGCCCGCAGACGCCTACGTGTTTGGCGATGACACGGGCCGCTTCATGAAGCCGCGCAGGCTCAACGAACTGTGGCGGGCGACGTGCGAGAAGGCGCAGGTGCGCGACCTGAATCTCCACGACCTTCGTGCCGAGTCAGCCACGCAGATGATCGAAGCGGGCGCGAAGGTGCATGAGGTGCGCGATGCCCTGCAACACTCGAACATCACCATGACGAATCGGTACCTGCGCACGCGCAATCGCAACAACCCGGCGTATCAACGACGCGCAGAGGCGCTCACCGCTTCTTGAATGGCGATTCGCCTTCCAGATGGGAAGCGTCGAGGAAATCGGCGTACTCCTTGACGTGATTCCCATCTGGCGGTCCGGCCACTCGCCCGCCTGCCTCGATCTTTCGGCGTACCAACCGACCTGCCCCAGAACGATGGACACGTAGTAGGTGTTGGTCGGCAGCGAAAATGGGCGTACTAAACGCGTGACGGCGCTACCAAACCTCACTTCTTACGCGTGTATGCAGTCACATAAGTCCACGGGCCGCCCACCATCGTCGCGGTCGTTTCCACGAGAAGGTTTCCATCAGCATCAAGATGAAAGGATCGCGTCGTGCTCGACGGTTTGGGCGCCGTAGGATTGGACGGGACGACCGTCGTCGTGACGATGAGCGTGCTGCCATTCCAGGCAGCCGTCGACTGGCTTTCGGTCTCCGGCCTTCCGACGATCGCCGGCGGCGTCTTGTTATGAGATTCTGAGCCGTCAAGGGAATACACAGTCGAGTACGCGACAGTTCCAGCGACGGTGTTGTTGTCAGTTCTCACACCGTTGACGTTCTGAAATACTCCTGTCTGCTGAGTCACACTGAGGCCAAGCGTGAGGGCTTTCGCGTCTTGCTTGGCTGTGAATTCCTTCCCCAACGCAGGGCTGGGAGGTTGAGGGACATCGATCGGCGTGATTGACCCGTCGGCGCCCCGCCGTCCCCCTCGAGTCGTCTTCGAACTGTGCTCGGCATCGTAGGTCCAGGTGCCGGAAAAATCAGGTTTGTCTTGAGCGAAACCCGGAGCGACCGACACGATGACTGCCGCGCTAACGATCCCGATCACGGCTACTCTCATATATCCCTCCCGCGATGACGGAGTATACGCAGATCGTATTGCGATGGGTCGCGAACTTGAGCGAACGGCGACCAAAGGGCCCACGTGGGACTACCGCGTCGTCCCAATTCGCCAACGTGCGATCACGGCAACTCGTTGATGTGCTTGGTGCCGGGGGTGGGGATCGAACCCACACGAGCCTTTTGGGCTCTCAGGATTTTAAGTCTGTCCGAGGGCGCTTCCGGGATCGAGCGAAATCGTTCGAGAACTCGCGCGAACGCATTCTGTGACAGGCGTTTGCCCGCGATCGGCCAAGGCCGCAGACAACCGCAAAGATCCGCACAAGACCGCAGCAGATGGGATCAGATCGGGCTCAGTCGAAAAATCCTCGTGGCTCAACGTCCGGCACGCCAAGCCACTCGGCCCAGTCCTCAACTTCCCGGCCGGACGCGACATTTAGTCGCGCCGGATTAGGCATGTGACCCTACGGAGGTCGGCGGGGGCGTGGGCTCGTTCCTACGCAACACGTGACCGGCGCCGGACACCGGATTCCTCACGCTGCGAGCAGGGATGGAGACACCTTCTGCTCTAGTCCCTTCCGCCTAATAGCGGCTGAAATCCCGGACTGCTAGGTCGACGTGTTCAGCCACTCACGAGAAGCCCACGTTGATCAAAAGTTTGGTCAACGCAGCCTCCGGGATTCAGATTACGCCCCTTCGCGTCACTTGTCGAACCGGACCCACAGCACCCAATCGCGGCTCGGATACTCTCGCTCCATCAGTCGCATGGCGTCGCGCTTATTGGAGGGACGGACCGTCCAGGCATCGTTCTCGTGTGCGTCCAGCAGTTCCTTGAGCTGGAGCCACACCTCCAGCTTTGTTGAAGCTCGTAGTTCTTGGGAAGCTCCGCCCATGCTTCGTGCTCCTGCCCAGACGGCTACAAACGTGCATCTGGCCGTTGACGGCAGCGGATAATAGTAGATAATACTGGCAATGTGCCGCTGACGGTCTTCCATCCAGAGGTTTCGTGACGTGGCGAAAACAGCCTCCGCCGTGCTCACGCTGCGTCAGCTTTCCACCTACCTCCAAATTACTGAGTCGACGCTATACAAGTTGGTCGAATCGGGGCGCGTGCCTGGGAGGAAGGTCGGCAGGCAATGGCGCTTTCATCGGGACGTAATTGATCGTTGGCTCGCCGAGCGGTCGCAGAACCCGCCCCGACGCGAAAGGGCACGACGCTCGTGACGACGCTGGCAACTCAACCCTCTTCTGCACCGACACGAGTCCGTAGAGGCCCCGCCATCGATCAGGTAGCGCTTGGATCACACCGCACCGATTGGAGCGGGAGCGCGTGGCAATCCGAAAACACCCTTCACCAGTTGTCGCCTTACATCGGCAAGACGAAGTCGTCGATGGCGACATCGTTGATTGCGCGATTCACGAAGCGAGGACAAGTCATTTACGACCCGTTCTCGGGCTGCGGAACTTTCGCTTTGGAGGCGTGGTTGGCCGGCCGGCACGTGGTCGCCAATGATCTCAGTCCGTATGCGAATCTCCTGACACGGGCGAAGCTCTATCCATATCGCTCGCTGTCCAAGGCGCTAACGGACCTGGCTGCCGCAAAGCAGGTGGTGGATCGGAAGCGCAGCAAACCTGACCTTCGTAAAGTTCCTGGGTGGGTTCGAGACTTCTTTCACCCCGAGACCCTGCGCGAACTTCTTATGTGGATGTCGGTGCTGAAGGAAGGCGAGAAATGGTTTTTGTTGGCTTGCCTGATGGGAATCCTGCATCACCAGCGTCCGGGATTTCTTTCCTACCCTAGCTCTCATACAGTGCCGTATCTGCGGCTGAAGAAGTTTCCGCCGGAACAGTTCCCCGAGCTTTACGAATATCGTTCGGTGTTCGACCGCCTTGAGAAGAAGGTCACGCGTGCGTTCAAGAGGGCGGCACATCTTGACTTTTCAATCACACGGCGATGCTTTTCCAAACCGGCTGACACCCTCCGCATGCGGGCCAAGGTGGACGCTATCGTCACGAGCCCGCCTTACATGCGCCAGCTTGATTATGGGAGGGATAATCGCCTTCGCCTCTGGTTTCTAGGCTGCGACGACTGGCAGTCGTTAGATGCCTTCGTCTCGCCGGGCGAAGACGATTTTCTCGACCTGATGGATAGATGTTTCGTCGAGTGGCGGCGCGTGCTGAAACCAAACGGCTACTGCATTCTGGTGGTCGGTGACACGTGCCGGCGAGGTGGCGATAACAGCGGCCTTCCGGAGGACGTTGCTCATATCGCGGTCGAGCATGGAGGCTATCGGCTGGTCTCGCAGTTTACTGACGATATCCCGAATGAGAGACGCGTCAGACGCGGCCTCACTGGTAGTAGCTCGGAAACAGTGCTGGTGTTTCGACGCGCGCGCACCTGATGCCTGAGGACGGCAACGATGCAGCAACTATTCAATACGAGAAACTACAGCGTCAGAGATTTCGAGGAGTGGAAAGAGCGAGGCGAATTGGTCCTCGCGCCTAAATTCCAGCGGCGTGAGGTGTGGAACGCCAAGGCCAAGTCATACCTCGTCGACACCATTCTGCGAGGCAAGCCCATTCCCAAGCTCTACATGCGCCAGAATGTCAATCCAGCGAATCGACGAACGACGCGCGAAATCGTCGACGGACAGCAGCGCCTCAGCACTGTCCTGAGTTTCATCAAGGACGGTTTCAAAATCAGCAAGACTCACAACGAAGATTTCGGGGGCAGATTTTTCAGCGGCCTAGATCAGGAAACGCAGAAGGACATTCTCAAGTATGAGTTCGTCGTCGACCTCTTGCAGGACATGCCCGACCCGGAGGTATACGACGTATTCGCCCGCATCAACACGTATGGCGAGAAGCTAAAGCCACAGGAATCGAGAAACGCAAAATACTTCGGCGAGTTCAAGACGTGCGTCTATTCGCTGGCTAAGGATTGGGTATCGTTCCTCGAAGCCAATACGGTGTTTTCGTCGAAGGCCATTCTTCGGATGGCAGAGGCCGAGTTCATTTCGGATCTCGTCTTGGCAATGGAGGAAGGGATACGGGAAGGCAACAAGAGGGTCCTCGATAAAGCCTACAAGGATTACGATGACGATTTTCCTAACAGAAAACGTCATGAGAAGCGATTCGCGGAAACATTCGACACCATCAGAGACGTGCTCGGCGATGACCTGCCGAAGCTCCGATTCAAGGGGATTCGGCTGCTCTATCCGCTTTTCTGCGCGCTTTACCACCTCCACTACGGATTGCCTCGACTGAAAGTCCCACGCAAGACCATCAAGACAACCGACTATCCGAAAGTCAAGGCGGCTCTGGAAGCGGTCGATGACCTTATCGGCAGGATCAAAGCTGCCGAGGACGCCGGCGAAGACATCTCGGTGTCGGTCGAAGATCGGAAGTTCTATGACGCGTGGGACGAACACACCGTCCATGCCGCGAAGCGGACACTCGTCACTCAGTATCTTTGCAAGCGCATCGTTAAAGCCCTGAAATAGGAGTTGCTCAACGGTGGAACGTCGTCAGTTGAGCGCCGTCGAGCGGGAGCTTACCGCTACGCTCAGAGAATGCAAGCGATTGGCCGGTGACGCGGTTGCTTGGTCGGTGGTGCCGCCGCCAGCCCCTGGCGCAGCGGCGGCTCGCCCGCTCATCAATGCAAAGCGTCGTGACTCGATGATTGAGCTCGCCTTCCTTAGGGCCTTCCTCGCATGGGAGACATTCCTTGAAGATGCGTTCGTGCTCTATATGCTAGGAAAGAAGCCCGTCTCGGGGCGCCGGCCTTACAGGTTTGTTCTTCCGCCGAGTCGAGAGTGGGCGCACGAGGCGATCCGAGAGGGACAGCGTTATGCGAAGTGGGACGGTCAGGTGGTCAGTAACAAGGCCACGCGATTCTTCAAGGATGGCCGTCCGTTCACAGATGTTCTGCGAGCCAATCAGGCATTCTTCGAGGAAGCAACGACCATACGTAACGCCGTAGCGCACAGCTCCTCCGAAGCTAGAGACAAGTTCTTGAACATCGTCCGCAACAAGCCAGGTGCACCGCCGATTGCGAACATTACTGTCGGCGCGTTCCTAAATGCGCAGGTGCCAGCCTCGAACCCGCCCATTGCTTTCCTCGACTTCTACTTGGATCGTCTCGAGTTCGTCGCCGACCAGATCGTGCGCCTGTAGCCACGCCGGTAATGCCGATCCCGCCAGCGGTATCAGCAGTTCGCCGCAATTGCCGGCAATGCTCGGTAGACTGTGGGACGTGCCGTCCCGTTTGTCTCGCCGTCTCAGCGCCGAAGAATCCCGGCTGGTCGCAGCCTGGGCGCGGCTCGGCGACGCCGACGAACTGACGCGGATCTGCAAGGACATCCTCACGCGCACACGACCGCGACAGGGTTACGTGGTCGCGTTGGAAGCACAGCACATCATCGAGGCCCATCTCGATCACTGGCGGCTCGATACTCCGGTCGACACGGCCGGCACGCGCAAGCATCGCGCCTTGCTGAAGTCCGGACCCAAGGTCGTCGGTCGACTCGAACGTGCCCTGAACGAAATGATCGACTTGCATCGGAAGGCCGAGGGGCGGCGCTGGTATGGAAAGAAGCTCGTCGCCGGCCTGATGAAACCTCGACGGCCCGATGGCTCCTTCGTCAACTCGCATCAGTCCTGGACACGTTTTCCGCAACTGTATGAGCAAACGCTGAAGGCTCTTGAGACCGACCCGCTCTGGCTGGCGCTGCGTGACACACCGACCGACATGTGGCTGATTCCTCCGCGCGGCAACCCACAGAAGCGGCGTAACGGCGCGCTCAGAAAAGCACTGCGCAGTGTCGGCCTCACGACGCTACAGATCGATGACGTGATCCAAGCGGTCGGCTGGACCATCCCGTAATTTTCTCGACTCGACTCTTTTACTCCATATCCCGCCTGCCGCCACCGGGTGCAAAGTCGCACTCGTGGCCAGCAAACCGCAGAACACCGCAGAACCGAGACGCCGCGAGCTCGCAAAGATCAGCACCGCGGCTAGGAAGCTGGACTGCTCGATGGATACCATCGACAGGCTCATCAAAGCCGGCCAGTTGCCGATCGTGCGCCTGCCAACCGGCCGGAGACGGATCGATCTCGCGGAACTCGATGCCCTGATCGACGATTGGGCGGCAGGTTCCCGATGATGCCTGCCGACGCAAAGGTGCCGCCACAGGAGGTGGTCAAGGTCCGCCATCGTGACTTTGCGCTGGCGCTTGGCTCACCGAAGCCGTCCGGTGTCTTCCGCATCTTCGAGGGCGTCGATGACGATGACCCGAGCGCCTGGAATCCTCCGCCCTGTTCAGCGGTTGACGTGGCCAGCGATGCCGGTGCCGCGATGCGGTTCG
Organism: Vicinamibacterales bacterium; assembly: GCA_035279905.1. Classification (GTDB taxonomy): domain Bacteria; phylum Acidobacteriota; class Vicinamibacteria; order Vicinamibacterales; family SCN-69-37; genus DATEGZ01. The sequence continues at coordinate 28,784 of DATEGZ010000153.1, forward strand.
CCCGCCAGCATGGGCACGAAGTTCGATTCGACCATCGCCGCGACCGATGGCTGCTGTGGCACGACCATCGTTGGCAGCCGGACGCCGACGACGGCGTCACGAGGCTCGCGCTCGACTTCGCCCGCACCTGGCAGAAGGAAGCTGTCCATCTGCCGCGCCGCGACGAGCGTGAAGCGGCGCTGAAATTTGCGCTGCGCCTCGAAGGACGCGATGCCCTCCGAAACATGCTGGCGCTGGCGAAGGCCATCAAACCGGTCGCTGACGACGGTGCCGGATGGGATGCCAACCCGTGGCTGCTGGGTGTCCAGAACGGTGTCATCGACCTTCAGGCCGGAACGCTGCGCGCGGGCCAGCCCGACGACCGCATCACCATGCAGACGGGCGCGCCGTTCGAGCCCGATGCGGCGGGACCGCGATGGACCCAGTTCATTCAGGAGGTCTTTGGGGGCAATCAGTCGCTGGTCGATTTCGCCCATCGCGCGATCGGCTACAGCCTGACCGGCATCACCACAGAGCAGGTGCTTTTTCTGCTCTACGGCACCGGCGCGAACGGCAAGGGCACGCTGACCAACACCATCAAGCGCGTGCTCGGCGACTACGCGTGGAACATGCCGTTCACCACGATCGAGATGAAGGACCGCACCGCGATCCCGAACGACCTTGCGGCACTCGTCGGCCGACGCTTCGTGATTGCCAGCGAGACGAACGACGGCACGCGGCTGAACGAGGCGCGCGTGAAGGCGCTGACCGGCTGCGATCCGGTGACCGCCCGGTTTCTGCACGGCGAATTCTTCACCTTCGAGCCGTTCGGAAAGTATTGGCTCAGCGTGAACCACAAGCCCATTGTGCGCGATGACTCACACGGGTTCTGGCGGCGACTGCGGCTGATTCCGTTTACGCGCCGCTTCGAGGTGAACTCGATGCTCGCCAGCGAACTCAGCGCAGAAGCGCCCGCGATTCTCGCGTGGTGTGTGCGGGGCTGCCTAGCGTGGCAGGAGCACGGTCTGCAACCGCCGTCCGCGGTGACGGACGCAACGATCGCTTACGAACGGGACTCTGATCCGCTGGCGGCCTTTCTCGCGGAAGCCTGCGAGGTCGCGTCTAATGCCGAGGTCGGCGCGCGGGACATCTTCCTGCACTACGAAAGCTGGGCCATCGCCCACGGGCTGCGTCCCGCTGAGCGCCTGAGCGCCACCGCCTTCGGTCGGAAGATGGCCGACCGATTCGAGCGCCTCGACGGAGCCCGGCGGACCTATCGCGGAGTGGCGCGCCGGCAGTCGGTGTGAGGGTTTGGATCAAGCAGGTGAGGGTTACTTGATGGTTTCAGGTTTCTTCGTTTGGAACTCTCTATAGGGAAGAACAGGAAGTGAGGGCGAAACCCTCACACCCTCTCGACGACAAGAGAGTAAGTGACAGGAGGACACGATGCAGACCAGCAGGAAGACAGGACGGCGTCGAAAGCTGCGGCCGGAAGATCAACAGCACCTCGACAACGTGTGCGAGCTCATCCGCCGCTCGGCGGCAGGGGGCGCTCCACACATTCATGTTCGGGCTGCATTGCACATGGCCGAGATCCGGCGGAGCGCGCTTCGCGGAGACATCGACTTCGACGAATGGCGCAATGAATGGCGCAGAAACCCGGACATTCCCGAGGACCTGAGGCCTGCACCACTTCCCGCTTAACCGATGCGGGCAGGTTCGCGATCTGGACCTGCCCGTTTCTTTCGGGAACTTCGCACATTCGGCGTGCAGTCCTTCGACGGCGCGATGTGCAGTTGCTGGTCGCTGGTGCGACGCAGAGGATTGCACATCCTTTGACGCGCAGAAACGCCGCGTTTCGTTGGGCCTTTCGAGCGATCACGCGGTTCTGAGCCTGTAGTGAGCCTGTAGTTTCCGGCCTGTTTTCGAGCGTTTTTGATGAGTGATTTCGACTTGAACCAACAGCCAGTAGACGACCGAATCGCGGACGACGGCGCTGTGTCGCACGTCGGCACCGTCACGGCAGCGCACCTGCGCGACCTGACGCCGGACCCGGAGAACCGCCGAGCGCACAATCCGCGCAACGTCGGGATGATTGTCGATTCGATGCAACACAACGGTGCAGGTCGGTCGATCGTCATCGACGAAGACGGCGTGATCCTCTGCGGCAATGCGACGGTCGATGCTGCGGCCGAAGCTGGCATCCAGCAGGTCCGCATCGTCGAGGCCAGCGGCCATGAACTGATTGCGGTGCGTCGTCGCGGGCTTAGCGCCCAGCAGAAGCGCGCACTGGCGCTGGCCGACAACCGCGCCGCAGAACTGGCGACGTGGAACCTCGACCAGTTGCGCGCCGATGCAGATGCCGCTCTTGACCTGGCGTCGTTCTTTGCACCGGCCGAACTGGCGGACCTGCTCGCCGCAGACGCGCCTGTGCCGAAGTTCGAGCCCGCAGCGCCAGCGCATCGGCTTGACGAACTGGCGCCGCATTGCGCGACCTGCACATGTCGGAAGGCGGCCACGTCGTGAGCCTCCGTCTCGACTTCTGTTCGCGAGACGCAGCGTTCTTCGCCGTGAAGGCATGGCACTACTCTCGGTCGATGCCGTCAGGCCGACTAATCTGCGTGGGCGCATGGGAGCACGCCCGGTTCATCGGCTGCGTCGTGTTCGGGCGCGGTGCCTCGTCGGAGATTCATTCCCCCTTCGGACTGGGCCAGTCCGCCATCTGCGAACTGACGCGCGTGGCTCTGGGTCCGCATCAGGCCCCGACATCACGGATCGTTGCGGTCGCAGTGCGGTTGCTGCGTCGACAGTCGCCCGGTCTGCGGTTGATTGTCTCCTATGCAGACCCGGAACACGGGCACCTCGGCACGCTCTATCAGGCGCTCGGCTGGCTCTACATCGGCCAGACCGGCCGGGAGAGCCTCATTCGACTCAACGGCAGGCTGACGCATCCGCGAACCGTTGGCAGTCGCTATCGAACGAGGTCGATTGAGTGGTTGCGTCAGCATGTCGCCGCCGACGCGGGACACGTGCGGACCTTACCGAAGTTCCGCTACGTGTTGCCGCTGGATGACTCGATGCGGCGACAGCTTGCGCCCCGGGTGCAGCCATACCCGAGACGCGGACGAGAGGCTGAGGGTGGCCGGCCCGGTGATCCCCTGGGCAGAGCCGGTTCGAGTCCGAGCCGTCCGCTCCACGTTCAGGAGCCTGTGCATGTCTGACGGTGTCCTGATGCACGACGTGCCCGCGTCGGCGACGGTGTGTGCCTGCGGAGCCGGCCCGCACGCCACGACGGCGGGCATGTGTGCGGCCGGTCACTTCATCGTCGGCAACCAGGCCCGGCGCACGCATGGGGCCTACAGCTTCCGCGATCGAGGCACGGCGACGCTGCCCGACGTGTTGCGCCAGACGGTCGAAGAGTTCCGCGAAGCCGTCATCGCTGATCGCGGCGGGCCGTCCGAACTCTCAACGCTCGAAGCCGCCTATATCCGCCGGCTTTCGGAAGTCGAAACCGTTGCGCGCCTCCTCGCCTCCGACCTGGCAACCCGGGGTCTCACGAGTGCACGCGGCCGTGTGCGCTCGACGTTCTCGCGCTGGTTGGAATGTCTCGATCGCTGGGACCGTCTCGCTCAGCGCGTCGGCACCGATCGACGTTCGCGGGCGGTGCCGTCGTTGCGGGACTACCTCACTCACGCGCGCGAAGAGGAGAGCACCCGGTGATCAGAGCCGCCGATGATGACCGAGACGTAACGGCGCTCCGCGTGAGCCTCGGTGAGGCCGAGCGGGACTGGTCCCGTCTCGACGCGCAGGCTGATCGCTCGGCGGCAGTGAAGTCGGTTGCGTTGGTCCAGCGCATTCAGGGTCTGCGTGCCGCGATAGCCCGAGCGGAACGCGACTGCGGCAGAACCGGAGGAGGCGCAGTGTGAAGCTGTGGAATCTGTTTGGTGTTCGAGGGAGGAAGCCCGTGGTGGACCGATGGCGCAACAGACGGCTGACGCGCGCCTGCGACCGACACACCTGTGCCACGGCCGCGTTTGCAGCGCTGGAGCAACAGCGGCAGGTGGCTGCGGCCAAGGCCCCCACCGACTACGACGCGGCCCTTGCACTCGACGCCCTCATGCCGAAGCTGGCGCAGGCCGACGACGAAGTGACTGCCGCAGCGCGAGCGGTGACGCTTGAGAACGAAGTCGAACAGATCGTCAACGACCTGCTGCCGACCTTCGTCACGCTGCGCGGGCAACTCGACCGATGGTATGAACAGTTTGCCGAGCGCGCGGACGTGCCGGACGACGAGGCGGAATGGGTTCCGTTCAATCTCGCCGCCATTGAACTCGAACGCCTGCGGTGGACGATTCAGCAAGCGGTCGGCGAGGACGCCGAAGTGCTCGATGTGTCCCGCGGGTTCGACTACGTGCGGGGCATTCGGGACCACTGGGACTCGGTCGCCAAAGATAGGGAGCGGCTCTTCACCATGCACGGTCCCGGCCACAAGATCCGGTTCGGCCGACCGGCATGGTTCCCGTTGGCTGACAGGCTCGCGAAGCTGCGCGCCGGAGGCATCAGGCCAAAGGAGGCGGCGTATGCCGTCCGCTGAGAAGGCCCGTCTGGGGCAATACATCGGCGTTGACCCGACCGAACACCCTGACCTCGCCGGTCAGCGGCTTCTCATCATCGAAGTGCTCGGGACTGGCGACGACGCCATGTATGCCGTCCGAGGCGACCAGGGCCTTGTAACGGGGCTTGGTGGCCGGCTGGTCCGGTATATCCGCGCCGACGAAGCGCTGCCGGCTCCTGCCATGCCGGGCGATCGTCCCCGCGTCACTGACGAGAAGAAGGAGACCGTGCATATGAACGCCGAAACGAAGCAGTTGAATCTGGCGACGACAATTGCGAGGACGGAGGGCATTTCGTTGCGTGACGCGACGTTCAAAGCCAATAGGCAACTCACTGACGACGAGAGCGACGAGATTCGAGGCGGTAGTCTCGCGCCCGCGCCTCGGGCGGCGGCGACCGCACTGAACCTGACCGACCGCCCCGGCATTCAGCGGCTCCGTGCCGAGACGCAGCGGGTGGCATCGCGCGATGGCGTCTCGTTCGAGGAGGCGGCGGATCGTGCGCTCTGCGAGCACCTGCCCGATGCTGGCGCGACACGATTCGCGCGACGCGTGCAGCAGTTGAGGGCGGGCGGACTGGATCATGTCGCGGCGCTCATGACGGCACAGCGCGAAGACCCAACCGGTGCGGAGGCGTATCGGCTCGCTGGCCTGTGAGCGATGGCCATGTTGAAGACGTTTGAGGCCGGCAGTCCACAGCACGCCGCGTCCGCACTTCGCCGCGCCGCGCGACTCGTCGCGGAGTATGGACCGCCCGGCTCAACGAAGGCTCGAGTGCTCGCAGACCTTCACGAGCAACAGAAGGCCGTGCTCACCCATCGGGACGGGACCGATCATGCTGACGCCCCAACAGCAGGATGAACTCCTTAAGGCGCGGCGGCTGCGCGGCGCGGCGACACAGGTTGAACGTGCGGCTCCAGCGGGCGAGGACCGGACCACTGTCTTGGCGATCCTCGACAGACTGGCGACCGCCATTGAACGCCTTGACACGATGGGGGTCTGCCGACGCTGCGGACGCACGTTCATCTATAGCGCCGCGTGGTTTCGGCTTCACGGCTTCACGCCGCCACGCCACTGTGACACGTGCCGAGCGGCGAGACGACGCGAGCGCCGCCGCGCCGGTGTGCGCAGCCCAGTGCCACGCGATGCCGACTAGCGAGAGAGGCGCATGACAGCATCCACAACAACCGATCCTCTCATTGTCGATCTGCACGCCGCCATCGCGCGGATCGCCGCCCGCGTCCTCGCCACGCCCGATTGGCTGCTGCGCGACGTGTCGGTATCCGATCGGGCGCTTGTCGAGCGAGTGATGGAACTCGCGGTGCTCATTCAGGGTGGCCGGCATGACGTCGTGCATTGAGGGGATACGTGTGGCTGGCGCAGCGCCGTCCGTTCGTTGGGGTCATGTCGTCGGCGTTCTGAGGTGGATCGACGGCACGCCTCTGTCGCAGCACATCGAGCCGTATCGCGCCCGGCTGTTCGATCTGGCGCTCGATACCTTTGAGTCGGACGGTCGTCCCCGCTTCAACCTGATCGTCTGCGGGCGGGCAAAGAAGAACTGGAAAACGGCTGATCTCGTGCTCGGGGCGCTATTCGCGCTCGTCAGCGAGTCGCCAGCCGGCCACGACAGCGAGTGCTATTTGCTTGCGAATGACGGCGACCAAGCCCGCGACGATCTGTCACTCGCGAAGAAGATCGTCAAGGCCAACCCGGACCTCGCCCACTGGCTGAAGGTTCGCGCGAACAGCATCGAGCGGAGGGACGGTCGCGGGTTTCTCGAAGTCCTGCCGGCCGGAGATGTCGTCGGGCAGCATGGCAAGTCGTATCGGTTCGTCGGCTACGACGAGATCCACGGGTATCGCACGTGGGACGTGCTCGAAGCCATGCAGCCGGACCCGCATCGGCTCGACGCGCAGCAGTGGATCACGTCCTACGCCTCGCTGTTCCATCGGCCAGGCGTGCCGCTCTTTGACCTCATCGCGCAAGGGAAGGCTGGCACGGACCCGCGCATGCTGTTCTCGTGGTATGCGGCCGACTTCACAACCGATCCGGCCTTCGCGGACCTGCCGCCAGAGCGGCGCGCGAATCCGTCGATGGCGTCGTGGGGTGATGACGGGTATCTGGTCCAGCAGCAACGGCGTTTGCCGTCGCACAAGTTCCGCCGGCTCCACTTGAACCTGCCCGGCTTGCCGGAGGGTTCTGCGTTTCAGCCCGAGCCGGTGATGGATGCCATCGCGCGCGGCGTGTCTGTGCGACTCCCGGAGCGCGGCACCAGCTACACGGCATTCGTGGACATGTCGGGCGGATCATCTGACGATGCCGTGCTCGCTATCGGGCACGCCGACACAGAAGGTCGGGCCGTGCTCGACCTCGTGCAGGACCAAGGCGCGGCAGTGCCGTTCAACCCGAACAAGGCCGTTGAGCGCTTCGTGCGCACGTTGAAGGAATACGGCCTTCGCCGGGTGACGGGCGACCGCTATGCGGGCGAAACGTTCCGCGCGCAGTTCGCCGAAGCCGGCATCGGCTACTCGGTCGCGCCCGAATCCAAGTCGGCACTGTATGAAGCACTCGAACCAGTCCTGAACGCGGGCAGCTTGGTTCTGCTCGATGTCGCGCTCCTCGAACAGCAACTGCTCGGCCTCGTCTGGCGTGGCGGGAAGATCGACCATCAGGCCGGAGAGCACGACGACTTGGCGAACGCCGTCGCGGGTGTCACGCGGCTGCTCTCGGCTGGCAGGACCGACGCTCAGGCCGCAGAGGTCGCGCGCATGTGCCTGTCGATCGGCGACGACGAACCGCGGTCGGCTTGGCTGCAATCGGGATTGCCGATGGCCTCAGACGGATGCCCCCGGCCATGACCCGACCCCAGAGGGCCGTAGAGCGATGCCAGGCCGGCAGGCGACCCTATAACCGGGACGGAGGCCGATCACGCCCCAGCCGCCGGGGAAACGGCGCTGGGCCGGCGTCCTGACGGCAGGAAAGAAGAGACCCGACTCCGGGCGGGACTGACGACCAGAATCGGCCGAAACAGGCGGAAAACGCCTGAAATCCGCCGGGCGAACTCCTACCCTCCTCCTCCCCAGCGGGAAAGGTGGAGACGATGCCGATCAATCAGGAAGTCTTTTCGCGACTCACGAACGCATTGCAGGCCGCACTCGCACAGGGAGCAGAGCGAGCGACCGCCGCGCGAGCCGATACGGCAGCCGCAGACCAGCTATACGCCAGTGTCGCGCGCGCCGTCGAAGCGGCGCGTCAGCTTCGGATCAACGGCGACGAGGGAGGCCGCCAGTCATGAGTTCCAGACGGAACGTCGGCGAGATCATCAAGCGGGGACGGATCTACTACATCCGCTACTACGACGTGAAAGGCCGTCGTCGTCTGGAAACAACGAAGTCCACCGACCGGAACGAAGCCGAGAAGCAACTGCGCAAGCGCCTCACCGCGAAGGATGCCGGCGTGTCGGCCGACGCCGCGATCGGCAAGCTAACGCTAAAGGAAGCGACCGACGACCTGCTCAACGACTATAAGGTGAACGGCCGGCGGTCTCGGCCCGAAGTCAAACGCAAGATCGAGTTGCACCTGCTGCCCTACTTCGGCGAGCGCCGACGCATGACCTCGATCACGACCGCCGACATGCGCGCGTTCGTCGTCGAGCGTCAGCGCGAGGAGAAGGACGACGACGGCAAGGTCACGAAGCGGGCCGCCTCGAATGCCGAGATCAACCGCGAACTCGCGGCGCTGCGTCGGGCCTTCCGGTTGGCTGTGCGCGCCGGGCGGCTGGTGCAGTGCCCATATGTGCCAATGCTGCAGGAGCGCAACACGCGACGTGGGTTCCTTGAAGCCGATCAGATTACGGCGATCTGTTCGGCGCTGCCCGAAGAGGTTCGGCCGGTCGTGAAGTTCGCCTACGCCACCGGCTGGCGGACACGCTCCGAAATCCTGCCGCTCGAATGGCGCAACGTCGATTGGGGCGGACGGTGCGTGCGACTCGACGCGCACACGACCAAGAACGGCGAGGCCCGGTCGTTCCCGTTCACAACCGACCTCGAGACGATTCTCAAGTGCCAACTCGCGATTCACGAGACGCTGAAGAAAGCCGGACGCGTCGTGCCGTTCGTCTTCCATCGCGACGGCGAACGCATCAAGGAGTTCCGCACCGCGTGGAAGAATGCCTGCAAGGCAGCCGGCTGTCCGGGCAGGTTGATTCACGATATGCGCCGGTCAGCGGTTCGCACGTTCGAGCGGGCGGGCGTGCCGCGCTCGGTTGCGATGTCGATCGTCGGCCACAAGACCGAGTCGATCTACCGTCGCTACGCTATCGTGGACGAAGCCATGCAGCGCGAAGCCGCCGTCCGTCTCGACGCATGGGCGAAGTCGCCACCGTCCGGGCAGAAGAGCGGCACGGTTGCGACGTTCACGCCGAAGGCTGCCAAGGTTACGAAGCCACGTCGCCAGCGGTCGGCGTAGGGCGACAACGTCTTCTCGTCCATGCTGAGAAGGCCCGCCACCGAGCGGGCCTTTTCACTTTCCCCTCGACGTTCCTCCCAGACTGACAAGGTTCGCCTCAAGCTCCTCTGAACTGGACGCGGCCACTATCAATTGCGGCACGCCGCATGTCGGCGGCGATGCGGGCTACCACGGGGTGGCGCTTGAACAGCTTCCCGCGCGGCGCGCCCATCCAGTCCACGAAGTCCTTGAACGTCCGAGCTTCGATCGCAACGGCTTGATAGAAGGACCGGAGTTCGGACGCTTGACGCACCCACAGCACCTGCTCGGGCTTGCCGTCCACTTGCACCATCGCCGAGTCGAAGGCCTCTCCGAGGTGCTCGATCCAAGAGTGTGTGTCTCGGCCGACCGTCGCGCCTACGCACCACTTCCAGTCACGCAGCGCTGGATGCTCAGGCTCGCCGATGATCACGAACGAGCCATAGGCGAACTCGAACGCGACTTGGTGGCAGAACGTCTTTCCGGTGCTGAGGAAATGGTCGCGCTCCACGGCGAGGGCCCCCGCCAGTTCTGGAAGGCCATCGTTTCTCCACAGTTGGTAGAGGCGTTCCGCAAGCATGCTTGTATCGCTGTGCGTGGCGATTCTCAGGAGGCCACGGGGCCCTTCGGCGCGGTAGATAGTCACGCCCGTCAGCGACGGCAGGTTCGGAGGCGTTGATTCGATCGACATGCCTCTCATCGCAGCGATTGGGACTGGCCGGGCCGGGAATCGAACCCGGACGACCTTTCGGTCAGCGAATTTTAAGTCCGCAGCGTCTGCCAGTTCCGCCACCCGGCCACAATCGCGACGCGTGATCCCGTCTCCGGCAGCGAACGGGATCATTTACGGGATCAGTTGAGGGATCCGAGCGATCCGCCCTCCCGCCCGCATTCCTCTAAGTCTTGATCACTTATAGCGTTGCCCGTTCTCGTCGGTGCAGCAGATCAGCGGAGGCCAAAGATTTTAAGTCCTCCCGTGTGCAATTGCCCGGAGTCCCCTGAAACGTCCAGATCGTGCTTCTCAAAGGAGTTCCGGTTCAGCATGCTTCGGGCGATGTCAGCTACCTTCTGCTCGGCGTTAGCCCAGCGTTAGCCCAGGGACCACGATGTGGCCGTCATCGGCCTGAGAATCACGGTGTCGGCAGTTCGATTCTGCCCCTCGGCACCACGCTCTAACCCTCAGTAAACAACTGACTTCGATAACGACGCGGCCGCGTCCGCTGAGGGCGTCGTCTGGTCGGTGTGACAATTCCTGCGACAATTTTCCGGTTCTTCCGGAACTCCTCCGGCTTCCGGCCCGACTCCTTGTCCCGTGCGGCCGTGCCGTCGACGTAGCGATCGGTCATCATCACCGACTACACCAACAACGGACGCAAGAGTCTCGGCGACCTGAAGACGACGCGGCTGCCGCGGCTCGATGCGGTCTTCGAAGGCACGAAGGCGATCGAGATCACGACGACATCGGTCGAGCGGTGCAAAGACGCTTCGATTGAAGGGAAAGGCGGTGCCGGCGACGGTCAACCGAGAGCTCGCATGGAGCGTCAGTGCGAATTCGTGTCCACGGTTGCGAAGAGAACCAAGGCGGTGATCCCGTGGGTGTTCTGCCCGCCGGACGGAGTCCGAAGCCGTTCAACGAGACGTCGCCGCTCGTGAATAACCTGCTAGCGACGATGACGACCGACGTTGAATACTACGGCCGACTAAACATGCCGCGCTGTTTGCCACGCCCTTCGCGTGCGCGCCCTGTTCGGACAAGAAGTCGACAGATATCCAAAATATCCCATGGGATTTCAACAAGAGCCTCCGCGATCTCGACAAAGCTAACGAGGCTATTCTCGGGCAGCCTCGCGTACACAGCGTCGATGAGATCGGGCCTCTTCTGAGCAGTGGATTCGAGGTCGTCGTCTCCGTGACCTCTGCCAAACAAGAAAATCTTGTCCCGCCAGATGATGAAGTGGCTCCCGCAGTCCGTATCTCGCCACACAGACGGATAGAGGCTGAAGCCGGACTTCGTATGTTTGTACAGCCGCCATGCGGGACCTGCTCGTCGATCAAGATTTATTGGGATGTCATCTCCACAACCGCATGGACACCGCAACACGAGCCAGCGAGGCATACCCCGTTCTACGAGGACGGCGTCACCCGGCGATTGCAGTTGCCGCTCTACCTCTCGGCGCGAACCAACGACTTCCTTGATTGTCAATTTCAGATCGGACGACATCGCCTACTTCTTCGCCAGCAGGAGTCTCTCGCCTAAGACGTACGCCACGGCACGAAGCGCCTCGGCCTTGTCGTCGAAGCGCTGCTCGTTGCAAGCCTTCTTAATAAGCACCAACGCCAACGTCGCCGCGTACTGGAATTCTTGACTTTGCATCTGTCTCGCCTGGATCCGGATTTGGTGAACGCAATCGTAAAACCAAGAAGATGGATCCCCAGGATGACACGGGATCATCCATCGCAAGTCACCGCCTCCTGAGTACAGCGGTTCGAGGGACGCCAGCAATTCCGACGGCTTACGACCATCCCTTAAGAACCCGTCGACGAGCAAGCCGCCTTCCACTGAGGCGGCGTCGTAAAGGATCGGTAATGCATCAGTCGTCTTTTCAAAATCAATCACGACGGCGTCCGTCGACCGGACCAATATGTTCCCGGCGTGGAGATCGCCGTGGATGTGACCAATGCGCACCGGTGTCGAGTTGCACTCAATGAAGCGTTGACGCAGGTCTGCAAGGGCGAGCGTCGCACCGAGACCCCGAATGATCTCGAGCCGATGAGGGGGGACCACGTCAGGAAAGATATGAATCAGCTGACCTGAAATCGACTGGTCTGCCTCCTCGCTCGAAGTCAGGTACCAGGAGCGTAGGGTCTTGCTAAACAGGTTTGCAATCGCTGGCACTGCCCTTCCGTGTCTCGCGCAGTGCTTTAGAAGTTGACCTTCTTCAACAAGATCGCCCACGAGGACACCCCTGGAGGAACCGAGGCCAGATCGCCCCACGTCGAGTCTCGGTCCCAAGTGAAACGGGATGTACATTCTCGCGTTGTCTCGATAGCCGCGGTACTCCTGCTCGATCTGTGCTCGCGACCCAAGCTTGACAAAGAACGGGTGTGGCCAAGGCCCTGGTACGCCTCCGGTTAGGGAAGCGTGCGCACGATAGATCGATGCTCCGGAAAGGCCCGCTGCCATGCTGCGCAATTGAACCGACGAGCAATCCCAAAACGCGCGTCGGACTAAGAGGGCGTCTTCGGGCTGAAGTTCAATGCCGCGATGGTCTGAATCAAATGCCGTCACGGAAAGGTACAGATTGGGCGCCCTTCCGGATCCAACTTGACGAATGAGTCTTGCGATGTCGGCCAATTGCTCGCCCGAATCGCAGACGTACACGAAGGGTGGAAGGCCAATTTGATTGTCCGCGCTCTTTGCTTCAGGCAGACTCAGCGTACGGAGGGCATTCACAACGATCTCGTGGCCCTTTCCCTGGAGTCTCGGTTCAGCGGCGACACGCACGAAGACCTGGCAATCCCAGTCAAGCAGCCTACGAGCGTGGCTCGCCAATTCGGCGAACACGTTTAGTGGTTTGTCCGGTTTCTGTGAGATTACTACGGCGGATGTGACAGCCAGGTCGGCATCGGGCAAAGCCGCGTTGGCCCGGGACACGAGCATGTACCCTTGCTCGCCAAAGATCCGTCGCGCACTCTTAGAAGCGGCCGCCCCAACGAGCACGACGGTTGCTCTATCCGGACCGCCAGAAAATTCTGTGATCGCCAATTCAATCCTGCCGTGCAAACAGCATCTGAGAATCGCCTCTGGCAAAGACGCCAGAGCGGGCGCAAATGTAGCAATCCGCCTTCGGGCTAGTCCGCGCAGATCGCAGCGAGGAGGTTGCGGCGTTGTATAGGAGGTAGCGGGCCGGACTAGGAACTCCAGTGACGTATGCCATGAACATCGTCACTGCCAAGGATGCAACAGTTCCATTTAACGAAATGACTGATGGCGCTGGTTCGCGAATTCCTTGGATGTAGGGATCTAGTTTTCGCTCGAACGCGTTCATCATGTCTCTTCTGACTTCTTCTGGATCTAGTAGGTCGCTACACGTAAAACACCCGTGCCCAGGAGCCACGAGTTGCACTCGACCGAACACTCCTGACACTGAGACGCCGTCCGTAGTAATCGTGGTTCCCAAATCAATGCAGGGAATCAGGTATTGGTACGCGATCTGCTGCAGTACCGCACGGCTTCCATGGGAATCTGTGCACCCAAAAACCAGATCAGCATCACGTAATGCCAGGGCCGTTTGAGCTCGGATAATGTCACCTTGCAACGGAACGATGGCGACGTCAGACGCAACTGCGCTAACAAGCCGAGCAGCGACATCAACCTTCGGAACACCTATGTCTCTCGGCGAAGCGCCAACCAGACGATTCAAGTTTGTCGATTCAACCGTGTCGGGATCGATCAGAATAAAGCTTCGAACACCAAGGTGCGCGAGCTGCTCAGCAACTATCGAACCCGTGCCACCGAGCCCCACGATCCCGACGCGCAAGCGTGCGATCGCTCTTTGCCCGGCCGGCCCGAACGCCCGCACCTGCCTGTCGAATACGTCTGACGTAGGCCCGGACTCGTCATCGCACCCCGACAGCACTTTTCGATTCTCGCCTAGCGAAACGACAGGGACTTCAGTCTTGCCGCCAAGTTGACGAGCTCGAACGCCGCCAAGGCTTATGACAAGGGAGGCATGAGGACCTGCCTGATGCCGACGTTCAAGAAACGCAGCCAGATGTCTCTCTCCCTCATCATCAGTTGCGGAGAATCGTGGCGATGACAGTCCTGGATGACTGTGAGCAAATATCAGCGACAGTCCTTCTCGTCTCGCGCGTTTCGCGACACGCGCGACAAACTCCGGCTTCAGGACGACTCGAGCAAACTCCTGCGTGATGTGCTCCTCGGCTCGAGGCAATTCGTATTCGCGGACGAGGAGCCTGAGACTTCCGTCCGAGCGACGAGCCTGACTCGCAAACAGGACACCAGAGCGCTCAACGTCGCCGCTGATCAGTGTCGCACTCAGGGAAGCAAGGTCCGCCTCGTCAAGAGTAATCTCGGTCATCGCGCAGGCTTCAGACGGCTCGTAATCACCTTGAAGAACGTCAGCAAAGAATCGGTACTTGGATTCCACGTTTGCAAATGCCACGAAAACCAGGTTGTTTGCCGACCGGCAATCACGTCACCGGGAATCGGGTTCGAGTCATTGACGTTCTGCGGTGTCCCGCCACCGGTCAAGCGCAAGCCAGACGGCTCAACCCAGAAACAGTCTGGCTTGGCCGCGGGGTACCCCGGCGGCGCGACGAAGAGGACCGTGGCTCTCTCGCGGTTCCAGCCTGCGCCGAGTTCGACGTCGGAGACAGTGATCAAGTACCCGCCGTTAGGCAACGCAATAGATGTCGGCGGAGGAGCACCATCTTGTGTGCGTTGCGCAGCCAGAGCTTCCAGCTGCTTCTCAATCATTTACACACCGAATGTTGCCGGAGGAACGGCAAAGAAGTGCCTCGTGCCATGCACGAGATTGATAGACTCCCCGTCTGAGATTGGTTTGTCGGGTTTGTCGCCTTGTTCCTCAAGAAACAACTGGTACGTAGCCGTAACGCCAGCTAATGCCTTTATCTCCGCGCCCGTCAAGGACGCTTGATCGGTCTCGAACTTCTTCGCGTCCACAAAGAAGTGATTCAGCTTCGGCTTTTCGTTTTCACTCATTGGCTGCCCTCTTTAGAAAGTCAGGTTTTGCTGCCGCAAGGGCTCGCTACCTTCGCGCGGCTTCCACTAGTAGTGGTCTCAGGTCGTCTTCATTGACCCACTCGATCGGGTGAATCCGGATCGCGGAGGCCGTCTTTAGCTGCAACTGCCTCACGAAGTAGAAGACGAGCGCTTCGCGAACCTCAACTCTCAGTTGCCCATGTTTCATCCCGAACTCGGCTTCTACTGCGGCGCGTTGTTGCCTCGTTAGATTACGACGTGGCCGTAAAATCACAGTCGTGTAGGAGTGCCATCGGACGTCCGAGTTGCGGTCAATGGCAGACGGCCGACTCGCATGAACTTGTTGAATTCTCGCCAACACGAAGTCCCGAAAATCTCCATGCTCATGGCACCATGCGCGCGCATGCCATCGAGTTCCGTCGAACGCGATCGCGTGGGGCGCAATCCATCGAAGACTGAGAGATGGCTGGCGCATCGACTGGTAGCTCACCTCAACGTCCTCACCATTCCGGATGCCTTGAACAACGCGCGTAAGCACGTCCGGGTGAATAGCCCTCGATGGAAACTGCACCACGTCATACGGCGGCTGCCATCCGATGAAAGAGGCAGAGGCCGGCAGCGTGCCTTCCGCCAACGCGAGGAGCTGTGAGAGGAACACGTCCGAATCAGCGGGCAAGAACGCTGGCTTGAAGTGGACCGTTGCTCGGTACACCTTCTCACTGCTGTCGTACCGAAGATTCTTCGGCGCGATCTTGATATAACGCGCGAGGTCCAAGGACGCCTGTTGAATTGAAGTCCCGAAGAACGCGACCAATTCCTTTCGATTGATTCGACCGTCCCATAGGAGCCGAAAGTCGATGAATTCAAGCCTTCGCCTGTGACCCCACCGAGTTGCGGGGACATCGACGGCCAGACGCTGGGAACGCAGTTGCGCCTTCATCGGTATAGTTAATATACGTATACTAACACGACTCATCTAGCGGCACAAGCAGACCGCCGAGAGGGCCGTTGCCTCGACCCGATTACTTGCGGCCATTCTTTGGGAACGCTCGCGCTTTCACATCGACACCACAGCGGGCCGGCTCGCCCTATATGCCTGCTGGAGGGCTTCCAGTTTCACACTCCATTCCGGCATCGCCGGGTCGACGACGCTGTACCGCCGGTAGATCGACTCGGTTTTGTGCCGGATCATCGCCACCGCCGCCGTCCGCGGAACGCCAGGACGTTCGAGGTTCCTGACCGCACGCTCGTGACGTGCGGCATGTGTCGCTGGCTGTTCGTGGCGACGGTCGACGATCCCACCGTTCCCGAGGCAGTACAACTCAGCCAGCGCTACTATGGTGGTGTGAAATGGAGAGTGATCATCGCGGTGGCGTTTGCCATTGCTCTCGCCGGTTCGTTCCAGGCGATGCAGTCAGGCAAGCCCACCCACCCGGCACGTGATTCGCTTTCGACCCCGGTGCGGTACTTCAATCCCATGGCGGGTTGTGACAATGGGGTGCCGGTCGCGAACGTCGCGATCGGACCCAACGGTCCGACGGTCTCGGGATGTACTCAGAAGGGACCGCCGAGCCAAGTTCCGCTACCACCAGCGCAGGATCCAACGTTCGAACTCGGAACCGTGGTGATTGTCGCGCTGTCCAACCAGCAGCTAATTCTCGCGGCCGACAGCCGAAGCGGCCTGGTGCGGTTCGAAAACAATCTTCAAGCGTTCGATCGAACCGTGGACGATCGCTGCAAGCTCATCCAGCTGTCACCGACCGTGATATTCGCGGCTGCCGGCCGAACGCGCTTCGGTGATCAAAGCGAATCGTTTCAGAATCTGCCGGGCCAGATCTTCTACGATGCCCAAGCGCTTGCGACGGAAGCAGTCGCGGGTTACAAGTTCGATCCGCAATGGATGACGAGTCCAAATGAATCGATTCTGTCGATCGCCGAGATCTGGGCATGGAATATGGATTTCCGGATCCGGCACGGATTGGAGAAGGGCCTTTACGGACAAACGTTCCCGGCACGCGGCCAGCTGTTTGTGCAGGGGTTCTTCGCCGGAGTTGAACTCAACGGAGATATCTCATTCGCGGAGCCGATCTTGACGATCGGCTCGGTAACGTTCCCGGGCGGCGTTGTCGGTCCGCCCGTCACGATCTTGATTCCTTCGCCGGTTCCCCCAATGGATGGCACATGGATCGAAGCGTTCGGTCGATCTCAAGTGGCGACATCCTATGTCGAGAAACAACCGCTGAACACCGCGACATCCAAGGTCGCTGTTCACCAGCGTATACGTGACGCGGTGTTCGGACCGACTGACAAATTTCCACCCAGCATCATTGAACAGCTAGTCAAACTGACGTATCAGGAGGATAGTGCGCGATATCCCGATGGGTCTAGGTTTGTCGGCGGTCCAGTCGACATGGCGAAGCTGACGCGGAAAGGTGTTGTCCAGTGGATCCAGCGAAAGAAGGGGTGCGGCACGATCCCAAACAAAGACGAGCACCCGGTGAATGGCGTGACAATTGGGGACAAGACTCCATTGCGCTACGTGGATCGCTATGGTGGAAAAGAAACGGCTGCGCGCAAATGACGGGCACTGCGCGGAGCCGGCGTCCGTTTCGTGAGTCTGAAAATCACGGTGTCGGCAGTTCGATTCTGCCCCTCGGCACCAGTTTTTCCTCGGCAAATCATCAAATTCGATCCGTCGTCGCGGACCACCAGATCGCTGAGGTCACACTGAGGTCACACGGCGACAGCGGCTGCCCGTCACGAAAAGAATTCTTCGCTCATCAAGGGGGAAGGTAGTTATGCCCTTCGCACTGCCGCCCACGCCAAAGGGCAAACCGCCGACCTACAGAGCGATCGCGGAGGAAGTGCGGCTGTCGGCTGGGTTCGTAGCGCAGACCTGCTGTATCGCAGACGTTCTGAGACAGATGGGTTATCCGGTTCAGGACGCGCCCAACCGCAAGGGCAAAGAGCCGGTCAAGCCATGTCCACCAGACAAGGTTGACGCGATCCGCCGCGCCATCGAGCGGAAGACCGACGACGGGTCCAAGATGGATTGGGTGCCCGACCTGCCGATCATGCCCCCGCGCTGACGCTCACACCGATGGCTCGACCGCGGATCATCGCTCGACTGGCGCGCGAGGCTCGAGCGATCGCGCTCGTCGCGCGACATCCGCGCACGCCGCGATCTGCTAAGTGGCTGGCCGGCGCGCTGCTCGCGTACGCAGTGAGCCCGATCGATCTCATCCCGGACTTCATCCCCGTGCTCGGCCAGCTCGACGACGTCGTGCTGCTGCCGCTCGGGGCCTGGCTGCTGTGGCGGCTCGTCCCCGCCGACGTCCGTCGGGAATGCCGTGAAGCGGCGAGCGCCGCGTAGCTAGCTCGCGAGCCTGCTCGCGAGCCTCGTCCGCGTTACCAGCGCGAATCGCGCACGGTCTCGAGGTAGCCCTCGAGCAGACGCACGCTCGCCTTGACGTGCGCGTAGGTGATGGCGGGATCCTGCGCGCGAAACCGGCGAATGCAG
>DATEGZ010000154.1:0-24492 GCA_035279905.1 Vicinamibacterales bacterium
TGCCGCGGCGCTGGCGGTCGAGCCTGCGGGGTCCGTGCCGGCCGCGCCGTCGGTCCGCCGATACGCGCGCGAGTTGGGCGTCGACATCGCGAGCGTCCCTGGCACCGGCCCCGGCGGCCGGATCGGCCAGGACGACGTGAAGGATCACGTGAAGGCCGTGCTGGCGGGCGGTGGCGCCGCGCCGGCGTTCTCGCCGGTCGCCCTCCCGGATTTCGCGAAGTGGGGCGAGGTCGAGGTGCGGCCGATGTCGAACATCCGCCGCAAGACGGCGGAGCACCTGACGACCGCGTGGCGCGCGCCGCACGTCACGCAGCACGACAAGGCGGACGTCACCGCGCTCGAGGATTTCCGCAAGGCGTACGGCGCGCGCGTCGAGAAAGCCGGCGGCAAGCTGACCGTCACGGCCATCACGATCAAGATCGTCGCGGCCGCCATCGCGAAGTACCCGCAGTTTGCCTCGTCGGTGGACATGGCGCACAACGCGATCGTGTTCAAGAAGTACTGTCACATCGGTGTCGCCGTGGACACGCCCAACGGCCTGCTCGTGCCGGTGATTCGCGACGCCGATCGCAAGACGATCACGGAAATCGCGAGCGACCTGGCCGCGCTCTCGCAGAAGGCGCGCGACAAGAAGCTCGGCCTCGACGAGATGTCGGGCGGCGTGTTGTCGATCACGAACCTCGGCGGCATCGGCGGCACGGCATTCACGCCGATCCTCAACCAGCCGGAAGTCGCGATCCTCGGCATGTCGCGGACGACGATCGAGCCCGTGTGGAAAGACCCCTCGACTGCGCTCGGGGCGGGCCAGTTCGTGCCGCGGCACATGCTGCCGCTGTCGCTGTCCTACGATCACCGGGCGATTGACGGCGCGGACGCCGCGCGGTTCCTCCGCTTCGTCGCCGACGGGCTCGAGCAGCCGCTCACAATGTTGTTATGATCAACTTCGAACTTAGAACTTCAAACTTAGAACTGCAGACTGGATTCCGAAGTTCTGAGTTTTGAGTTCTAAGTTCTAAGTTGATCCCTTATTAATCATGGCTTCTGTCCAGTTAGTGGTCATTGGTGCCGGCCCCGGCGGGTACGCCGCCGCGTACTACGCCGCGGATCTCGGCATGTCGGTCGCGATGGTCGACACCGAGCTCAACCCGGGCGGCGTGTGTCTCTATCGCGGCTGCATTCCGTCGAAGGCGCTGCTGCACGTGGCGAAGGTGATCACCGAAGCGCATCACGCGTCCAGCTGGGGCGTGAGCTTTGGCGAGCCGAAGATCGACGTCGCGAAGCTGCGCGCGTTCAAGGATCAGGTCGTCCAGAAGCTCACGAGCGGCGTCGGCCAGGTCGGCAAGTTCCGCAAGGTGAACTACATTCGCGGCAAGGCGACGTTCACGAGCCCGACGTCGATTTCGATCGACCTGCTCGACAAGGACGGCAAGCCGTCGGGCAACGACACGCTGACGTTCGAGCACGCGATCGTCGCGACCGGATCGCGGCCGGCGACCGTGCCGGGCCTGTCGATCGACAGCCCGCGCGTGATGGATTCGACCGCCGCGCTCGACCTGCCCGATGTGCCGAAGACGCTGCTCGTCGTCGGCGGCGGCTACATCGGCCTCGAGCTCGGATCGGTCTACGCCGCGCTCGGCACGAAAGTCACCGTCGTCGAGATGACGCCGGGGCTGCTGCCCGGCGCCGATCGCGATCTCGTGGCCGTGCTCGCCAAGCGCATGGAACAGACGATGCACAAGGTGCTCGTCAACGCGCGCGTGACGGAGATGAAGGACACGGGCAAGGGCGTCGCCGTGAAGATCGACGGCGCGGACCTCGCGCCCGCGGACAAGGAGCAGACGTTCGACCGCGTGCTCGTGTCGGTCGGCCGCAAACCGAACTCGGCCGTGCCGGGGCTCGACAAGACGAAGGTCGCGGTCGATCAGCGCGGGTTCATCGTCGTCGACGCCGCGCGGCGCACGGCGGAGCCGACGATTTTCGCGATTGGCGACGTCGTCGGGGAGCCGATGCTCGCGCACAAGGCGTCGCACGAGGCGCGCGTCGCGGTCGAAGCCGCGCTGGGCCATCGCACCGCGTTCGAGCCGCAGGCGATCCCGGCGGTCGTCTTCACCGACCCCGAGGTCGCGTGGTGCGGCCTGACCGAGACCGAGGCGCAGAAGCAGGGCCGCCGCGTCGAGATCGCCAAGTTCCCGTGGGCCGCGCTCGGCCGCGCGATTGCCATCGATCGGCCCGACGGTCTGACGAAGCTCGTGATCGATCCGGCCACCGAGCGGATTCTCGGCGTCGGGATCGTCGGATCCGGCGCGGGCGAGCTCATCGCTGAAGGCGTCCTCGCGGTCGAAATGGCCGCGCTCGCGACCGACCTGAAGCTCAGCATCCACCCGCACCCGACGCTTTCGGAAACGCTCATGGAAGCGGCCGAGATGTTCTTCGGGCAGTCGACGCACGTTTACAAACCGAAGAAACGGGCATAGCGTTTCACCAGCATGGCCATGGACCCTTCGGCTCGCGACGTCGTTCGCCAGCGTGTGACGGAGGGCTTGTCCCGCCGCCGCGCCAGACGCGCCGTGCGCGAGCTCGCGCGGATCGCCCCCTGGGTGGCCGCCGTCGCGCTCATGACCACGGCGCTCGCGCGCCTGCTCGGCTGGCCGATGGTGACGACCTGGGCCGGCCTGGCGCTGGTTGCCGCAGGTCTGGGTGCCTGGTTTCTCTGGCGGCGGCGCGCGCCGGCCGCGACCGATCTGATGGCCGCGTCGCTCGACGCCGACGCCGGCCTGCGCGGCGAGCTGCGCAGCGCGTTCTGGTTTTCGGAGCAGCGCGAGGCGGATCCCTGGGCCAGCTTCCACGTCGAGCGCGCGGCCGAGCGATTGACCGTGCTCCAGTGGAGCGACTTCTATCCACCCGTCCGCGCCACGCGCGCGTGGGTGGTGACGGCCGTCCTGATCGCACTCGCGGCGATCGTCACCGTGCGGCTGCCTGCGCGCCGCGCCGTCGTGAGCGTCAAGCCCGGCGCCGCGGTCGACACCGCTGACCTTCCGCTCGAAGCGATTCTGCCGCCCGACGTGCGCAGGCGCCTCGAGGATCTGCTGAAACAGATCGAAGCCGGCAAGATGAAGGCGGCCGAAGCCAACGCGAAGATGAAGGATCTCGAGGATCTGCTCTCGAAGCTGGATCCCTCGCTCGATCCGAAGCTCGCCGAGCTCGCCAAGCGCGCGCAGGAGGCGGCAGCGGCCGACCCCAAGGGCGACAAGCGATCGCTCGCGGACCGCGCGAAGGCCGCGGCGGCCGAAGCCGGGTTGCCCGAGGACATGCGCGAGCAGCTGAAGGAGCTCGCCGACAAACTTTCGAATCCTCGCGTGGGGGAGCGGCAGGGCGAGTCGCAGAACGCGTCCGCCTCGTCGGACGCGGGCCAGCTCGGCAAGGCCTCTGAAGGCGCCCAGGCGAACGAGGCGAGCGCGGCGCAGGCTGCGATGCAGCTCTCGCGCGAGGCCGCGAGCGACCCGAGCGGGCAGATGATGCTCGCCGGGGCCGGCTCGATGGGCGGCGATTCGCGCGCGGGCGCCGGCGGCAACTCGGGCGCCAAGCCCGGCAACATCAACGCCTCGCAGATCGCGCAGGCGCTTCGCCAGGAATTGATCGAAGCGAGCGCGGATACTCTGGGGCAGAATGTCGCCAACGAAGATATCCGCCGCAAGACCGAACAAAGCAAGTCAGCGCTGGGCTTCACGCATGTCGTGGCGCCGCCGGCCGTTGACCCAAGCCGGACACTTCCACCGCCACCCGTTCCCGACGCGCGCAAGCCGCTCGTTTTGCAGTACTTTATTCGCCGATGACGCCAACGACCGTCGCCCAAAATATCGATCTGTTCCGCGAACGTTTCACCCGTATTACGAGTGAGGTCGGACGCTTCATCGTCGGCAACGAGGAGATCGTCTCCGCCACGGTGACGAGCCTGCTTGCCGGCGGGCACGTGCTGCTCGAGGGCATTCCGGGCGTCGGCAAGACGAGCCTGGTCCACACGCTCGCCAACGTCCTGCATCTCAAGTTCTCGCGCATCCAGTTCACGCCGGACCTGATGCCCGCCGACATCGTCGGCACGAACATCGTCCAGGAGCACTCGCACGGCGGGATGTTCTTCGAGTTCCAGCAGGGGCCGATCTTCGCGAACGTCGTGCTGGCCGACGAGATCAACCGCGCGACGCCGAAGACGCAGTCCGCGCTACTCGAGGCGATGCAGGAGATGAGCGTCACGGTCGGCAAGCAGACCTATCCGCTCGACCAGCCGTTCCTCGTGCTCGCGACGCAGAACCCGCTCGAGATGGAGGGCACGTATCCGCTGCCCGAAGCGCAGCTCGATCGGTTCTTCTTCAAGCTGAAGGTGATGTATCCCGCCGAGAGCGCGATGCACGCCATCATCGAGCGCACCACGCAGACGGCGCACGCCGAGGTGACGCGCGTGATGGACGGGCCGGAGATTCTGCAGATGCGCGAGGTCTCGCGATCGGTGCCGATCGCCAAGCCCGTCCAGGCCTACGCGATCCGCCTGACGCTGGCGAGCCACCCGGAGTCGCCGTACGCGACGCCGCTCGTCAAGAAATACGTGCGGTACGGCGCGAGCCCGCGCGCGGCGCAGGCGCTCGTGCTCGCCGGCAAGATCCACGCGCTCACGCGCGGCCAGGCGTTCGTCTCGGTCGAGGACATCCGCGCGCACGCGCTGGCGGCGTTGCGGCATCGCCTCCTGCTCAACTTCGAAGGCGAGGCGGAGCAGGTGAATCCCGATACGATCGTCAACGAGCTGCTCACCACGGTGGCGACGGAATGACATGGGACTGCGCTTCGAAGACGACTTCCTGAAGAAGCTCGAATACCTGCACGTCGTCTCGAAACGGGCGTTCGCCGGGCAGAACCGGGCCGATCGGCTGGCGCCCAAGCGCGGGCGCGGGCTCGAATTCGCCGACCACCGGCAGTACGCGGCCGGCGACGACTTCAGGCACATCGACTGGAAGGCCTATCAGCGGCTCAACCGGCTGCTCCTCCGGCTCTTCGACGAAGAGCAGGACCTGCCGATCTATTTGTTCATCGACGCGAGCCGGTCGATGGCCGAGACCGCGAAGTTCGATCAGGCGCGGCGGATCGCGGCGGCATTGACCTACGTCGGCCTGGCGCACCTGGATCGCATCACGATCCTGCCGTTCGCGGGCACGCTCGGCAATGAGACCAATCCCGGACGCGGCAAGGGCCGGATCTTCCGCGTGTTCGAGCAGCTCGAGCGGCTGGATTCCACGGGGCCCACCGATCTGCGGGAGGCGTTCTCGTCGTTCGCCTCGCGCGGGCGGCAGCGCGGGCTCGCGGTCGTGATTTCCGACTTCCTCGATCCCAAGGGCTTCGAGCCCGGGCTCAAGATTCTCTCGGCGCTCGGGCACGACGTCTTCGTCGTCCACGTGGCGTCCGCGGCCGATCGCGATCCGGGCGTGTTCGGTGAAGCGCGCTTCGTGGACACCGAGACCGGCGACGTGCGCGACGTGGACGTCACGCCCGCGCTCGCGGCCGCCTACCGCGAGGCGTGGCAGTCGCACGCGAGCGAGCTCGAGCACTTCTGCGGCCGCTACAACCTCGGCTTCGTCCGCGCGGACGCCGAGGCGCCGTTCGAGGACGTCATCCTCCAGACCTTCCGCAAAGGCCGGTTTCTCGCATGAGCTTCCTCGCGATGCCCGCATGGCAGGCGTGGCTGCTCGTCGCCGCGATTGGCGCGTTTGCCGCGTGGCTCTTCTTCCGCAAGGTGCGGCCGCCGCGAATCGACGTGCCGTCGCTTCTGTTGTGGCGCCGCGTGTTCGATCACGCTCGCGCCGTCACCTGGTGGGAAAAAGTCCGCCGCGCGGTGTCGCTCGTCGCCACCGTGCTCGTCGCGATTCTCCTGGCGCTCGCGGTCGCGCGTCCCGCGCCGCGCGTCAACGCCACGGGCCGCGGCCGCCTGCTCGTCGTGCTCGATTCGTCCACGTCGATGTCGGCGAAGACCAACGACGGACGCACGCGCTGGCAGCACGCCGTCGCGATGGCGCGCCGCTTGATGTCGTCCACCGGCGGCGGCGACGTCTCGCTTGCGACGACGGGCGAGGGGCTCATCGAGGGTCCGACGTCGGACACGGCATTGCTCGAGAGCGCGCTCGATCGCCTGACGCCCGTGGGCGGCGCCGACGTGCCCTGGCCGCGCGTGACGGGCACCGACGCCGTGCATTTCGTCACCGACGGCGCGCGCGAGCGTCCGCTCGACGCTTCCGTCGTCGTCCACTCGGTCTTCGAGGCCGCGCCGAACGTGGCCGTGACCGCGATGGCCGTGCGGCCCGCGACCTCCGCCGACGGTGGCGGGGAAGCCTACCTCGAGGTCGCCAACTACTCGGCCTCGCCGCAGTCGGTGCACATCACGCTCACGCGCGGCAGCGATTCGCTGTTCGATCAGTCGGTCGACATGGGCGCGGGCGAGGCCGCGCGCCAGGTCGTGCCGCTCGCGGCGACGGGCGATCCGCGCCTGCAGGCGCACGTGAGCGCCAAGCAGGATGCGCTCGAGGATGACGATGATGCCGTGGCGTGGATTGCGGTCGCGCAGCCGCTCGCGGTGACGGTGGTCACGGATCAGCCGGCGCCGCTGGCGGCGCTGCTGCAACATGCCCCGGGCGTCACGCCGGCGTTCGTCACGCCCGCTGCCTACAAGCCGGTGCGCGAAGGCATCGTCATCTTTGATCGCTGGCTGCCGGCGGAAGCGCCGTCGGTACCGGCCCTCTGCCTCGCGCCGCCGGCTTCGGCCTGGCTCGGCCGCGTCGGCGCGATCGAGCGCACGCCCCGCTGGTCGCATGCCGGGACGCACGACGTGCTGGCCGGGATCGATCCGGTGACCGTGGACGTCGGCCGGGCCTACGCCTATGACGGAGACGGCATCACGCCCATCGCGCAATCCGATCAGGGCACACCGCTGATCGAGGTCGTCGATCGCGCGGATCGTCGTCTGGTCATCGTGACGTTCGGCCTCGGCGACTCCAACCTGGCGTTTGCCGCGGCGTTTCCCGTGCTCATCGGGAACTCGCTCGAGTGGCTGGGCCGTCCGGCGAGCGGCGATCCCCGCGGGCCGGGCCTGGTCGCGCTGCCCGCGAGCACGTCGAAGGTGACCGGGCCGGACAGCCGCGCGGTCGCGCTCGCGCGCGCCGGCAACGCGTCGTACGCGAGGCTCACCGCCGGCGGCTTCTACGACGTGGAAGCCGGCGGCTCGCATCAGACGATCGCGGTCAATCCCGGCACGCCGGAGACTTCGAATCTCACGCGGACGACGCTGGCGAATTCGGCGGCTGGGCCGGGCGACAACCCGCCGGCGGGCCGCCCGTGGTGGCTGTACCTGGCGGGCGCGGCGCTCGTGCTCGTGACCGTCGAGTGGTGGACGTGGCAACGGCGGATCACGGTGTGACATGTCGCTGACGCTCACTGCTCCCGCCGCGCTCTGGCTGCTCGCCGCCGTGCCGATCGTGTGGATCGGGCGCCGGTACGCGCGGACGAACTTCAATCCGCGGCAGCGGCTGCTCCAGACGGTCATCCGGTGCCTGCTCGTCGCGGCGCTTGCGATCGCGCTCGCGCGGCCGGTCGTGTCGCTCGGATCGTCGCAGGAATCGATCGTCTACGCAGTGGACGTGTCGGCGAGCACGTCCGGCCAGGCGATCGCGGCCGCGGCGAAGCGTATCGACGATCTCAACGGCGCACTTCGTCCGGCGCACAGCCGGATCGTCGTCTTCGGCGCCGATGCGGCGGCGATCGACGACACCGCGGCGCTGCGCGCGCTTGCGGAGCGCGACGTGAAAGCGGGGCAGCGCGACGTGGTCGATCGCTCGAGCACGGACGTCGAACGCGGCCTGGACGCGGCGCGCGCGGAACTGCGGCCCGGCGCGGTGCCGCGTGTTGTGCTGTTCTCCGATGGCCGAGAGACCGCCGGCGATTCGCGCGCGGCGGTCGAGCGCCTGGCCGCCGCGGGCGTGCCCGTGTCGGTCGAGCCGATGACGCCGCGCGACCTGGGCGACACGTGGGTCGACGAGATCGCGCTGCCCTCGCGCGTCGTCCCCGGGGCGCTCGTGACGGCGGCCGTGATGGTCGGCAGCCAGCGTCCCGTTTCGGCGCTCGTCGAGCTGCGCGACGGCAAGCGCGTGCTGGGCAGCCGCGTCGTGCCGCTGCCGGCCGGCCAGACGGCGGTGCCGTTCGACGTCACGTTCGATCAGCCCGGTTCGCGCGTGCTCACGGCGGTCGTCAACGCCGAGCGCGATCCGCTCGCCGCCAACAACGAACTGCGCCGCGAGGTCGTCGTCGGGCCGCAAGCGAGAGTTCTGTACATCGACAGCACGCCCGCGAGCGCGAAGTATCTGCAGAACGCGCTGACACAGTCCGGTTTTGCGGTGACGGTCGGGGCGCCGCCCGCGATTCCGACCACGGCGGCCGCGCTCGAGCCGTGGGACGTCGTGATCCTCAGCGACGTGCCGCGCGTCGCGATTCCCGACGCCGGCATGACCGCGCTCTCGACCTGGGTCGAGCAGCGGGGCGGCGGGCTCTTCGTCGCCGGCGGCGAGTCGGTGTTCGGCGAGGGTGGCAGCGGCGGCTACCGGAAGACGGAGCTCGAGCGCCTCACGCCCGTGACGTTCGAGCGGAAGGACGAGCCGGAGGTCGCGCTCATCATCGTGCTCGACAAGTCGTGGAGCATGGCCGGCCAGCAGATGGAGCTCTGCAAGAGCGCCGCGCAGGCCGCCATCGACGTCATGACCGATGAGCAGATGGTCGGCGTCGTCACCTTCAACGACGAGCTGAACTGGGACGTCACGCTGCGCAACGTCGGCAAGAACCGCGACATGATTCGCAAGGCCGTCGCCGCGATCGAGCCGTCCGGCCACACGCTGATCTATCCCGCGATCGAGCAGGCGTATCTCGCGCTCAAGAACGCCCGCGCGCGCGCCAAGCACGTCGTCCTGCTCTCGGACGGCCGGTCGTATCCGGACGACTACGAAGGCCTCGTCAAGAAGATGGTGGGCGAGAAGATGACGGTGTCGTCGATCGCCGTCGGGCCGGCCGCGGATCGCGAACTGCTCGGCAACATCGCGACCTGGGGCAAGGGCCGCAGCTACGTCGTCGAGGACGCGAAGGAAGTGCCGCAGATCTTCGTGAAGGAAGCGAAGAACGCGACCAACCCGAGCTTCGACGAGAAGCCGCTCAAAGCGGTGATGAAGACGCGCGGCTTCCTCGAGGGCATCGATCTCGCGACCGCGCCGGCGCTGCGCGGCCGCACCGCGACCGTGCTGAAGGACGGCGCGCTCGGGCTCGTCGAGACGCCCGACAAGGATCCGCTGCTCGCGTTCTGGCCGATCGGCCTGGGCCGCACCGCGGTGTTCGCGTCGGACGTAAAAGATCGCTGGGCCACGGACTGGATCAAGTGGCGCGGCTACGGACCGTTTTTCGCGTCGATCGTGCGCGCGGTGCAGCGCCAGCCGCAGCCGCCGGTCACGCTCGACGTCACGCCGGGGCCCGTGCGCGCGGGAACGCGATCGCTCGCGCTCGCGGTCGAGGCGCGCGACCCGAACGGCAAGTACCGCGATCTCCTCAAGCCGACGGTGCACATCGAGTCCGCGCGCGGGCTCAAGACGGACGTGCCGGCGCACCAGACCGCGCCGGGACGCTACGAAGCCACCGTCGTCGTTGACGCGGCCGATGCGCTGTCGCTCAACCTCACCGGCAGCGAAGCGTCCACCGCGACGCGCGTCGTCCTGCCTGATTTGAACGAGGAGTACCGCTTGCGTCCGGCCGACGAGGCCGCGTTGAAGGCGATCGCGGACGCGACGGGCGGCGCCGTCAAGCCCACGCCAGACGCGCTCAAGAACACCGGCACGCGCACGTCGGCCCGGCGCGCGCTCTGGCCGGGCCTCGTGATCCTCGCGCTCGGGTTGTGGCTGGGCGACGTCTGGCTGCGCCGCGTGCGGCTCTTCGAAACGCAGGCGGCCGACGTCAGTCGGGCGATCCCCCGCTCAGCTTGAGATCCTGTTTCTTCTTCTCGCCGTCGGCGAGCGCGATCTTCACCGACGCCGCCGCGAGCTGCTCGAGGAACGCGGGATCGCTCAGATCCGCCTGATCGAGATCGGTGAGCGCGACCAGGCCGTAGTCGCCGGGCGGCAGTCCCGCGATCTCGAACTCGCCCTCGATGTCCGGCCGCGCTGTACGAATTCGCCGCGAGTTCGGCGCCCACAATTCGCGAGTCGACGGGAACGCGACCACCCAGTAGTCGGTGGCCGCGCGGCCCGCGGCGTCGATCAGCCGGCCGGACAGGTTCGTCGGCCGGTCGGTAAACGTGATCACGATGCCGGAAAGATCGGCGTTCGAAATCTCGAGCGCGGAGTCGAGCGTGTCCACGCCGTTGTAGACGACGGACTTCAGCCACCACGTCGGCGCGGGCGCCACGGCCGTCGCGCCCACGGCGACCGCGCCGGGCCCCTGCGGCACCGAGGCGCCCACGCGGTATCGTCCCGGCGTCGCGCCCTGGAACGTGAAGGTGCCGTCCGCGTTCATCTGCGGATCGCCGAGAAGCACGGACGTGCCGCCGTTCTGCGCGGGGCCGAGCGACACGCGAATCCGCGTGAGATCCGGCGGCGGCGCCGCCGTGCCGTCGAACGCGACGCGGCCCGAGATGCTGAGGCCGGGTTGCAGCCGCAACGACAACCCGTTCAGATCGCCGCCGGCGACCGACAGATCCTGCTGCGCCCACAGCATGGGTCGCGCCGATGGACCGCCGCCGCGCGCGGGGGCCGGTCCGGTCTGCGCGCGCGCGACCAGCGTGTAGTCCCCCGGCAACACGCCCGCGAACGAGAACTTGCCCGAGTTGTCCGTCCGCGACGAGTTGCCGCCCATGGGCATGAGCAGCGGAATCGAACGCTTCGCGATCAGGTTGAGGATCGCCGCCGTCGCGGGCCGGCCGTCGGCGTCGACGATGGTGCCGTCGATGTGCGACGTGGCGACGAACTGCATCGGGAAATCGACGCCCTCGCGAACCTCGCCGCGCCCGAGCGTGACCAACGCGGCCGCGCCAGGATCTGCGGTGCCCGGGTAGAACATCGGCGCGTACCCGATGGACGGCCCCGGTGCTGGCGGCGGGCCGCCGAGCCACGGCGACGCTCCTCCCGGCGTGGCCTGGCCGCCGCGCTGGATTTGCTGCTGCGCCCACTGAATCTCGGCCGGCGTGATCTGGCGCAGGTCGGGATTGCCCTGGATCGACGCCGCGATGGCGTACTCGCCTGGCGGAAGGCCGTAGATCCGATACGTCCCGCGGTCGTCTGTTTGCCCGTTGAAGTTGCCGGCAAGCTGCACTTGCACTTGCCGTTCGCCGGCGACCATGCGGAACTGGACGGCCATGACGCGGGCATTCGGCTGCGGGCGTCCGAGCGAGTCGAACAGCGTGCCGGCGACGACCGCGCCGTGCGTCATGCGCATGGCCACCGTCAGCTGCTGGCCGTCGGCCAGCACGATGGGCGAGGCCGGGCCGCGCCACGACTGACGCGCGCCGTAGTACGCGTTGACATACGCCGGCCGCGCGCCGCTCAGCGTGTACTTCCCGGCCGGCAAATCAGGAAACGTGAAGCGGCCCTGATCGTCCGTGATCGCCATCCGTCCCCGAGTCGGGTCCCCCGCGTTGAGCGACATGATCGCCCGCCGAATCGGCCGCTTGTCATCGTCATCGGTCACGAGCGTGCCTGAAATGGCCGCGGTGCCGAACACCGCGCCGGGTGTGTCGCGCGAAGTCTGCTGGGCCGCGGGCGCGGCCGCAATCGTGAGGGCGGCGAGCAAGACGATGAGCGGCAGCCGCGTGGTCATCGCGTCACCGGATCTGCACGACGGTCAGATCGATCGACTTCTTCTCGCCGGCCGTCAGCGCGAAGTGCGACGCGACGCGCGCGAGCGCGTCGAATGCCTTCGGATCGCGCGTGTTCTCGATCGCTTCCGGATTGACCGCGGCCGCGAGGTAATCGCCCGGCGGCAATCCGGTGAGCGTGAACGTCCCGCTCCTGCCGACGGTGGCGCTCCGCTGGCGGCGGCCGCTCATCCCGTGGTCGATCCAGTCGCGGTAGTTCGACGGAAAGACGATGACGGTGGCGTCGAGCTCGGTCGTCGCCGTCGAGGCGCTGCTTGCCGCGTGCACCGTGCCGCGGATCTCGCTCGGATGATCGGTGAGCGTGACGATCACGCCGCCGATGTCCGACGTGCCGAGCTCGAGCGGCGACTCGTCGAGATTCCGGCCGCCGAGCGTCACGGACTGAAGCGTCCAGGCCGGCATGCCGGGCGCGCCGACGTTCACGAAGTACCGGCCCGGCGGATAGCCCGACGTCGTGAACTGTCCGTCGGGCGTCGTGGTTCCCGGGCCCGAGGCGGCGAACGACACGTCGATGTTCGACAGGATCGGGAGCATCCGCTGGATCGCGGCCGGGGCCGGCGGCGGCGCCGAGCCTTCGAAGACGATCCGGCCGCTGACGTGCGCGCCGGCGCGCAGCGTGACCGGCAGATCCCTGACGTCGTGTTCCGCGACGGAGACGGGCAACTCCGCGAAGAGCGCAGGACCGGTGGGAGGCGTCGGCACGGACGGGTCACCTGCCGGCATCGACGACATGATCGTCATCCCGCCCGAGCTCGACGCGATCGTGATCCGCGACGCATTGTCGAACGACGGTTGCGGCACTCGGCGCACTTTCAGCGTGTATTGACCCGGAGGGACGCCCAGCAGCGCGAACGCCCCGCTGGCGTCGGTCGCCGTCGTCGCGGCTTCGAGACCGACATCGGTCGACGTGCCCGTGACGCTCACTGGAACCAACCGCACGCCGGTGTTGCGCACGGGGCCGCCGGCGTCGCTGACGGTGCCCGAGACCGTCACCGTCGGCACCAGGCGAAGCTGGATGTCAGCGCCAGTCTGATCCTGACCGGACGCAAGCTTCACGACGCTCGCGTCGCTCGAGTTCGGCGCGGCCGGATAGTACGTGGTTGCGAACGCCATGACGTGACTGCGGTCGTCGGACAGCAGCGCCGTCAGGCCTCGGCCGTTCGTCGGACCGACTTGATAATCCCCGACACGCAGGCTTGGACCGATCGATGGGAACGGCGCGTTCGACTCGCTCAGCTGCCGCACGAACGTCGAGCTCGTGCCGGCGCGGCTCGCCTCGTAGTACGCCTCCACGACCGACATCGGCATTGTCGTGACGGTTTGCGGCACGACGACGATGTACTCGCCCGGAATCAGCGTGCTGCTGCGGTACACGCCGCGATCGTCGGTCTGCACGATTCCGGCGGTCAGATACGACTTGGCGGTGCCGGAGACCTGCGCCCGCAGCACCCGGACCTGCATGCCCACGGCCGGCTCGCCGGCGTCATCGGTGACGCGGCCGGAAATCGACGCGTACTTCCACAGCTTGATCGAGGCGTCGCCGACGTGCTCGCCTTCTTCGAGCTCGATGGGTTTCGACGCGCCGTTCACGCGGCGCTGGCCGTATTGCCCGGGCACGTACCCCGGCGCGCTCGCCGACAGGCGATAGCTGCCTTTCTTGAGGCTATGAAAGACGAACTGTCCTTGCGGGCCGGTCAGCACGCGCTGGCCGCCGCTGACGACCCCGCCGCTTTGCTCGATCATCATCTGCACTTCCGGCGAGATCGGTTGACCGTTCATGATCGGCGGAGGCCCGCCGATCAGCGCCACGACCGTGCCCGCAATCGGCTGGCCGGTCCCGGCGTCGACGACCTGGCCAAGGATCAGGCCCGTGGCGACCGGCTGCGGCTGTGACGACACCTGGCTCGCCAGAGGCACGGACAGGCCTCCGGCCAGCGCCGCCATCACCAGCAGCCGCCCGCCTCGCCGGACCGCTCGCATGTCCCGCATTATCGCTCCCCGGTTCGTTCGTTTTGACGAACTATCGCGCGCCCGCTAGATTCAGGCCGTGACCATCGACCAGGCCATCGAACGGGTGCAGTTCAGCTACCCCCAGGTCTACTACGCCTGCCACACGCGCCACATCCGGCGGCGTTCCAACACGTTCCGGCTGTCGACGCGCGATTCCGAGATCCTCGTCCACCTCGATCGCGTCACGCCCACGACGCTCTCGTCACTCGCGCGTCACATGGATCTCGCGCGATCGACGCTGTCCGAGGCGGTGACGGAACTCGAATCGCTCGGCTACGTCGCCAAGTCCACGCCGGACGGCGATCGCCGGCGGGTGGGGCTCGTGCTGACGCCCAGGGGCGTCGACGCCGTGCGCGGATCGTCCGTGCTCGAGGCGTGGCGGCTGCGCACCGTGTTCAACCGGCTGTCGGAGCGCGAGCGTCTTGCCGTGGTCGCCGGGCTCGATCTGCTCGCACGCGCGTCTCGTCCGTCGCCATCGCGAAAGGGCCGGTAGCCGCATGCTCAAATGGACGCTCATCGTCGTTATTTCGCTCGTGAGCCTCTCGGGGTTCGCCGGGCTCGTCGGGTCGATGCTGCCGAAAGGGCATCGTGCGTCGCGGACGACGACGATCGCGGCCGCGCCAGGCGTCGTGTTCAACGTCATCACCGATTTTTCGCGCGCGCCCGAATGGCGGCGCGACGTGAAACAGGTCGACGTGGCGCCAGACGACGGCAAAGGCCGGATCGTCCGCGAGCACGGCAAACAGGGCGTCGTGCCGTATCGCGTCGAGGCGCTGGAGCCGCCCAACCGCCTGGTCATGCGCATCGCCGATCCGTCGCTGCCGTACGGCGGCTCGTGGACGTACGAGCTGCGTGCGGCCGGCGCCGGCACGGAGATCACGATCACCGAGAACGGGGAAGTGTTCAATCCGATCTTCCGCCTCATGCAGAAGTTCTTCTTCTCGCCGTACGCGAGCATCGACGCGTATCTCGAGGATCTGCGCAAGCGCGTCGCGGCGTAGGCGGCGTAGCTACGGCTGCCATCGGCGCACGACGAGGTCGAGCGCGTGCGTTTCGTTGGGCGACACGGTCACCGGCACGCCGGCGCGCAGGATCCGCTCCACATCCGCGGACGTGCGAGGCGGATCGGGCGCGTCGCTGCTGAGCGCGCTGACGACGTACCCGCCGGGCGCGAGGCCGTACGTCGTGTACTTTCCGCTTCGGGCAGGCCGCATCACGATGGGCCAGTGCGCGTTCATTTCGAGCGCACCCCAGCGTGACCGATCCGCGGGGAACACGTAGAGCATCGCGTCGGGATCCACTCGACCGGTCTCGTCTCGAGCGACGCCTGAAATTCTGGTCGGCCGCGTCGTGAGCGTCACGACGACGTCGGTGATGTCGGTCGTGCCGAGGTCAAACGTCGCGCCGGACAACTCGCGGGCGCCCTGGCGAACGGACGCCGTGATCCATCCCCGCATGCCGCCCTCGAGGAGCGAGAGGATCCAGATCGAATACTGGCCAGGCGGAAGCCCGACCATCCGGAAGCGCCCGTCCGCCTCGATCGCGCCGGCCGGGAACGTGCCCAGGTCGGATCGGTTCGATTCCATGACGATCAGCGGCGTCCGGCGCATCTGTTCCACGGTCGGCCGATCGCCCGCCGGATCGAACTCGACGCGTCCCGAGATCCGCGCCGCCTGCCGGATCAGAATGTCGCCCGCGTTGACATCCGCGTCGCCAACATTCAACGGTGAAGCCACCCAATACGTCGGCGCGTCCGGCGGTCGGGCGATCGGACTGCCGCGCTCGCTGTTGGGAAAGCCGAACGACTGACCGTCGGTCCCGAGTTCCTGCCTGAGCGACAACGAGCCAGGGGTGTACTGGGCGCGAGGCACCACGACGGTGCTCAGCGTGTACGCGCCAGGCGGGACGCCCTGAAAACTGAACGTGCCGTCCGACGCCGCGAAGGTCGAGAGCGTCGCGAGCGGCGCGATGTAGCCCGTCGAGTCGGTTGGCACCAGATGCAGCGGGATCGTCTGTCCGCCCGGCGGATCGGTGAGCCGCCCGGAGACCGTGTGCGCAGGCAGGGGACGCCGACGAATCTCGACATTCCGGCGATCCTCGCCGCTCCGCAGGGTCAAGACCGTCGCATCGCCCGGGACGAGAGCCGACGGCGCGTACGTCGTCAGCGTGAGGCTGGCCGCGCCTCGATCGAACGATCCGCCATGCCGGCTCGCGGTGGCCGCGAGCACGTAGTCGCCGGGCGTCAGGTCCGACAGGAAGTACGAGCCTCTTGGATCCGTGACGCACGGCCGGCCAACGATGCTGAACCTTGCGTGTCCTTCCGTTTCGATCTTACGCAGCGCCTGAACGGTGACTCCCGGCGCTGGTTGGCCGCCCTCACTGAGGACGGTGCCACTGAGAGACGCCATCCTCCACATCTTCAGCGCGACGTCTGCAACCTGCTCGCCGTCTGCGAGGTCGAACCACTGCCAGGAACCCCGCGGTTGGCGCTGGCCGAACTCGCTCCCGCGATATCCCTCGAGATCGGCGAGGAGCTCAAACACTCCAGCGGGCACGGCCTCGAAGACGAACCGGCCGTTGTCGTCGGCGATCGCCTGCCGTCGCCGGCCCGGGTCGCTGAGCGATACACGGGCACCCGCGACCGGTTGGCTGGAGTCGGCGTCGACGACCCGGCCAGAGATTCGGCCGAGCGGTCCGGGCTGGAACGAGATCGGTTGCTGCCCAAGCACCGTAATGGCGCTCAAGCTCAAGAGCATCACGACTGCGGCGCGCGCAGACGAATGCATAGGTCCCTGCGGATGAACGTTAGACACCGCAACGAGCCAAACGGCTTGGTCGCTTACGGGCGCTGCGCCTCCCGCCGCGCCAGCCGAAAGGCCTGGCGCAGCATCGCGGGCGTCAGGCGCCCGGTATTCGTGTTCTGGCGGCTGGGGTGATACGCCGCCACGATCGTCGGGGCGCCCGGGAGGCGATAGACGCCGGCGTGCTCGAACGCGGGCCGTTTCTTCGGCCAGCCGCCGCCCGCACGCAGCCGCTTTTCGTGGTCTTCGGCGATGAGCCGCCAGACCGCGTCATACGCGATGCGGCCGAGCGCGACGAACACGCGGATGTTCGGCAGGGCCGCGAGTTCGGCCCGCAGATGCGGATGGCACGTTGCGACTTCGCGTGGTGTGGGTTTGTTGTCCGGCGGGGCGCAGCGAACAGCCGCGGCGATCCACGCGCCGGTCAGCGTCAGCCCGTCGTCGCGGCTGCGCGACGTCGGCTGATTGGCGAAGCCGTTGGCGTGCATCGCGGCCATCAGGAAATCGCCGGAGCCACCGGCGCCGTCGCCGGTGAAATTGCGGCCCGTGCGATTGGCCCCGTGCGCGGCTGGGGCGAGCCCGATCACGGCGATCTGCGCGGCAGGATCGCCAAACCCGGGCACCGGCTTCGCCCAGTACGTGTCGTGTCGGAACGCCGCGCGCTTCTCGCGGCCGATGCGCTCGCAGTAGCGGCGCAATCGCGGACAGCGCTCGCAATGAATGATGGCGTCACGAACGTGCAATAGGTCGGTCATCAGTTGAGACTCAACACCTCGAGCTTCGGGGCGTCGTCTTCATTCTCTTCGACGATGACAGTCGAGCGGCGTGCAAAGCGCAGCACCAACGTCGCGAGAACGATCACGCCGAGCTCCACGGCCAGCGATAGCGGCTGCCGGACGGCGAGCAACGCCACCGCCGGTGAGACTCCAGTGAAAAAGAGGAAACCGAGGACGTAGACCGGCCACCATGTTCGCAGATGGCCCGGGCGGGGCCGCCAGGGTTGGGCGCCGGGCATCGCGACGACGCGCCACAACATAACCTCGATCAGGAGCGTGCCCAGCGCGAGGCCCGTCAGCAGGTTGCACACGGCGAACCAGCCACCCCACGCGCGCCACGCGACTGGCAGAAATGCCAGCGTGATCGGCACGACCGCAAACAGGAAGGTCACGCGCCACGTCCCTGATCGCGCAAGCCACGGATCCGGCGCCAGCACGTCGAAGACCCACGACGCGCGCAGATCGCCGGGCAAGAGCGCCGCGAACCGCAATCCAATTGTGAGGCACGCCATCACGTAGAACGGAATCGCCAGCAGCCGAACCGTTGGCCAGCCGAGCGGCTCGTCGAGCAACGACACTGAGCTCACGGCGACGGGGACGACCAGCGCGAGGGCGACGCCGGCCGCCATCGCCACCGCGAAGCGGTGCCGCTCGACGCGAGCGAGGGTCGCGAGGAAGAACTGCATGGCCGCCCGGGTCGTCGGATCGCGCGCGATGAGCGCCGGAAGGTGGCGTGAGAAAAGCGCTCGACGTCCGGCGCCCGCGTCGACGCTTTCCACCGCCGCGATGGACATCCGGCGGTACGCCAGCGGGTAGGTGATGAGGACCAGTCCGATCACGGCGGCAACCGAGAGCCATCCCGTTCGAGCCAGCTCGCGCAGCCGCGGTTCTGGCGTGCCGAGGACGGTTTCGTACACGCCGAGAAACCAGATCGGCGGCGTGTTGGGCACCCACGCATGCGCCACGGCGTCCGGTCCGCGCTCCGGATGGACGGTCAACGTGCGACCGTGCTGACGCACGACAAGCGGCGCCACACCATCGGCCTCGAGCGATCTGATCGCCGATCCGCCCACCGTCGGCAGCACGAGGAGACTCTCGAACACGAGCACGGCGAGGAGCAGCTGAACGATCGGCGAGATGCGCGCGAAGATTCGCGGACCAAGCGAGGCGAGGAGTACGCCTTGCAGCGCGCACACGCCGACGAGCACGAAACCGGACGCGAGCGACGCCGCAATGAAGTGCGCGGCGATGCCCCGGAACATGAAGGGGAAGTCGCCGAAATTCCCCAGGAAGGCCCCGTACGCGCACGCCGCGAGCGTGTGCATGCCGGCGACGAAGATCCCAATGTAGACAGCGAGCGCCAGGATCTTGGCGACGACGATCGTCCGCCCGCGGAGCGGCTGCACGCCCAGGACGATCGTGTCGCGACGGTCAACGAGCAGCGAGTTCCAGACAATCGCGGCCACCACTCCGGCCGCGATCATGCTGAAGCCGAGGTACATCGTTTTGTCGAACCACGCGACACGCCGCACGCCTTCGGCCCCGTACACGAAGTTCGCGAGGCTCCATTTCATGAGCGCCATGACGGGCAGGAAGAGCCCCGGCGGGACAAGGACGCTCAGGAGCCAGAAGAACGACGATCGCAGGTCGCTCGATCCGGCGGTGATCTCGTTTTCGAAAAATCGAAACACGAACGCGCGCGCGAGCGCGCGGCACTGACCGACCTCGCCGGGCCGAAGGGACTCGGTCACGATTCGATCGTTTCGACCAGCGCGCCCGCCAGCTCCTCGACGTTCTCGCGCACGGCGAGCTGCGAGAACACGTCCTCGAGCGACGGCGAATTCATCAGCTCGCGCAGCCGTGCCGCCGAGTCGTCGGCGACGACCTGCCCGGCACGCAGGATGATCACGCGCGTGCTGATGCGCTCGATCGTGTCGAGCTCGTGCGAGCTGTAGAACACGAGCCGTCCGTTCGAGGCCAGCGTGCGGACGACGCCGCGCAGCATGAGCGAGGTCGATACGTCGAGGCCAGACACCGGCTCGTCGAGCACCAGGATGCGCGGGTTGTGGAGCAGCGCGGCCGAGAGCAGGATCTTCTGCCGCATGCCCTTCGAGTAGGCGGACAGCAGCGCGTGGTAGTCCGTGTCGAGGTTGAAGATCTCGAGCAGGCGATCGATCTTGCGCTCGAGCACCGGCCCGTCGATCCTGCGCAGCCGCCCGACGAGCCGCAGGTACTCAGGGCCCGTGAGATACGTGTAGACGTGCGCTTCTTCGGGCACGTAGCCGACCTGCGCCTTGTAGTCGGTGAGGATGGTCTGGATGTCCTGCCCGTCGAGCAGGATCGCGCCGGTCGTCGGCGGCATGAGCCCGACGAGCATCTTCACCGTCGTGGATTTGCCCGACCCATTCGGTCCGAGGTAGCCCAGCACCTCGCCTGGCCCGACGGTGAAGCTCACGCGGCTGACGGCCGTCAGCGCGCCGTAGCGTTTGGAGACATCGCGGACTTCGAGCATGGACGATTAGACACTTGGGGTTCCTGGGGGTTCCCAAGGGTTCCACGGGGTTCCTGGGGGTTCCATGCGGTTCCGGGTCGCTGGACGATGACACAGTGAACCGGAGGAACCCCGGGGAACCCCAAGGAACCCCAAGGAACCCCAAGGAACCCCAAGGAACCCCAAGGAACCCCAAGGAACCCCAAGGAACCCCAAGGAACCCCAAGGAACCCCAAGGAACCTCCAGGAACCCCAGTTCAGCGAGCCTGCTTACTTCGTGGCGAGAAAGCTCTCCGCCTGCTCATGCGCGTGGTACGACGACCGCACGAGCGGGCCCGATTCCACGTGGCCGAAGCCCAGATCGAGCGCGATGCGCTTGAGCTCGCGGAACTCGTCGGGCGTGTAGTAGCGCGCCATGGGCAGGTGCGCGAGCGAGGGGCGCAGGTACTGACCGACCGTGAGGATCTGGCAGTCCACCTGGCGAAGATCCTTGAACACGTTAACCAGCTCGTCCCACGTCTCGCCGAGGCCGACCATCAGGCCCGTCTTCGTGGGAATGTCCGGCGCCCACCGTCGGGCGCGGTCGAGCAGCTCGAGCGCGCGGGTGTAGCGGCCGCCCGGACGCGCCTGCCGATACAGGCGCGGCACCGTCTCGGTGTTGTGGTTGAGGATGTCGGGGCGCGCGTCGAGCACGGCGCGCAGCGGCGCCTCGTGGCCCTGGAAATCGGGGATCAGCACCTCGACGCGGCAGGCCGGCCGGCGCGCTTTGATCGCGCGCACCGTCGCGGCAAATACACCGGCGCCGAAGTCCTCGAGATCATCGCGATCGACCGACGTGACGACGACGTAGTCGAGCGCGAGGGTTTCGACCGCGCGCGCCAGATTCTCCGGCTCGTCCGCGTCGAGCGCGATCGGCGCGCCATGCGTGACGTTGCAGTACCCGCACGCGCGCGTGCAGACGTCGCCCATGATCATGAACGTCGCCGTGCCATGGTGCCAGCACTCGCCGATGTTCGGGCAGTGCGCTTCCTCGCACACCGTGTGCAGCTTCAGGCCGCGCATCAGCTCTTTGAGCCGCAGGTAGTTGGGTGAGCCCGGCGCGCGCACCTTCAGCCACTCGGGCTTGCGTTCGCGCGACAACACGTCGTCTTTCACCCGGCGGCCGCGAATGAATTGGAGCGGAGCGATCCCGGACATCAATTTCATTGTATCGGGCTATTGGGCCATTGGGTTATCGGGCCATGGTGCAGCGGGCGCGGTGGGAGGCCCAGGGCCGGTAGCACGCGGTAAAGTCTGTTGGCGCGGGTTTGATCGCCAATGGCCCAATAGCCCAATGACCCAATACCCCAATTACGCCATGCCCCTATCCGTCACCTGGCTGGGACACTCGACGTTTCACCTCGGACTGCCGAGCGGCAAGCGCATTGTGTTCGACCCGTGGCTCAGCAATCCCAACTGCCCGCAGGCGTGGTCGAAGCCCGAGGCGTTCAAGCCGCTCGATCTGATCCTTGTCTCACACGGCCACCTCGATCACTCACGCGACGTGATCCCGCTCGCGCGCGCGACCGGCGCGCCCGTCGTCTGTCCGTACGAGCTCGGCATGTACTTCACGTCGAAGGGCCTGCAGGACGTGCGCGATATGGCCGCCGGCGGTACACAGGAGGTGGCGGGCATCAAGGTGACGATGACGTTCTCCACGCATTCGGGATCGATCGACGAGCCGGGCGACGTGATCTACGCGGGTGGGGGAGCGGGCTACGTGCTGCGCGCGCCGGGCCTGCCGACGATCTACTTCGCGGGCGACACGGGACTGTTCGGCGACATGAAGATGATCGGAGAGATCTACCGGCCCGCGATCGCGTTCCTGCCGATTGGCGATCACTACACGATGGGCCCCGACACCGCCGCGATCGCCGCGCGCTGGCTGGGCGTGAAGCAGGTCGTGCCCATGCACTGGGGCACGTTCCCGCTGCTCACCGGAACCCCCGCCGCCCTCAAGAAGGAGCTCGCGGGGACTGGGATTGAAGTGCTCGAACTGAAACCGGGGGAAACGGCAAAATGAGTTCGACGGGTTCGACGAGGTTCGACAGGTTCGTCGGGTTCCGAGGATCGAACTTCCGCGGTGAGCGAAACGGAAAACGCGGCGCCAGGCACGTGCCCAGCGCCGCGTTGCTGTCTTCAGGCTCTTGAACCTGCGGAACCCGTCGAACTGGTAGAACCCGTCGAACCCGGTTCTACTTTTCGTTAAGCCAAGTGTCCTCGAGCAGCTTGAACGTCTGGGTTCCAATCTCTTTCCCAGCCGCCGTGACCGTCACGCGGTAGACGCCGGGGCCGATGTTGCCGCCCCCGCCTCCGCCGAAGCCGCCACCGCCGCCGCCACCACCACGACCACCGCCGCCCACCGGGGCGCTGCAGGGCGTCGGGCCGGTCTGCGCTGGTGCCGCGTTCGGATCGGGCTGTCCGCCGCGACCACCGCGGCCGCCACCG
Source organism: Vicinamibacterales bacterium (assembly GCA_035279905.1). GTDB lineage: Bacteria > Acidobacteriota > Vicinamibacteria > Vicinamibacterales > SCN-69-37 > DATEGZ01. The sequence goes on from DATEGZ010000154.1 coordinate 22,501, forward strand.
CCGCCGAATCCACCGCCACCGCCGCCGGGCTGCTGATCGCCGGTCATCGCCCACTGGAAGCGGTTGAGGCCGGCGTTGCCCGTGCCGACGCACGTGCGGACGGCCTGGTTGGTTGCCGTGTTGGTGATCGTGACCTTGACGTCGCTGGCCGCGCTCTTCAGCCAGTAGGCGATCGCCGTGCCGCGCGGCGCGACCTCGCCCTCCCACCACTTGTCACCGGGCACTTCCGTCTGGTTCTTCCGATCGGCCTTCCAAATCACGGCGTCGCGCGGCTCGAACACCACCGCGTCCTTGGCCATCGTGTCCGACGTCATCGTCTGCAGCGGCGTGATGTCGTCCATGATCCAGATGCCGCGCGAGTGCGTGGCGAGAATCAGATCGTGATCGCGCGGATGCACGAGCACGTCGTCGACGCGGAACGTCGGCAGGTTCGGCATGAACGCCTTCCAGTGCGCGCCGTCGTCGAGCGAGATGAAGAAGCCGAATTCCGTCGGCGCGTAGAGCAGGTTGCGGTTCACCGGATCCTGGCGGATCGAGTTCACCCAGCCGTACGCCGGCAGATCGGAGCTGATCGCCTTCCAGGTCTGGCCGTAGTCCGTCGTCTTGAAGACGTAGGGCTTCGCGTCGTCGTTCCGGTGACCGTCGAGCGCGACGTACGCCGTCCCCGCGTCGTACCACGACGCCTCGATGCCCGAGACGTAGTACTCGTGGTTCGAGACCGGGAGCTTCGCGCCGACTTCCGTGAACGTGAGGCCGCCGTCCTTGCTGAGCTGCAGGTTGCCGTCGTCGGTGCCGGCCCAGATCACGCCCGGCAGTACCGGTGATTCCGCCAGCTCGGTGAGCGAGCCGTACTCATCCTGCACGTAGCCGTCGTGGCGCGACAGGATGCACGGTGTCCCGCGGCTGCCGCGGCCGCAGCTGGGCAGGCTGTACTTGTACTCGAGGATCGTCCGCTGGTTGAGGTCGATGTTCTTGCCCAGCGACTTGCTGATCGTCCACGTCTGTCCGCGGTCGCGCGAGATGAAGAGCTGACGGCCGCCGACGAGCACGGTCGACGGGTTGTGCGGCGACAAACGGATCGGCGTGTTCCAGTTGAACTGGACGGTCGTGTTCGCCTCGGGCGTGTTGATCACGTTCCCGCGCCCGCCACCGCGCCCGCCACCACCGCCACCGCCTCCGCCACCGAATCCACCGCCACCGCCAGCAGCGGCTGCACCACCGCCCGCGCCGGCCCCGCCGCCCGCGCCAGCCGCACCGCCGCCACCTTGCTGCGGGACGCTCGGCTTCACGCTCTGCGTCTGACCCGTGTTCAGGTCGTAGCGCTGCATGCCGTTGTTCTGCGACTCGGTGTAGAAGATGTTCGGATCGGTCGGATCGATCGCGCTCTGGAAACCGTCACCGCCGCCGACGCTGATCCAGTTCCACTGGTGGATGCCGCCGGTGCGCGTCGAGCTCGGTCCGCACCAGCTGCCGTTGTCCTGCAGACCCGTGCAGACCCAGTACGGCCGCCGCATGTCTGCTGAGACGTGATACGAGAGCGCGACCGACTGCATGCGGATCGACTCCCACGTCGCGCCGCCGTCGTACGAGACGTCCATGCCGCCGTCATTGCCGTAGAAGACGTGCTGGCTTTCCTTGGCCTCGGTCTTTCCCGTCGCCGGCGTGCCGCTGAGCGGATCGATCCAGATCGCGTGGTTGTCGACGTGACCCATGCCGCGAATGGGCAGGAACGTCTTGCCGCCATCCGTTGACTTCTGCGGGTTGACGCCGCCGACGTACACCGTGTCCGGCCGATTCGGATCGACGCGGATCTGGCTGAAGTACATCGGGCGCTGATTCTGGTTGGACATGAACGTCCACGTCTTGCCCTTGTCGAGCGAGCGCCAGACGCCGTCCGACTGCGGATCCGGAGGCTGCGCCCCGCCGCCGCCGCGACCACCGCCGCCTCCGCCACCACCACCGCCGCCGCCACGTCCGCCGCGTCCGCCACCG
>DATEGZ010000155.1:0-2615 GCA_035279905.1 Vicinamibacterales bacterium
CGGCGGTCGACGCGCAGGCCGAGGTACAGCATCGACGGCAGCGCCGCCAGCTCCCACAAGATCACGACCGCTCCCACGAAGACGACGAGCGCGACGGCGCCGGAGAACGGCGAGGCCAGCGGGCGCGCGATCGCGCCGGCCCAGGCCGCGAGCGCGCGGGACGCGGGCGTGAACGCCAGGCCCGCGAGCATCAGCCCGCCCGACACGACCCCGATCGCCTGGGTCCGCCGGCGGAGGCGCTGATAGCGGGAGGCCTTGGTCTCGTTCACTAGTTGAGTTGCAGCGAGATGAGCTTCGACACGCCCGGTTCTTCCATCGTGACGCCGTACAGCCGGTCGGCGATTTCCATCGTCTTCCGGTTGTGCGTGATCAGGATGAACTGGGTGTGATCGTTCATGCCCTGGAGCATCTCGACGAAGCGCCCGATGTTCGCGTCGTCGAGCGGCGCGTCGATTTCGTCGAGCAGGCAGAACGGGCTCGGGCGGTGCTTGAAGATTGCGAACATCAGCGCCATCGCGGTGAGCGCCTTTTCGCCGCCCGAGAGCAGCTGCACGTTCTGGAGGCGTTTGCCCGGCGGCTGCGCGATGATGTCGATGCCGCTCTCCGGATCGTTTTCGAGATCGATGAGCACCAGCCCGGCGCGGCCGCCGCCGAAGAGGGTGGTGAACGTCACCTCGAAGTGCTTGTTGATCGACTCGAACGCCTCGGCGAACCGCTCGCGGGTCGTCTTGTCGATCTTGCGGATCGCCTCGCCGGTCTGCGCGATCGAGTCGAGCAGGTCCTTGCGCTGCGTCGTGAGGAACGTGTGGCGGGTCTCGAGCTCGTCGAACTGCTCGATCGCCATCATGTTGACCGGGCCGAGCCGCTCGATCTTGCGGCGCAGGTCCGCGATCACGTCTTCCGGGCTGAGCGGACGGGATTCGTCGAGCGTCGGCTCAGCAGCGGCCGGCTCGCCCGGCGCCGCCTCGAGGGACGGCTCGGCCGGCGTGTCTTCTTCGTCCTCGTCGGGCGCGGCCACGGCCGCGACGCGGCGGGCCGGCGCCACCAGCTCGCCCGCCTCTTCCATCGCGGCGACGGCCGACACGACTTCGTCGATCGACTGCCCCACGGCCTCGAAGCACGCGGACGTGAGGTGCGCGAGGTCGGAGGCCGCGGTGGCGCGCGCGACCTCGGATTGCATGAGCGCGGAGCGCACGCCTTCGAGCGCGTGGCGCGCGCCGCGGATCTCGTGCTCGCGCGCCGAGAAGTCGGCGCGCAGCACGGTCACGCGCTCGTCGAGCGCGCGCACTTCCTGCTTCAGCACGTCGAGGACGCGCACGTCTTCGTCGAGGAGCGCCTCGGTCTGCTTGATCGACTGACGCAGCTCGTCGCGGCGGCCGGCATTGCGCGTGAGGTCGTCCTGGCGCGCAGCGATGCGCGCTTCGAGATCGCGCGCGGCTTCGTCGAGCCGGACGACGTCGGTGTCGAGCGCCGACGTCCGTTCGATGAGCCCCGCCTGGGCGGCGCGCGCCTCGGTGACGTGCCGCGTGCGGCCTTCGGCCACCTCGCGCGCCTGCTGCAGCCGGGCGACGACCTCGCCGAGTCTGTCGGCGGCGCCCTGCTGCGCGGTCTCGTGCATGGCGATGGCCGCGGTCGATTCCTCGCGGCGCCGTTCGGCGGCCTGCTCTTCGTCGGCGGCACGGGCCCGCTCGGTGCGCACGACCTCGAGCCGGCGCGTCGCGCGCGCGTGCTCCTCGGCGGCGCGCGCGACCTGCGCGTCGAAGAGCACGACGTCCTTCTCGTGCTGGTGCTGCGCGTCGATCGCCGCGGTAATCGCCGCTTCGCTCCCGGCCACGACCGCGTCAAGCGACGAGGCCTCGAGCGTCATGCGATCGAGCTCGGCGCCCGCGATGGCCACTTGCTCGCGCAGCCGCTGCGCCTCGCCGCGCGTTTCGAGGATGCCGCGCGCGTCCTGGCGCGAACCGCCCTCGACGAGGCCGCCGCCCCGAAACACTTCGCCCGCCATCGTCGCGACCGGGACGTTCACGCTCGCTGCCAGCGCGGACGCCACGTCGAACGAGCGGACGATCAGCGCTTCCCCGACGAGCCTGGACAACGCCTCGGCGTACGGACCCGTCGCGGTCACGACGCTCGAAAGCGAGCGCGCGGCCGCGGGCACGCTGATCGCGCCCGGCGCCGGCCGGCTTCCGAGATGGTCGAGGACGACGAACCCGCAGTGCCCGGCGCCATGCTCGGCCGCGAGCGCCAGCGCCGCCGCGACGTCGTTCGTGCGATCGACGATGACGTGCTGAAGCAGGTCGCCGAGCAGCGCGTCCACTGCGCGCTCGAACGAGCGCTCGACCTGCAGGTGATCGGCCACCGCGCCGTGTTGATTCAGAGCGCCGCCGGTCTCGGAGAGCAGGAAGCGGGCGCCGTCGCCGAACGTGGCGCGGCTCGCGTTCAGGCGCTCGAGCGACTCGAGATGCGCTTCGTGTCCGGCCAGATCGCGCTGGCGTGCAGCGATGGCGTTTCCAAGGAGCGTGCGTGACGCGCGTTGCGACGCCAGCGCGGCTTCTGCCTCGACGCGCGCGGCGCCGGCGGCGGCCACGGCTTCGCGCGCGGCGGCGACCGATGCG
>DATEGZ010000156.1:0-4975 GCA_035279905.1 Vicinamibacterales bacterium
GCTGACCGAAGCGGCAGCCGTAGCGACGTCGCGGAGCCGCTCGGATGTGAAGAGGACGCGTGCCTGGCAGTTCCCAACGACGGTAGCGACCTGGGCCGCGGTGTAGGCCGTGTCGAGCGGCACGGCGACGGCCCCAATCCAGAGCGTGCCGAGATACGCCGAAATCCAGCGCGCCTCGTTGTCCGCGAGGATCGCAACGCGCTCGCCGGCGCCGACGCCCACGCCGCCGAGCCAGGCCGCGGCCCGCGCCGCGCCGTCCATCAGGCCCGCGTAGGACGTTTCCGTGATCCGCCCGTCGTGAAGCAGCTCGATCGCGGTCCGGTCGGCAAATCGCCCTGCCGCGTCAGCGATGCGAGAGCAGAAGTTCCACACGGAAGTCTGTGAATGATACGACCGCCCGAACCCCGGCACCTCGGAACCCCGGAACTCCGGAACCGGTTAGAATGTCCCTGAAGGAGTCTGTGATGCCCAAAATGTTGTGGGTTTCCGCCGTGTGCGTCGCGCTCACGGTCGGAGTCTCCGCCAGGCCGCAGGCCCCCGTGGAACTGAAAGATGGCGACAAAGCGCCGGACTTTTCGCTGCCCGGCACGGACGGCAAGACCCACAAGCTGTCCGACTACAAAGGCAAGACCGTCGTCCTCGCCTGGTTCCCGAAGGCCTTTACTGGCGGTTGAACGGCCGAATGCAGGTCGCTCCGTGAGAGCGCCCCAATCATCCAACAGTACGACGTCGCCTACTTCATGGTGAGCGTCGATACCCTCGAAGACAACAAGGCGTTTGCCGAGAAAGAACAGGCGAACTTCCCGATGCTCGCGGATCCCGAGAAGAAAGTGGCCGACGCCTACGGCGTGCTGCCACCGGTGAATCCCGATAAGCCCGACGCGCCGCGCTACGCGAAACGCTGGATGTTCTTCATCGGGCCTGACGGCAAGATCATGCACATCGAGAAAGTCGGTCACACCGCCGACGCCGGGGAGTACCTCGGGAAAGCGCTCGCCGAATTGGGCGTCAAGAAGAAGTAACCACTCAACGCTGGGTGCAGGGCCGTCCCTGCACCCAGCACGCCTTCTGATACGCTGAACGCGTGACCGATCCCATAGCCCGCTATCGGGAATGGTACGCCGCGGCTGCCGAGAAGAACGTCGGTGAACCCAAAGCCGCTTGTCTCTCCACAATTGATGCGGATGGCCGGCCGTCGGGCCGCATGGTGCTAATTCAGTACGCCGACGCGCGCGGTCTGGCCTTTTTCACGAACTTCGGCAGCCGCAAGGCGCGCGATCTCGACGCGCGGCCGGTGGCGTCGCTCACCGTGTTCTGGCCCGAGTTGCACCAGCAGGTGCGATTCGAGGGCCGCATCGCGCGCGTGCCGGCGGAGGAGGCGGACGCCTACTTCGCGACGCGCCCGCGCGAGAGCCAGATTGGCGCGTGGGCCTCGCGTCAGAGCGAGGTGCTCGCGTCGCGCGCCGCGCTCGAGCAGAGCGTCGCCGATGTCGAGCGGCGTTTTGCCGGCGCGCCCGTGCCGCGTCCCGAGTTCTGGGGCGGCTACCGGCTCGCGCCCGATCGCGTCGAGTTCTGGTCGGGGCGCATGGGCCGGTTGCACGATCGCGAGCTCTTCGAGCGTGAGGGCGGCACGTGGCGCACGTGCCTGCTGTATCCATGACGCCCAAAGATCCCGCTTCCCCCAACGTTCCCGGCGAACGGCCGAAGCCGGTCGAGGGCGGCCAGCACGATCGCATCCTGCTCGAAGGCCCGCACTCGCGGATGCAGGAGCTCGTCCTGCTCGCGCGCGCGGCACGCGACTTCATTCGCGGCTTCCGCGTGCTGCATTTCGTCGGGCCATGCGTGACGATCTTCGGCTCGGCGCGATTTGGCGAGGCGCACCCGTACTACGCCATCGCGCGCGAGATCGGCCGGCGTGTGAGCCTGATGGGCTTCACCGTCATGACCGGCGGCGGGCCCGGTTTGATGGAAGCCGCCAACCGCGGCGCGCGCGACGCCGGCGGCCTCTCGGTCGGCTGCAACATCGAGCTCTCGCACGAGCAGGATCCGAATCCGTACATGGATCGCTGGATCACCTGCCACTATTTCTTCGTGCGCAAGGTCCTGCTCTTCAAATACTCGTACGGCTTCATCGCCCTGCCGGGCGGCCTCGGCACCCTCGACGAGGTGTCCGAAGCGCTCACGCTGATTCAGAACTCGAAGATTCAGGAATATCCCGTCGTGCTGATCGGCGTCGCCTACTGGCAGCCGTTCATCACGCTGCTGCGCGAGATGATCACCCAGGGCGCCGTCGCTGAAAGCGACCTCGATCTGCTGAAGGTCACCGACGACCTCGATGAAGCCATGCGACACCTCCAGACGCACGCCGTTGACGCGTTCGGCCTCAAACGCGTGCAGCGACCGGCGTGGTGGCTGGGGGAGAGAACGATCAAAAGAGCGTAGTGGTTCCGAGGTTCCGAGGTTCCGCCCTTCGACAAGCTCACGGCGCCCCGAGTCCGTCGAGGGGCGGGGTTCCGAAGTTCTGCTGGGCCGCGTTCCGGCACCGCGTTTCCGACTTGCTCACGTTCGAAGGTAAACTGGGATGCTCTTCGGTGTGGTGGGCGTAGTTCAGTGGCAGAACGCCTGACTGTGGCTCAGGAGGTCGCGGGTTCGATACCCGTCGCCCACCCCAAACTCTAACGCGTCGCGCACAGCGGGACCTCGTGGCCTCGTGCGGTTTCCACGACCGTCCGGATCGCGTCCACAACCACCCCTGGTTGATCCACCGCCACAAGATGCCCGGACTGTTCAGCGATGATCAGACATCCTCGTGCTGACAGCGAGGCTTGATCCTTTTGCAACCGTCGCCAGGTCTCGTTAGCTCCTCGTCCACCGCTGACGACGAGCACGGGGATGCCGAGCGTGCGGCGTGAGCTTTTGGCTTCCGACGCGCTCTCCGGAAAGTGAATGATTTCGTCAGCCGCCGCCTGGTATCCCGCGGCGCGGAACCTCGTCGCTCGCGCGTATGGCTGCACTGATGAAGGCAGCAATTCGACTCCCTGGCCGAACGACACGCCGAGCACTCGAAAGACGCCAATCGCCGACAGCACGGGAACGAATCGCGCGATTCGCGGGACGTCCTGTTCCTGATCTTCGTGGGAGGCGTCCACGAGCACGAGGCCCGCGGCGCGCTCGGGGAAATCAGAGGCGAACACGCGGACGTCGAGACCCGCGAACGAGGCCCCGACGAGTACGACCGGTCCGGTGATCCCGCCGCGGTCGAGGAGTGTGGCCAGCTCGGTTGCAATGCGGCGTGCGGTCCGCGGCGATGGGCCGGGATCGCTGTAACCCATGCCTGCCCGGTCGTAGGAGCAGACGCGCGTGAATCGGGCCACGTCAGGTTGCACGAAACCCCAGTCAGCGCTCGTGCCGCCGAGGCCCGTGTCGAGGATCACCGCGGGCGAGCCATCCCCCGTGCACCACAGATGCAGCCGGTAACCCCCGGTGTCGACGAGACGTCCAGGAGGCGGAGCGGCCGCCAGGTCCTGTCGAGTCGCCAACCACTGGTACGTGGCACCCGCAAGCGCAGTGAGGGCGACCAGGCTGAACAAAGCGACGACGACGCGAATCGTCCAACGCCGCATGTCGAACCCTCAATCAACTTTCAGTTGCGCGCTGATCCACGACGCGAGCAACGCGGCGCTGACCCAGAGCACCAGCTGAAACCCAAATCGGACGAACGGGCCGAAGCGCGCCCGCCATTCCTGCTCGACGACGATGACCCACACGCCGACGGCGACGGCCCACCCGATCACGCGGGTGGCCTCGAACGGCATGATGTGTTCGAGCTGATCGGGGACCACCACGAGGATGACGAGCATCAACACCCAGACGAGGACGTTGCGCAGGACGAACCGCCAGGCGGAGAGTTGGCGCACCAAGATTCGGCTCCCTTATAGCAGACAACCCGTATAATCGGGCCGTGCAGCCGCTGGCCTCGCTCGAGGCGCTGGCCGATCCGATTTACGAAGCCTTTTACGGCCTCAAAGAACAACCCTTCGCGATTTCGACCGACCCGAAGTTCCTCTTCCTGAGCGCGTCGCACGAGAAGGCGCTCGAGGAGCTCGTGAGCGGGCTGCGGCGGCAGGAGAGCATGCTGCTGCTCACTGGCGAGACTGGCACCGGCAAGACGACGATCTGCCGCGCCGTGCTCGGCTCGCTCGGCGAGCGCACGTTCTCGGCGATGATCCTCAACCCGTACATGTCGGGCGCCGAAATGTTGCGGGCCATCCTCCGCGACTTCGGCTTCGTCTCCCGCGACGACCTCCGCCGCGGCGCCTTCGCCCAGGCCGACGTGCCGCAGTTGTTAGACGCCCTCGAGGGATTTTTGGCGTCCATCCGCTCGCTCGAGTCCCACGCCGTCGTGGTCATCGACGAAGCCCAGAGCCTGCCGGCCGACGTCCTCGACCAGATCCGGCTCCTGACGGCCCACGAGCGCGACGGCCGCCGGCTGATTCAGGTCGTGCTGGTCGGCCAGCCGCTGCTGCTCCAAACGCTCAAGACCGAGCCGATGTACGCGCTCAACGAGCGGGTGACGCGGCGCGTCACGCTGTCGCCGCTGCCGCCGGCGGAGGTCGCGGCCTACATCAAGCATCGTCTCGAGGTCGCGGGCGGCAAGACGGTCACGTTCGCGCCGGAGTCCGCACAGCTCGTGGCCGAGCTGTCGCGCGGCCTGCCGCGGCGCGTCAACGTGCTGTGCGACCGCGCGTTGCAGGAAGGGCGGATCAAGGGCGCGTCGATCATCACGCCGGAGATGGTCAAGCAGGCGGCGCGGTCGCTCGTGAGCGCGCTCGACGAGGGACCAGGGTCCGCTTCGACCGACGTGGACGCGCCGAGTCCAAAGGACGCGAGCGAGATCCTGCACACGTTCTGGGAGTCGGGGCCCGCGCGTTGGCAGCGGCGCGGCCTGGCCGCGGCGGCCGCGCTCGCGATCGTG
>DATEGZ010000157.1:0-17482 GCA_035279905.1 Vicinamibacterales bacterium
GCATACCTCGTGCGGCGCGGCAAGGTGTGGTACGCCCGTTACCTCACGGAGGACGGCCGCTGGGCCAAAGAGTCGCTCCGTTTCGTGGGTCCCAAGACGCAGGCCCTGGACAAGTTCTCGATCTGGAAGGCGACGCATCTCATACGTCTGGCGAACGGGCCCCAAGTGTCGATCACGTTCGTGGAACTGGCTGAGCTGTATCTCAAGCGAGCGCTCAGCGATGGCCGTTCATCTGGCTGGGTGATGCACCAGCGCCAACATTTGCGCGGCCCGATGGCAAAGTTCTTCGGATCGACGACGCCGATCAGGAAGATCGCTCGTCCGGGGATAGAGGGCTATCTCTCGATGCTCACGAAGAGTGTCAAGCGGACGACCGCGAACAAACATCGAGCGTGTCTGCGTCGGATGTTTCAGTTCGCCGTCGAACAGGGCTACTTGGCTTCCTCGCCAGCAGCCGAAGTGCGGCGCCTGAAGCATGACGGCATCGTGCACGGCAGGTTCCTCACGCCAGAGGAGTTCAAGCGGCTGCGCGAGGTCGCCGAGCGCCAGCGCGCCGCCCAAACGGCCGTACCGACCGCCCACGCGTTCGATGCGCTCCCGGAGTACCTCGATCTGGCCGTGTCGTTGGCCACGCGTCCGACCGAGACGCTGATGCTCAAGTTCGCGGACATCGATTGGTTGAATCGTTTTATCGCTGTTCGCAAGACGAAGAGCGGCAAGGATCGCATCCTGCCCCTCAACAACACCGCCGTGGCGGCTCTGCTCGCCATGAAGGAGCGCAAGCACCCCACGAGCGAGCTCGTCTTTCATCGGGCCGATGGTCGTGCCTGGAAGGACATCCGCGAGACCTTCACTTCGGCCATCCGCGCAGCCGGCCTGTGGCACGCAGATCTGCTCTATCGCGTCACGCGGCACACCTTGCGCCATACCGCGCTGTCATGGATGGCCCAGCAGGGCGAGCCCCTGCAGAAGATCGCGCGTTTTGCCGGCCACAGTTCCACGCACGTCACCGAGACGTACTACGCGCACCTCCAACCAGACCATCTCACGCACGCCGCCGGCGTGATCGATGCCGCGCTCGGAAATTTTGTAACCACTTTGGTAACCACTGCAGCCGATCGCGGCGACGCGCCAGGCCTGCGCGAGCAGGCTCAAGCACCTGATACACTTCACGTTACGTCGTTGTCCGCTCTCCGTGCCGGAGTGGCGAAATTGGCAGACGCGCGAGACTCAAAATCTTGTGGGGTTTACCCCCCGTGTGGGTTCGATTCCCTCCTCCGGCACCACTCGACTCGGACGCGTCGCGTCCTCGCTCGTGGCAAGCCACCAAGCGTCCGAGTCGAGTGTCCTGAGCGAGCGACCCGTCCTGAGCGAGCGAAGCGAGTCGAGGGAAGCGAGCCGAAGGACCACTCGACTTCGCGGCTACCGCAGACTCCGCTCGTGGCAGGCCACTCGACCCCGCTTGTGACACAGTAGAGAGTTCCTGTTCTCGCCTCTTGCGAGACAGACCACCTCCACGATGATTTCGGTACACGGCGTCTCCATGCGGTTCGGGTCGAAGCTGCTGTTCGACGACGTCACCACGACGTTTTCGGCGGGCCGGCGCTACGGCCTGACGGGCCCGAACGGCTCGGGCAAGTCCACGTTCATGAAACTCCTGACCGGCGACCTCGCGCCACAGAAGGGCACGGTCTCATCGCCCGCGAAGCTGGGTGTCCTGCGCCAGGACCAGTTCGCGTTCGACCAGTTTCGGGTGATCGACACGGTGATCATGGGCAACCCGCGGCTGTGGCAGGCGCTCCAGGATCGCGACGCGCTCTACGCGAAAACGGAGATGACCGACGCCGACGGCATGCGCCTCGGCGAGCTCGAGGGCATCGTCGGCGAGGAGGACGGCTACACCGCGGAAAGCGATGCCGCCATCCTGCTTCAGGGCCTCGACATCCCGGACGAGCTGCACGAGCGCACGATGGCCGAGCTCCAGGGCGGCCAGAAAGTGCGCGTGCTCTTAGCCCAGGCGCTGTTCGGCCATCCGCAGGCGCTGCTGCTCGACGAGCCGACCAACCACCTCGACCTCGACTCGATTCACTGGCTGCGCGAGTTTCTGGTGCGCTACGACGGGACGCTGATCGTGATCTCGCACGATCGCCATTTCCTGAACGCGGTCTGCACGCACACCGCGGACATCGACTACGAGACGATCATCACCTACACCGGCGGCTACGACGAGATGGTCGTTGCCAAGACGCAGATTCGATCGACCATCGAAGCCCAGAACGCGCAGCGCGAGAAAAAGATCGCCCAGCTCAACGACTTCATCGCGCGCTTTTCCGCCGGCACGCGCTCGAGCCAGGTGCAGTCGCGCCGCAAGGAAGTCGAGCGCCTGCAGACGACGGAGCTGGCGCGGTCGAACATCCAGCGTCCGTTCATCAAGTTCACAATGGCCGGTCCTTCGGGCAAGCTCGCGCTCGAGTGCAGCGGCGTGAGCAAGAGCTACGGCGCCCACCGCGTCGTCCGCGGCTTCAGCGCGATCGTGAACCGCGGCGAGAAAGTTGTCCTCGTCGGCCGAAACGGATTGGGCAAGACGACGGTGCTGAAGGCCTTGCTGGCCGACGCGCCGAACTCACCGGCCGCGCCGGGCGACCGCGACGAAGGCAAGGTCCGCTGGGGACACGAGGTGTCGATCGGCTACTTCGCGCAGGACCACACCGGGGCGATCGAGCGCGGCTGGACGGTGATCGACTGGTTGCACCAGTTCGATCCGGACGCCTCACGTCAGGAGCTGCACGGCTTGCTCGGCCAGATGCTCTTCAGCGGCGAGGACGCGCTGAAGCCGACCGAAGCGCTCTCGGGCGGCGAAACGGCGCGCGTGCTGCTCTGCCGGATCATGCTTCGCAAGCCCAACGTGCTCGTCCTCGACGAGCCCACCAATCACCTCGACCTCGAATCGATCAACGCGCTCAACATCGCGCTGCAGAAGTTCGACGGCACGGTGTTCCTCGTCACGCACGACCAGGACCTCATCGAAGAGGTCGGCACGCGGGTCTGGCACTTCGACCACCAGGGCGTCCACGACTTCAAGGGGACGTTCGAGGAATTCGAAGCGTCGGTCCCGACGCGATAGCGCAGCGAGTCGAAGGACTACTGAATCGGCGTATCGCCGTTGGCGGAGGAGAACGGCGACACCGGGGCGGTCGCGGTCTGGTTCTGCCAGATCGCGTTGGCCGTGCCGACCGCGAACGACCGCACGCCGCTCGTGCCGAATGTCTGGGGCTCACCCTTGGCATACCACGCCGTGATCGTCGCGGTGCCGTTGCAGTCGTTCGGACCGGCTTGCGAGCCCCCGTCGGCCTGCAGGAGGAACTTGTACCCGCTCTTGATCGGGGGCTGATTGTTCACGTCCCCGAGGTCCTGCGAAATGAACGCCTCGTTCGTGCCGTTCGGCGGCGTGCCCAGCACGGCGAAGGTCGCCGCATAGCCGCCCTGGCCGCACGACGAGGAATACGCGGCCTGCGCCGACGTCGTGACCTTCAACGACGCGATCGCCGAGGTCTCGTTGCCCGTCATGCGCGCGCGCAGGAGTCCCGGCGCCGCGATCGCGGAAATCAGGCTGATGATCGTGACGACGATCAGCAGCTCCATGAGCGTAAATCCCTGATCAGACCCGGCCCGCATGCCCTCTCAAAGAGCAATCCGGGTGCCAGGGGCGACCGACCATCTTGTAATTGGCCGGTCGCCACAGAAGTGCCCTATCTCATTGCAGGAGAAAGAGATCTCGTCTGGTCGCCCAGACGATGACAAGGTCGGGTCTCACCGAATTCGCCGCCTTCCAGCCACCTTCGGGGGTCTCAGGCACCGCGGCTGACAAATCTGTGGTTCTACACCGTCGTAATCCCGTCGATCGGGCTGATGTCGCCGACGAATCGCAGCAAGTCGGCCATCGTGAAATCGCCGGGCGTGCGTGACGGCAGATCGGGTGTCCAGCGCTTGCCGGGCGCGGACAGGAACGAATGCGGATCGCCCTGCACGAGGCCAACGAACACTTCCGACACGATCGTCGCGCCGACCGGACCGAGCCGCTCGCCGTTGCTGCGCAGCGCCGCCTCTTTGAGGATGTAATACCAGAGCGGCGTCCTGAGATGCAGGCCGTGCTTTTTGGCCACCGCGCCGTCTGGTCCAGTCGCGATCTCGTCCGGCGTGAGCGGCTGGCGCATCTGCATGGCTTTCGCGACCGCCTGCCCTGACGGCAATCCCAGCAGCACGCCGCGCCTCAGGTTGCGGAACGGCAGGCTCCCGCCGCCGCCTGGCAGCGTGTGCAGCGTCGGCACGACGAACGGATCGATCTTGCGCGAGAGATTGAGAGGCACGCCGTCGGGATTGGGCAAAGCGACCTCATGGAAGCGGCGCCAGTCGATGATCCAGTTGCTCGGCAACACGGAAATCGGCGTGGGCGCCGTCGGCGGATTGGGCGCGAGGTCGCCGACGATGCCGCCCGAGAGCGCGGTGAATCTGAACAGCAGCTGCAGCGTCGCCGGCGCGAGGCCGCCCGCGGTGAAGATCCGGTTGTGGCTGTACGCCTCGCGCACCATGCTGTGTCCGAGCCGGTACGCCGCCGCCGAAAACTCCACCGGCATGAACGGCGTCCGCTTGAAGCGATAGAAGCGTCGTCCGTCGTGGAGAATCTTCGCGACGATGCCCCGCTCGGTGATGCGTTCGACCCAGTCGTGCAGGACGAGCCACTGGTAGTGCCACGTCGCGATCCGGCGCGCTTCCATCAGGATCGCGTCGTCGGGCGTCCCGGCCGCAGCCAGCCGGTCGCAGATCTTGTTGTGGAACTTCAGCATCGCGACGTGCGTCTGCGCGACGACGAGGTTCTCGTCGTTGCGATGGTCGCCGAGGAGCGCAAACCCCTCCGGACCGCGCGGCAGATCGTTGCGATGGTCGCCCGTCACACCGCCGGCAGCGACGTTGATGTTCTTGCCGACAAGCAGCGCCGGCCCCGGGCTCTTGCCGTCCGCGTCGCCGGGCTTGCGGGCGAACAGCTGGCGGCTGCCGTCCGGCCCGAGTCCGTACACCGAATCGAGATCCAGCGCCGGCGTGCGGAAGTTCTCGACCGCCGTCGGATCGGACTCCTTCTCGCCGATGGTCGTGAGGTCGAGCGTGATGTCGTGGTCGACGAATTGTCCGAGATACGTGAAGCCGGCCGGCAGTGTGGTGTTGTTCCCGTCGGCGCTGGCCGGATCGGGATCCTTCATCGCGTCGGCGAGCTCCTGCAGCGCCGCATCCTCGACCGCGAGCGGCTCGAGGCCGGGAAACATGCGGCCGAACATTCCTGGATCGCCCTGGCCCGGTCGCGCGTCGAGCGCGGCGCGTGACGGATGGCGGCCGGCGGTTCCGTGACCCGGCCGGCTGGTGGTTTGCTGAGTGACCGGCAGTTCGATTTGTGGCACGTCGTACTCCTCGAGCGATCGCGTCCGGGGAGCAGAGCGTCGACTGCGGCGGCCGCGAAACGGCCGCGCGCTGAGGTAGGACAGGAACTCCGAAAACGTGTCGATGGAACGGGCCAGAGGGCGGCCCTAGCCGCCCATCTTCCCCAGGTCCTGCTTCTTGTAGCCTCTCGGGATCTCGAAGACCTCATTCGGAATGGGCTTGTGATTCACGCCGTCAAGAGTGAGATCGAGCGTCATCGCGCCGCCGCGGAAGCACCGCGTGAGGACCGGATAGCCGTCAACAGTCGTGTCCCACTGAAACGCGCGCATCGAGTCGTCAGACGACTTCACCATGATTGTGAAGTTTCGCAGGTAGCCCTGCATCTCGAGCATCGTCCGGCGTTCGGCGTCGCTCATCTTGAAGTCGCTTGAGGTCGTGCCGCAGTACTCCGTGACCTTGTCGGCGCCGCGCATGCCCTCGAACATCGTGCACTGGTAGCCGGCGATCGTCTTCGTCCCGGTGCCCTGTGTGTAAGTCAGTGGCGGCGGCGCCGCGCTCATGACGCCTTTCATCATCTGTTCGGCCATCGCACGCTGTTCGGGCGGCAGCTTCGCGAGCTGAGCCTGCATCATCTGCATCTGATCGCCGCCGCGGCCGGCCGACGATTTGTCGAGGTCGAAGTACGTCTTGTCGTCGTCGCTGACGATGTGGAGCACCTGCGCCTTCTGGTCGAAGATGAGGCGGCCCGTATGGCTGCCCTTCATAATCGCCGCGACGCGGCCGTTTTCAACCGAGAATTGGGCCGAGGCCGGCACGGTCTTGCCGCCCATGGCTTCAGTACCGGTATAGGTGGTGGTCATTTGCGCCGCAGAGGGCGCGGCAAGGCACGCGAACGCCGTGGTCAATAGAAAAATGCGCATGAGGCCTCCTCGAATCGTCCTGGAAGGGATACGTTTGAGCCGGGCGTTCAGGAAGAACGCCCCGGGTCGGCCATAATGCCCCGACCGTGACACGGCCCCAGCTCACCTGGCTCGCGTTGATCCTCACGGGCGCGCTCGCGCTGCGCGTGACGTACTTCACGGCGGCGGTCCACACGCCCGGGTACGTCTGGCAGGATCCCGACGGCTACGAAGAGCAGGCGCTGAGACTCTCGAACAACGGCCAGCACTGGGAGTGGACGTTCAAGGCCGTGACCTACGGCATCAACGGCCGCGAGCACGCGCTGCCGCCCGGATACCCCGTGTTTCTGTCGATCTTCGCGATGTTCCCGGGATTTCCGCGCACGGCTCAGGTCGCCCAGATCGTGCTGGCCGTCGGATCGGTCGCGCTCGTGTTTCTGCTCGGGCGGCTGATTCACTCGACGACGGCGGGCCTCGTCGCGGCGACCGGGTACGCGCTGTGGGTGCCGAGCGTGTTCTCGGTGTGGTCGACGTCGCAGGAGACCTTTTACCTGCCGGTGATGCTGCTCGGCTTCTTCGTGCTGACGCGCGCGATCGTCCGGGACGCAGGCCCCCTCGCGTTCGGTGTCGCGGGCCTGGTCTTCGGTGTGGCCGCGCTGACGCGATCGATGCCGCTGTTCTTCATCGGCCCCGCGGCGCTGCTCCACGTCGCGCTCGCGCCTGCAAAGCGACGGGCGGCCGTGCAGGCCGGCGCGTTTGTGCTGGGCGTCCTGCTGCTCGTCGTCCCGTACAGCGCCGCGCTCACGAAGTACTTCGGCCGGCTGACGATCATCGACACGCACGGCAGCATCCACTTCGATGTGACGGGCGCGCCGGGCACCGACGCGCCGCCGACGCTCGCGGACACGGCGAAGGCGCTCGTCCAGTCGATCGCCGCGCGGCCCTGGGGCTACTTTCTCGACTGCGTCGATCGAGCGCGCACGCTGTTCTACGTGAACGGCGGCCGCATGCTCCAGATCTACGTCGCCTCGTCGTCTCGCGCGGGCGCGGCGGTGTGGAAAGCCATCGTCCACCTGGGCGCCGACCTGCCTCTGCTCTTCGCGGCGATCCTCGCGCCGATTGGCGCCGTCCTCTGCCGGCAGCGGCGCGTCGCGGCGATCCTCGTGCTGTGGGCGCTCGTCAACATCGGCATCGCGGCGCTCGGCGGATTCGGCGGCGCGAGGCTGCGGCAACCGTTCGAGCCGCTGATGATCATCCTCGCCGCGGTGGTGGTGGCCGGACAGTGGCAGAGGCCGTCGCGCGTCTGGCTGGGCGTGGCGGCGGCCGGCGCGCTCGTTGCGGCCCTCGCGGTCGTGCCGCAGATCCCGCGCAGCCTTGCGGCGCGCGCCGACTACGGCATGAACTGGCCGTCCATCCTCGAGCGCCCGAAAGGCCAGATGACGGGCACTGGCGGCTTCAACCTGATCGCGACTACCGGTGCGGCGACGTTTCGCGCGACCGGACAGGACGCGCCGTCAGGCATCGATCTCGTTGTCCGCGCGAACGGGCGTGATGTCGCGACGACACACCTCGAGAGCGGACAGCCGGCGCCGATTCAGGTGCCGTGGCCGGAGGTCGGCATGGCCTTCGTCGATCTCTCCGCGCGCCGATCGGACGATGGCCGGCCGGCGACGGTGGAGATTGCGATCCAACGATAGCCACGCCTTGTCCTAAGGTCCCGCTTGATCGCCGCAACGCCTGCGCGATAATCGCCGCCTCCCCGGCCCACGAGGGGATCGGTCATGGCGGACGAATTCTTCAACCGCAACATTCCGGACGAGTGTCATCAGAAGATGCGCGATTTTCACGCGGCCGGCGACGACATCGCGTGGGTCGCGTTTCCGCCGGGCGGCGGCAACCGCTGGAGCGTCGTCGCCAAGAGCGGCGCGTTCTTCAATCGCAACATCCCGGACGAGTGCCACCAGCAGATGCAGACCCTCTCGCAGGGGGGCGCGAAGATCGTGTGCGTCGCGTTTCCGCCGGCCGGCGGCAACAGCTGGAGCATCGTCAACGACCACGGCGCGTTTTTCAACCGCAACATCCCGGACGAGTGCCATCAGCAGATGCAGACGCTCTCGCAGAACGGGCGGAAGATTGTCTGCGTCGCGTTTCCGCCGCAGGGCGGCAACAGCTGGAGCGTGGTCAACGACCACGGCGCGTTCTTCAATCGCAACATTCCGGACGAGTGCCATCAGCAGATGCAGACCCTCTCGCAGAACGGCGCGAAGATCATCTGCGTCGCGTTTCCAAAACAGGGCGGCAACCGCTGGAGCATCGTCAACAACCAGGGCGCGTTCTTCAACCGCAACATCCCGGACGAGTGCCACATGATGATGGGCTACCTGTCCGGCGTGTACGGCCACATGAGAGTCGTGGCGTTCGACGCCGACGGCGACGGCTGGTCGGTGACGTCGGCGGCGACGCTCAACGAGAAGGTTTGCGACAGCACGCGGTGCGTGCTGATCCGCGACGTGTTCACCAACCTGCGCGCCGCGCTCGACGGCAAGGCGGTGGGCTACGCGTGCACGGTCGGCAGCGGCTGGATCACGTCGTTCTCGCACGGCCAGGCGCGGACGAACGCGAACTCGCCCGCGCACATGTTCATTCCGCAGACGAAGATCCCGGTCGCGAGCGTGAGCAAGGTCGTGACGGCGCTGGCGGCGATCAAGGTGCTGGCGAAGAACAACGTGTCGCTCGACAGCGGCATCGGCGGGCATCTGCCGGGCGACTGGAATCTCGACTCGCACGTCGCGGCGATCACGTTCCGGCAGCTCCTCTCGCACCGGAGCGGCATCAAGGACTACGGCAACAACAGCCAGGACTACGCGAAGCTCAAGTCGTTCTTCACGCAGGCGGTGGACATCACGAAGCACCAGACGTGCCAGCCCTCGTCGGTGCAGGACCCGCCGAACGCGATCAACCCGAACGACAAGTCGCCGTGCTACAGCAACTACAACTTCTCAATCTTCCGCATCCTGCTGCCGTGGATCGACGGGTTCGTGGACGATCCGCCGAACCGCGCGGCGAAGCTCGCCGCGGCGTACGTGAAGCTCGTCGAGAAGCACGTGTTCGAGCCGGTGGGCGCGACGGGCGTCGATACCAAACCGCCGGCGAGCGGCCCGCAAGCGAGCGCCTACGCGTTCTCGTACAAGTTCCCCGGCACGGCGAGCGGGCACGACTGGGGCGACGACTCGCTCGGATCGGGCGCGGCGGGCTGGTACCTGGCGATCGACGACATCGCCCGGGTGCTCAACAGCCTCAATAAGAACGACGGCAAGATCCTGACGTCGGCGCAGCTCGCCGACATGCAGTCCACGCCGCTCGGGTGGGACACGAAGACTGACGGCACCGGCTACCGCTGGGTCGAAAAGAACGGCGGCTGGGGGTACGGCGACACGACGATCAGCACGTCGATCGCGCTCTTCGGGCCGGGCGTGTTCGCCGCGCTGTTCATCAATTCAGATCAGACGCCGAACAACCCGGGCGCCGCGACGATCCTGCACGACGCGTACATGAACGCGCTGAAGCCTATTTGACGACCTCCGGCTTCAAGTTCGCCTTGAAGAACTCGTCCACGCGGCGCCACGCATCGCGCACGACGAACGCGCGATCGAAGTAGTGGAACTCGCCCGGGTAGACCATGAACGTGACGAGGTCGCCCTTGCCCGCCTTCATCAGATGATCCACGAGCAGCACCGAGTGGATGAACGGCACGTTCACGTCCGCGGTGCCGTGCAGGATCAAGAGCGGATATTTGATCTGATCCACGTGTGACATCGGCGCCGCTTTCGCGTAGACGTCCGGATGCTCTTCGGGCGTGCCGATGCGGCTCGTCGTCCAGCCGCCGTGATACGGATCCTCGTAGTACAGCGCGTAGTCGGCGACGCCCGCGACGTCGACGGCCGCGCGGAACCACGTCGGCTCCTGCGTGATCGCGAGCAGCGTGAAGAACCCGCCGTAGCTCAAGCCCCACACGCCGATGCGATCGGCGTCCACGTAGCCGAGCGTCTTGAGATACGTCGCGGCCATGCGCGCGTCCTTCGCGTCGTTGCCGCCGACGTCCATGTACACGTCGTTGCGCCAGTCACGCCCGTAGCCGATGCTGCCGCGATAGTCGGGCGCGATCACGACGTAGCCCTGCTGCAGAAAGTACTGGTGGATTTCGTAGTAGACGGCCTCGTTGCGATCGGTGTGCCAGCCGTCGTAGTTCATGTTCACGCCGTCCGGATGAATCCACACGATCGCCGCGTGCTTCTTCGTGCGGTCGAGATTCTTCGGCACGAACAGCCACGCCGGCACCGACTTGCCGTCCGGGCCCGGATACCGGATGAGCTGCGGCGCCACGAGCGCGGACTTGTCGATGCTCGCCGGCATCGATGACGTCAGCCGCGTCGGCTTCGCGTTCGCCGCGGCGTCAGCGACGTAGAGATCCGCCGAGTTCTGATAGTCGGTGTGCTGATAGAGAATTCGCTTGTCATCCGGAGACCATTGCGCGGACGTGTTCGTGCCGCTGCCGGACGTCACCGTGACGATCGTCGCCTTCGACGGATCGTCGCCGATCGTCGCGAACTCGATGTGCCGCGTGCCGGGCTTGTCGGCCGTGTTCGCATCCCACGCGATCTTCTTGCTGTCGTGCGACCACGTCGCGCGCCAGTGCTCGCCGATCGCTTTGGTGATCTGCACGGGCGTTCCGCCGGCCGTCGAGACCACGAAAATCTGATCCCAGCCGGTCGTGTCCGTCGTGTAGAGCAGCCACTTGCGATCCGGCGAAATCGCCGACGCCGTCGCGTTCACCTGGCTGAAGAACTTCTCGACGGTCTCTTCGTGCAGCATCTTCGGCGCGCCGCCGTTGATGTCGATCGCTTCGGTCGTGCGCGTCTTGCCGCCGTTCGACGTGCGCGTGCCCAGCACGTGCGTCGTGTCGAGCCAGTTGCCGCCACCACCGCCACGTCCGCCGCCACCACCACCGCCTCGACCTGCGCCACCGCCCGCCGCCAGCGCCTTCGGCGCGCCGCCCGCGGCCGGAACCATGAACGTCGCGCCGCCGCCACCGCCGCCGCGTCCGCCTTCGGTCGCGCGGAAGATCAGTTTCGCGCCGACCTCCGGCGCAATCGTGTCGTGGTTGATCGGGCCGCCGCCGCCACCTCCGCCGCCGGTCGTGTACATCACGTTCGCGCCGTCGGGCGTCCACGAGGGCGCGCCGACCTGCCCGAGATCGTTGATGGTCACTCGGTTCGGTGCGCTCGCCGCGACGTTCACGATGTTGAGACTTCCCTCGGATGTCGTGTACGCCAGCCGCGTCCCATCCGGCGACCAGCTCATTCCTCCAAAACCGGTGGCCTCGGCGATGGCCCGATCCGCGTTCGTCGCGATCGTGTGGATGATCAAATTCGCGCCCGTCGCCGATGTGGCCGGCGGTTCCGTCGCCGCTTCGGCCGCGCCGCGGCCACCACCGCGACCGCCACGTCCACCACGCCCGCCGCCGCCCCCGCCACCAGCTTGCCCGACGATGAACGCGACCTTCGTCCCGTCAGGCGACGGCGTGAACCCGCTCGCGCGTGCGGCCGACGGCCACGCCGCCTGCGGCGTCCCGCCGGTGACGGGCACGGCCATCAAGCCGCCGCCGCGCTGAAAAAAGAACGTCTTGCCGTCGCCGCTCCAGAACCCCCCGCCGCCCGCCTGGCCGTCCGGATAGTTCGTCAGCGCCACCGCCGGACTGCTGCCGTCGGCCGCGACCGCCCACACGTTGTTCACGCCGCCATCGTCGTACGTGAACCACACGTGCTTGCCGTCGGGCGTCCACTGGTGTCCGGAGGGGTGTTTGATTTGGACCAGTTGCTCAATGGTCAGCCTGGGCGCGGACGTCTGCGCCATCGCCACCGCTGAGAGCAACACGACGAGGGCGAATGAGAGCGATCGGGGTGTACGCATGCGCCAACGCTAGTCCACACGCGCGCAGGATTCAACGGGGACGTGCGTCCCCCGGTCAACGCCGCGCGGATCGACCCGGACGCCGCGCTGCCGGCCGCGCGACTTCCGCGAACTCGCGACGCATGCCGCCGGTTTCGAGCGTGTGGATGAGCGCCCACCGGCGGGCGGCTTGAAGGGAACCGGCCATCCATTCCGTCGGCATCGCGTTGCTCTTCCGGACGATGCCGTACGCGCACTTCGACTGGCGGACCTGACGGCAGATGAGGACGTCCCCGGCAAAGAGTTGCATGATGACCTCGCGTGTCCGCCGGGGAAGGGACGCGGCGATTATGTCACCGCCCGCGAGACGCGGCGACCAGACCGATCAATCCGGCAAGCGCGGCGACGCGGCTGATCCAGTCCCACGGCGTGACCGGCGGATCGTTCGTCGCGGACGCTCGAAGTTCCGGATGTGTCGCCGCGAGCGCGATCAATGCCGGATCGCCGTACGCGCGGCCCTCGAGGCCGTAGACGACCGTCCGATGCGCGCGGAGCGCGTCGACGATCGACGCGGCGGAATTGTCGGTGGCGAAGACGAACGTGCGGCACACGCCCAGCCGCGAGAGGGCGTGAAAGTCCGACGATCCGATCGCGGCAAATGCGCCCTTCGCTGCGAACGCTTCGAACGTCCGCTGATTCTCTGCCCTGTTGTAGATCACCGGGTGACAGATTTCGGCGCCGTCGAGCGCGGCGAGGGCCGCAGCGTCGTATGCCGGCCAGAATTCCGTCAGCGGATGCGCGGCGATTGCGACACCTCCCTGCCGGTGGACGTCCTCGACTTCAGCAGCCACGCTCAAACGCGAATCGACGAGTCGATCGACGCCGACCGCGATGACGTGATGACGGGGCGCGAGAATCTCCTGGCCGACGAGCACCGTCGCGCCGCCGACGAGCCGCGAGAACCAACGCGCGACCTTCGCATCGATCACCTCGTTGTGTCCGGTGACGGCGATCGCGTCCAGGCCCTGCCGCTCCGCTTCGAGCACCAGGCCCCACGGCGTCAGCGCGCCGTCGCTCCACATCGAGCTGTGCGTATGAAAGTCCGCCGCCAGCACCCGATAACCGCCGAGTTCAATCGGCGGGCGGGCGATGGGACGATCCGCCATCCAGCCGGCGGCGCACGCAACGAGGAGCAGCACGGCCGAGAGTCGGCTCAGCATCAGACACCCAGCTTCGCCACGAGTCCCGGCAGCACGTCCGACCAGAGCGCGATGCCGAAGAAGTAGGCGACGCCTCCGATCCAGGCGATCGCGCGAGAGACCACGAGGTCCCGCCGCGCCTCGCGCGGCGATCGCCCGAGGGTCTCACGGAAGAAGCGCCAGTCGATGCGCAGCGACCAGAGGAACGGCACGGCCGCAGCGAGCGTCACAGGGTAAAACCACGCCGCGAACGCGCGCGGCGGCACGATCCCGAACACGGCACCCGCCACGATCAGCCAGATCAACCACGGCGTGAAGCCCGCGAAGAACGTGTCCGCTGCCTGCGCAAACGGCACGGCCGGCCGCGGACCGATGCGCCAGACGGCAAAGAGCGCCACGAGGCAAAGCGTCGGAACGAACGCGAACGAGATCGCGCCGTCGAGGATCAATCGGAGGGTGAATCGCCCCTCGGCGGCGAGGGACACGAAACTTCCGAGGAAGAGCAGGACCACCAGCAGCCGGCGCACGCGGAAATGATACCTTTCGCCACTATGACTGCCCTACGCTGGACGCTCCGCTTTGTTCTGTGTCTGTCGTCCGCCGCCGTCGCGGCGTTGGCGTTCGACAGCGCGCAGCCTTCCTCGACGACCGCGATCGTCGGCGCCACGATCATCGACGGCACCGGCAACGCGCCGATCCCGGACGGCACGATCGTCGTCAGCGCCGGGCGGATCACGGCGATTGGTCCCCGAAGCACCGTGACCGTCCCCGCCGGCGCGGCGCAGATCGACGCGCGCGGCCGCTGGGTGATCCCCGGGATGATCGACACGAACGTCCATCTGTCGCTCTACGGCGGCCAGAACGATCGCTACGAGTCGATGGTGCGCTATCAGCCGCGTTTCGACGACATCGTGATCGAGGCGGCGCAGATCGATCTGACCTACGGCATCACGACCGTGCGCGACAGTTACGGCGCGCTCGTGCCGCTCACGCACGGCCGCGATGCAATCGCGCGCGGCGACAAGGTGGGCGCGCGCATCCTGGCCGCGGGCAACATCCTCGGCTGGAGCGGGCCGTATTCGTTCTCGTTCAGCCGCGTCATGGGCCAGCTCACGCTCTTCCAGGAGCAGATGAACGACTTCGTCGCCCAGGGCGGCGGCGAAGAGCTGATGGAGATGACGCCGGCCGAGCTCCGCGTGGCGATCAACGCCTACATGGACCGCGGCCCGGACTTTCTGAAATACGGCGGCACGAGCCACTTCTCCGAGCCGACGTTCATCGGCTTCTCTCCCGACGCGCAGAAGGTGATCGTCGACGAGGGCCACCGGCGCGGCAAGTTCGTCGAGACGCACTCGACGAGCGTCGAGGGCCTGCGCGTGTCGATCGCCGCGGGCATCGACGGCATCCAGCACCCGGAGCTCCTCGACGGACGCGAGATGCCCGACGATCTCGTCGCGACGATCAAGCAGAAGGGCCTCGTCTGCTCGATGCTCGTGAGCACCATCACGGGCCCCGCGTGGGAGCGGCACGTCAAAGCGAAGGCGGACGCCGACAAAAAGATCGCCGACGCGGAGAAGGATCCTCGCGCGCTGCCGCACGAGAAGACGACCGCCGAACGCCGCAAGGAGGCCGCCGACAGCGGCGCCGATCTCGAGGCGCGCCGCAGGAACGCGCAGAAGCTCATCAAGGCCGGCGCGCTCATCACTCCTGGCACCGACAGCTATTGGGCCGCGGCGCCCGAGCTCACGCGCACGCCCAAGCCGCAGGATCAGGATCACGGCATGGGCACGATCCTCGCGATCGAAGGCCTCGTCGAGCTCGGCATGACACCGATGCAGGCGATCGTCGCCGGCACGCACAACGGCGCCGTCGCCGCGCGCGGCGACAAGAACTTCGGTACGCTCGAAGCCGGCAAGCTCGCGGACCTCGTCATCCTCACCGCCGATCCGCTCGCGGACATCCATCACATTCGCAACGTCGCGATCGTGATGAAGGAAGGCCGCGAGATCGATCGCGCGCGGCTGCCCGAAGTGCGCGTGCTGTCAGTGGCGCCGAAAACACCGGCGAAGTAACCGCTACTTCCAGTACTGGAGGACGTAGGTCACAGGATTGGGCAGCGTGTTGCCCCGGCCGATGAAACAGCGCGCCGAATACTGCCGCGCGAGGTCGAGCGTCCGCGCCGCGTCGGGCTAGTTGTCGAGCAGGGCAATCTGCGTGGAGCCGTCCATCACCGCCCAGCCAGTCGCGCCCTGATCGACGACCCGCACGTTGCCTGGCGTATATGGCACGCAGTCCTCGGGACTGATCGTCGCCGCCTGACCGGTGGGAAGCGGCCAATACTCGATAACGTACGCGCTGGGATTCGGGCGCGGATTGCCGCGGCCGATGTAGCAGGTCGAGCGGTATTGCCGGCCAAGGGCGAGTCCGTTCGCCGCGTCAGCCTCCGTCGCGAACACCGCGATGAACGATCCCAAACCGTCGACGAGAGCCCAGGTAGAACCCTGCGGGAGGATCCTGAGCGTGTCCGGGTCGTACCCGTAGCAGTCGTCGTAATAGTCCGGACCGATGTAGGTCACGAGCGATCCGGACATGCCCTGGTAGGTCGCGCGAATCGTCGACGTGCCGACGGCGAGTGCGGTCGCACGGCCATTCGGCAGGATCGAGACAACTGACGGGTCGGACGTGCTCCAGACGGCGTCGTTCGTCACGGTCCGGGTCGAGTTGTCCGTGTAGCCCGCCACCGCGATCATCTGTGCGCGCGCACCGATGTTCACGAACTGGAACCCGGGCTTGACCAACACGTAGGACAGCGTCGGCGACGCCGACGTCTTCGACGAGCCGCAGGCGACACAGAGCGCGCCTGCGGCCAGCAGGGTCAACCGCGAGAAGGAGGACGTCCCGTGAGTATAACGGTCAGAACACGTGCTCGATGCTGCTTCCGCGCAGATACAGCTTGTCGAGAGAGCGAACTCCGTCTTTCGGCTCGCCGAGCTGCATCAGGG
Source organism: Vicinamibacterales bacterium (assembly GCA_035279905.1). Classification (GTDB taxonomy): domain Bacteria; phylum Acidobacteriota; class Vicinamibacteria; order Vicinamibacterales; family SCN-69-37; genus DATEGZ01. The sequence continues at coordinate 16,480 of DATEGZ010000157.1, forward strand.
TGTGATCGGCCTTGGCGCCGAGGTCCTTGCCCAGGCACGGCACCTCAAGGGCCTTGTCGGACTTCTGCACGGCCAGGCGCTCCACCGGATCCAGCGTGTTGACCCACTCCCGATCCTTCGCGAGCACCTGCAGCGTGAACGTTACCTTCTTCGTGTCACAGGCCACCCGATACTCGCCGGCTTTCAGCACGACCGCGCCGACGCGCACGTCTGTCGAGAAGTAGACGACGTCGCTGACCTTCTTCTCGTTCATGTTGTCGTGCGTCTGCGCGACGACTGTGCCGATCATCATTAGAAGTCCGAGCCCCACCAGCAACGGCTTGCGCATAAACCCACCTCCTGGTCACTCAGGATGGCAACTCGCGTGCCAGTCAGAGACCGCGGCAGGACTCGGATCGCGGACCACCAGGGTGACCGCCCTGCGGATCTTTTCGCGGCATCTGCGGGTTATTCCCGGACGTGCTATTCCCCGAAGAAGACGCGCAGGATACTGTCCCTGGCGGTGGTGCTCTCGCTCTCGTTCCACGGTGCGTACCGATGCCGGCACTCGGGCGCGTGCTGCACGTCGAATTGGCCGATCCCGGTCGAGGCCGATCGGCTCGCGCGGCTCCGCGCGGCCATCGCGACCGGCGCCCTCGTGTCCCCGCGCGGCATCGCCAGCGCCGCGTTGTTCGAGACGATGGACCCCGCCTCGAGCGAGACGCCGGCGGTCCTCGGCGTCGAGGATCACGCGTGCGTGTTCTTCGACGCCGCGCACGGGCGGTTGTGCGCCGTGCAGCGGGCGCTCGGTCACGACGCGCTGCCGCTCTCGTGCCGCCAGTTTCCGCGCGTGTCGCTGCGCGATCCGCGCGGCGTGTCCGTGACGGTCTCGCACTACTGCCCCACCGCCGCGTCGCTCCTCGGCTCACCCGAGCCCGTCACGATCGTTCGCAACGCGCCTGCGTTTCCGGCGAGCGCCGAGTACTCCGGCCTCGACGCCACGGACGCGCTGCCGCCGCTCCTG
>DATEGZ010000158.1:0-4709 GCA_035279905.1 Vicinamibacterales bacterium
CGTCGCCCGAGCCGTTCTCGAACATCGCGCTGAGCTTTGGCGAGGACGCGTTCGCGATCTTTCTGACGTGGTTTGCGACGCGGCATCCGTACATCGCGGCCGCGATCGCCATCGCCGGCCTGATCGTGATCGTCGTCCTCGTCCGCTGGATCATTCGTGCGCTTCGCGCGCTGTATCGGGGCGCGAGCCGTCAGCTGGCGTGAGCGTTATCGCGCCTCGAGCCGCTGCTTCGTGATTTTGAGGGCGGCTTTCATGCCGTCTTCGCTTCCGCTGCGGACCTTGCCGCGTATCAAGCGTCCGACAAATCCCGAGAGCCCGTCCGATCGGCTGCGGTTGACGTTGACGAACCAGAAGCCCGGCCCGCGCGCAGGATCCGGGACGAGGGTGCGCAGCTCGAGCGCGGTCCAGAAGTAGTGGCTGGCGTAGAGCTGCTTCGTCACGACCGCGGTGCCCTCCGCGCTCTTCGCAATCACCACGTGATTGATGCGCGTCGTCGGCTTGAGACCAAAGACGACGGTCTGCCAATAGAAGAATGACGTGGAATCCGGCAGGGTGATCGACGGGTACTCGAGCAGATACTTCCGCAGTTCCGGCAGGTGGACGGTGAACTCCGGCATGCGGTTCACCATCGACTCGAACTCCTTCGCCACGAACGTCGGGTGTTCTTGATCGCGATACACGGCCAGTTGCGCGTTGCCGCCGGTGCGATACGCCGTCACGTAGTCGAACGCGGCCTGACGCATCAGCTTGTTCACATCGGCGCGCGCGGTCGGCTTCGACCAGTCCACCCCGCGCCGGAGGCGATCGAGTCCTTCCTGGCTGATCTTGACCTGGCAGGCGCTGACCTTGCACGCGCGCAGGTCGTCGATGTCCTCTTGCGGCAGCTCCATCGCCGCGAAGTCCTCGAGTTTCGGCGGCTCGCTGATCTTTTTCGTCGCGAGAAAGCTCTCGCCGCGCTCGAGCTGCTCGATGTCCGTCACCGCGCGCACGTAGTCGTCCGGCGAGGCCTTGATCCAGACCGCGCCGAACACGGCCACCTCGCGCGCCGGATCGGTGTCGAGCATCTTCGTGACCGCCGTGCCGGCGAGGAGCGATTGCCGTTCCGGAGGCGTCAGACGAACGGACGTGGTGAGGTAGGTGTCGAGCCCGCGTGGAAACGCGGACGGCTGCGGGGTCGCGGCGACGAGCACGCAGCCATACACCGCCGCGAGCGCCGCGATGGTCTCACGCATCAGCGTCGGTCGGGGCGCGCACCGAGGACCCAGGACAAGCCATACATCGCGATGACCAGCAGTCCGAGATACCTGAAGCCTAGCAGCATCGACGCGTTCTCGGCGAGGCCGCCCGTCATGGCGCCCGCGACGTTCGCGCCGAAATCACGGTCCGGCGCCGCGCTGCGACTGAAGCTCACGGCGAAGATCACGCCCGCGAAGAGCATCGGCGCAAACGCGAGCAGGCTCGCGCCGGCAATCTGCCACACGCGCGGCAGGCCGAGAAACGCGTCCATCGGCACGATCACGGTCAGCGCGAGCGCCAACAGCACGCCGACGTAGTACGGCACCAGGCTCGCCGGCCGCGCGCGCGACACGAACAGGTTCGCGGCGAGCACCATGATCAGCACGCCCGCGAACACGACGGTGTTCACCATCCACGTACTGCCGAACAGCAGCGCCATGTCGACGACCGCCTTGGTCTCGATCAACATGAAGCCGGCGCCGAGAAAGAACATGCGCGCGGGAAGGGGGTCGTATCTAGATACGACCCCCTTCCCACGCCCCACGATCGCGAACATCGCCAGCGCCAGCCCGCCCATGATCGCCATGCCGCGCAGGCTGAGCGACGGAATCATCGGCTCACGCAGGTAGAGGAACGGCCAGTCGTCGGTCGCCGGGCGCACCGCTCCCGCGTCGACGACGCGCGCGAGCCCCAGTCGCACGAACCGATCCGCGGGCTCGGTGATCTGCTCCGGGCCGAAGCCGTTCGGCGTGGCCGGTGACGGCGCCTGGCCGGCCGCGAGGCGATACGCAGGCGACTGGCCGAACGCGTCGCGGATGCGGCCGGTGTTCCCCGCCAGCAGCATCGTCAGCCCTTCGCTGTTCTCCGGGTCGATCGTCGACGTGTACGGCAGCGTCAGCACCAGCGGGTCGCCGCCGAACGTGTCGGCGAGCCCGTCCTTCAACCGCGCGACGATCCATCCCTGCCGGAAGTAGTTGGAGATGACGAACACGCCGCCGGGCTTGAGGTGCCGCTTGACGTCGGCAAACGCCTCGCGCGTGAACATGAAGCTCTCGAGCCGGATGTTGCTGTAGCCGCTGTGCAGCACGAGCGAATCGACGAGCGCGAAGACGATGAGATCGTACTGCCCGTCGCCAACGCGCAGGAAGTTACGGCCGTCGCCGATGTGCACGCTGACGCGCGGATCCTGATACGGGTGATCCGGATGATCGTCGCGGCCGATCTTCTGGATCGCCGGATCGATTTCGACGGCGTCGATGTGCTTCGCGCCGAACGCCAGCGCGCGGCTGAGGTCGTTGCCGGATCCCGCGCCGATCACGAGCACGTCGTCGAACGGCCGGCCGCCCGCGTCGCGCTGCAGGAGGTGCGGCAGCGAGTAAGCGTACGACGGGCTGGACTTGTCGTCGCGCGCGACCATGATCTGGTGCGCGATCAGATTGACGTTGAGCTGCCGCGCGTACTTCGCGTCGTAGTCGATGCGGTAGTACGGCGACCAGATGTGCGCGCCAATCACCTCGCCCTTCGATCGGTACGGCCCCGACGTCCAGAACGTCACCGCGACGATCGCCGCGAGACAGCCGACGACGGCCACGCGCGACGCCCGCGGCCGATCGGAGCTCGGCGCGAGGAGCAGGTAGCCAAGGACGATTGCTACGAACGCGAACCACCACGGCGGCGAGAGCTGCAGCTCCGAGCACACCGCGAACAGCACGATGCCCACGAGGCTGCCGAGGATGTTGAGGCTGTAGGCCTGCAGCCGATCGGCGACGCGCGTGAACGCGCGTCCGAGCTCCTGGCCGGGCCCGAACATGACGAGCGCGACGCTGACGAAGAAAAACGCCTCGACGACCTCGATCGGAACGAAAAACCTCGTCGGATCCTGCCCGCCGTACTCCGTGCCGAAGAACACGAGCTGCGGCGACGCCGGATTGCCCACGCGAAACACGGATTCGAGCCGGCTGCGCTCGATGCCGACGCCAATCGCCGCGATCATCGTGACGAGCAGCAGCGCCGGCGTGTACTTCAGGAACGCCTGCGGCCGACTCGCCGCGAGACACCCGAGCGACATGCCGAGAAAGGCGGCGAGCAGCACCGTGTTCGTGAAGAACGTCAGGTACAGCACGTGCGCCGGCAGCCACCGGATGCACGCGAGCTCGAGAAACAAAATCAGCAGACTGACGAGGAAGAGATCGCTTCGCGCGCGGGACACCGCCGACAGTATGCCATGCGCCGCCGTACGCTACAGTGTGGGCCGGAGGCCGGATGCTCGACACGCTGCGGCAGGACGCGAGGATCGCGCTGCGGAGCCTTCTCCGCGAGCCGGGCGTAACCGTCGTCGCGCTGCTTTCGCTCGCGATCGGCATCGCGGCCAACGCGACGGTCTTCAGCCTGGTGCAGGCGGTCGAGTTTCCGCAGCTCCTCTACCCGGACGCGTCGCGCATCGTCTTCATCGAGTCGCGCAATCTGCCGCGCGATCTGTCGGAGATGCCGATCTCGGCGCCCGACGCGCTCGATCTCGCCGCGGTGACGCGCACGCTCGCCACGCCGGCGCTGACGGTCGACGAATCGGTGACGATCCGCGAGGCGGCCACGCCCGCGCATTGGGGCGGACGCGCGGTCACGCCCGCGTTCTTCGACGTCATGAAGGTCGGCGCGCGCGACGGCCGCCTGTTGCAGGCCGGCGACGGCGACGACGCCATCGTCTTGAGCGACGGGTTCTGGCGGCGGCAGCTCGGATCCGACCCCGCGATCGTCGGACGCGTGCTGCACGTCAACGAGGCGCCGCGCACGGTCGTCGGCGTGATGCCCGCACGGTTCGACCTCGACGCGGATTTCTGGCTGCCGCTCACGGCGCCGGCTGCCGCCGCGGCCGCGCGCGACGACCGGCGGTTCACGATGTTTGCGCGCCTGCCTGCGCCGGTGTCGCTCGCCGACTCGGCGCGCGAGATCTCCGCGGTGAGCGCACGCCTCGCGGTCGAGCACTCCGCGACCAACGCGGGATGGGAGATGTTCCCCACCCAGCTGACGCGCATGCACGGCCAGGACTCGCACGGCGCGTTTCTGCTCATGCAGGGCGCCGTCGCCTTCGTGCTGCTGATCGCGTGCGCCAACATCGCCAACATCCTGCTGGCGCGAGGTACGCGCCGGGCGCACGAGATGGCCGTGCGCGTTGCGCTCGGTGCCGGACGCCTGCGGCTGGTGCGGCAGCTCATCACCGAGAGCCTGCTGCTCGCGCTCGCGGGCGGCGTCGTGGGCACGCTGCTCACCCTGTGGGGCATCCGGCTGGCGCGCGGGCTGTACGAGTTCCCTGAAGCGATCGATCCGTCGCTCAACCTGCTGGTGCTCGCGTTCACGGCCATCGTCTCCGCGCTCACCGGGGTGATCTGCGGCCTGCTCCCGGCGCTGCGGGCGTCGCGGGTGGCGCCGCAGGTGACGCTGCAGGCGGAAGGCGCGCGCGGCGCGACGTCCCGGGC
>DATEGZ010000159.1:0-6631 GCA_035279905.1 Vicinamibacterales bacterium
TCGCGGCGCACCCATGCGGTGGCGGCGCGCGCGGCGGCGCCGATGGTCTCGACGGGCGACAGCGGCCAGCGGCGCGGCCGGCCGTGGCGAAAGATGAATCGGCGGCGGCTCTCGGGAAGCGTCGCGCACGCCTCAACGCCCGCCGCCGCGAACAGCGCGGTCGCGCGGTCGCTCGACGTGAATCCGCGCGCCGCCGACTCGACGAGACCTTCTCTGAGTTGATGCGTCTGCAGCAATCCGCCGGGGCGAGCCGCGGCCTCGATCACCTCGACGCTCGCGCCGCCCTCGCTGAGATACCACGCCGTGGCGAGGCCCGACAGGCCCGCGCCAATGACGCGGACGTGGCTCATACGGCGCTCATACGGCGGTGGAATAGCGCGGGCCGCCCGGCTCGCGCGATCGGAAATGCGCGTCGAAGACCACGGCCGCGTTGCGCAGGAACGGACGGCCGCGCGTCGGGATCCGCAGCTCCTCGTCGCGAATCTCGACGAGCCCGTCGTCGAACATCGGCGCGAGGTACGCGCGCGCGTCTTCCCGCTCGGCTTCGTCGAGCGCCACGCGGAAGCCCGTCATGAGCGCGAGGATCTTGTCGCGCCGCGAGCGGTCGTCGCCCGACAGCTTGTGGCCGCGCAGCGTCGGAATTTCGTCCTTCTGCACGCGGCGGTCGTAGACGGTGATGATCTTCTCGTTCTGGTGATAGCAGTCGGGCGTCTCCGAGATCGCGCTCACGCCCAGTCCGAAGAGCACGGTCGTGCGCCGCTCCGTGTATCCCTGAAAATTCCGGTGCATCGCGCCCGACGCCGCCGCCCGCGCCAGCGCGTCGTCCGGCCTGGCAAAGTGATCGAGCCCGAGCTCGAGGTAGCCGCTCGCGAGCAGCGGCTCCCGCACGGTCTCGTACAGCGCGCGCTTCTCGGCGCCGGCCGGAATCTGATCGTCGCGGAACTTCCGCTGCTGCGGTTTGATCCACGGCACGCGCGCGAAGCTGTACACGGCGAGCCGATCGGGCGCGAGCGCAAGCACCTCGCGGGCAGTCGCGCGCATCGACTCCGGCGTCTGCCCCGGCAACCCGTAGATCAGATCGAAGTTGATCGACTCGTAGCCGCTCTCGCGCGCGTGGCGCACGAGTTCGGCGACGAGCGCCGGCGACTGGATGCGGTTGACGAGCTGCTGCGTCTCGTCGTTGAAGTCCTGGATCCCGAGCGAGAGCCGCGAGAAGCCGCGCGTCCGCAGCGTGTCGAGGTGCTCGCGCCGCGTCACGCGCGGATCCGCCTCGACCGATCCGTGCACGTCGGCGGCCGGCGTCAGTCGCGAGAAGAGGCCGTCGATGAGTTGGGCGAGCTCGGCCGGCGGAAGAAACGTCGGCGTGCCGCCGCCGAGATGAATCTCGGACACGGACCGTTTGGCGAGTGCGGGCACGCGCGCCAGATACGCGTCGAGCTCGCGCAGCACCAGCTCGACGTATGGCTGCGATCGGCTGTGATCTTTCGTGATCACCGTGTTGCAGCCGCAAAACGTGCAGAGCGACTCGCAGAACGGCAGATGGACGTAGAGCGAGAGCGTCGCGTCCGGCGCGGCGATCGCCGCGTCGAGCGACGCGATCCACTCGCCGGTCGTCGGCTGCGCGTGCCATTCCGGCACCGTCGGATAACTCGTGTACCGCGGCACCGGCACGTCGTAGCGCGCGAACAAATCGGTCAGTGATGTCGTCATGCGAAACTCTCCCGAACGAGATTGACGAAGGTGCGGACGTTCGCCTCCGGCGTGTTCGGAAGCACCCCATGCCCCAGGCCGCAGATCCAGCCGCGGCGGTCGCGCGGCTTCAGCCGCTGCAGCGGCGCGACGAACTTCTTGACGTCCTGCTCGAGATCGCGCGCCGGCGCGAGCAGGCGCGCGGGATCGAAGTTGCCCTGCACGAACCCCGTGCGGTCGCTCGCCGCCAGCGTGCCCGCCAGGTCCCAGTTCCAGTCGAGGCCGAGGCCAGCCCACGGCGACGATGCGTCCCAGCCGCACGCGGTGAGATGCGCCGGCTGCAGACCCTTGGCGTAGTAGCCGAGACGCCGCGGAAACGCGCGGGCCAGCGCGTCGAGATCCGTCGAAACGTCACGCGCGAAGGCCTCGGGCGTGAGCTCGCCCGCCGCCGTGTCGAAGATCATCACGACGTCCGCGCCGCCGTCGAACTGCAATCGGATGTTCTCCTGCAGGAGCGGCGTGACGCGATCGGCAAACGCGCGGTACAGCGCCTTCGCGGATTTCGAGCGCTCGAGCGCGCCGGCGTGCGTGCCTTCGACGGCGTAGACGAAGAGCGTCCACGGTCCGCCGACAAAGCCGATGAGCCCGGTGTCGCGCGGCAGCCGCGCGCGCGTCGCCGCCATCGCATCGCGTTGAAACATCAACCGAGCCAGCGCGTCCTCGATCGGCCGGAACGCGCTGAGGCGCTCGAACGTGAGCGATCCGTCGAGCTTCGGCGGACCGTCGTCGTAGCTCAAGCCGAAGCCGAGCGCCTCGAGAGGAAACAGCAAGTCGCTGAAGAGAATCGCGGCGTCGAAGTCGAAGTCGAGCACCGGCCCGAGCGCGACTTCCGCGGACAGCTCGGGATTGCGGCAGAGATCTGCGAAGCTGTGCCGCTCGCGCAGCTTCTGATACCGCGCCTGGTAGCGGCCCGCCTGCCGCATCAGCCAGATCGGCGGAATCGGGAGCGCGTCGCCAGCGAGGGCGCGGTGAAAGATGCCGCTCATGCCTGGCTCGCCCCTGCCCACTGATAGCCGACGCCGCGGACGGATCGAATGAGCTCGGCGTTCGTGTCGCCGAGCGCCTGGCGGAGGCGGACGATCGCGTTGTCCACGGCGCGCGGCGTCGGAAAACGATCTTCGCCCCAGACGCGATCGAGGATCTCCGATCGATTCACCACGCGCGGCGCCGAGTCGACGAGCAGCTTCAGCACGCGGCTGTCGCGCACCTGCAGAAACACTTTGCCGCCCTCGGGCGACTCGACGGACATCGCGTCGAAGTCGAGCACCAGCCGGCCGACGCGCATCGGATCGGGCGGGCGCTGCCGCGCGAGCAACAGGCGCACGCGGATGATGAACTCTTTCAGGTGAAACGGCTTCGGCAGGTACTCTTCGGCGCCAATCTCGAAGCCTTCGAGCCGGCTCTCGGCCGAGTTGAGCGCGGTCATGAACATCACGGGTGTGGCGGTCTCCTTGCGAATCTGACGGGCGAGGCCGAATCCGGATCCGTCGGGCAGCGTCACGTCGACGATTGCCAGATGCCAGGCGCCGGCCGCGATCTCGGCCCTGGCCTCGCCGACCGACCGCACCCACTTCACGTTCACTTGCTCGCGCTCGAGGCGTTCGGCGAGCGTGCGGCCCAGCGACGCGTCGTCTTCGACGAGCAGCACGCGCGTCATTGGCCCGCCGGCGGCAGCTCGAGCACGGCCGTGAATCCGGTCCCGCGCTCCGGACGCTCGAAGCGCAAGTCTCCGCTCATCCGCAGGGCGAGCTGACGCGAGACGAAGAGCCCGACGCCCGTCCGGCTGGCGGTGCCGCGTCCGACGAACGGCTGGCCGAGCAGGCGCAGCACGCCCGGCGGCGCGCCGCGCCCGTCGTCGCGCGTGGTCACGTTGATTCGTCCGTCGGGACGCTGCGCGATCGACACGGACACTTCCGTCGCGCCGCCGTGCACGACCGCGTTCTGAAACAAGTTGCGCAGCACGCTCTCGAGCGCGCGCACGTCGGCGAGCGCCGTGGCCGCGCCGTCGACGCGGACTTTCAGATTCGGCCAGTCGAGCGCGGTGCGCTCGACGAGGCGCTCGAGCGGAATCGGCTCGAGCAGCAATCCGCCTTCAGGCTGCGCGAAGTACAGCGAGTTCTCGAGCTGCACGCCGAGCCGGACGGTGTCCTCGAGCAGCCGCGAGAGATTCGGAGTGCGCGCCGCATCCGGCCAGTCTTCCTGCAGGCTCTCGGCCTGCAGCTGCAGGCTGGCAAGCGAGGTCTTCAGATCGTGAGTGAACGCCATGAAGAACGCGCTCACCGCGCGCTGCCGCGCCTGCTCGCGCCGGATGCTCACCAGCAGCGCGACGCCGCCGACGAGCAGCAGCCCGATGAACGTCGCGCCTTCCCACACCAGCATGCGCTGCACGTTGGCGAGCCGCAGCGCTTCCGGCGCGTTGAGGGCGTTGAGCTGACGGGATTGCTCGAGCCCGAAGAACATCCACCATGACGCCAGGGAAACCGTGAGGAGGATCCAGAACACCGCCGCGACGTAGTGCAGCCGCGTGCGGTCGGCCGTTTTCATGGGGCACCGGCCTCGACGGCCGCGGCCACGAGCGCCTCACCCGCCGCCGTCAACGTCTCGTCATCGTGCGCCATGGACAGGAAACACACCTCGAACGCCGCCGGCGGCAGATAGACACCGCGCCGCAACGCAGCGTGGAAGAATCGACCGTACCACGGAGCCTGCGCTTCTGGAAGCGCGTCCACGCGGCGCAGCGGGCGCGACGAGGTCAGGTGGAGCCAGAAGATCGAGGCCTGCTGGACGACCGTGAGGCCGGCGTGGCGCGCGTGCAGTTCCGCGCTCAAACGCGCGCAAAACCGCGACGTCCGCTCGTCGAGCACGCGCCAGCCGTCGAGCCGCTCCATCTTGCCCAACGTCGCGAGGCCGGTGCGCATGCCGACCGGATTCGCGCTGAGCGTGCCCGCCTGATACACGGGCCCGGCGGGCGCGACCAGATCCAGCAAGTCCGCGCGCCCGGCGTAGGCCGCCACCGGAAAGCCGCCGCCGATCACTTTGCCGTACGTGACGAGGTCCGGGCGGATGCCCAGCGCCTCGGCCATACCGCCGCGCCCGGCGCGGAAGCCGCTGATGACCTCGTCGAAGATCACGAGCGCGCCGCGGCTGCGGGCGCGATCGACGACGCGATGGATCCACGCCGCGCGCTGCGGCAGCAGGCCGTAGTTCGCCGGCAACGGCTCGAGGATCACCGCTGCGATGCGCGATCCGTGCTGCTCGAACGCGCGATCGACCGCGTGGTCGTCGTCGAGCGGCGCGACGATCGTGTCGCCGAGGATGCCGTCGGGAATGCCCGCGCTCGAGGCGGCGACGCGGCCGGCCAATCCGCTGCCCGCTTCCACGAGCATCGCGTCGGTGTGGCCGTGATAGCAGCCTTCGAACTTGAGAATGGCGGAGCGGCCCGTCGCCGCGCGCGCGACGCGCAGCGCGGACATCACGGCCTCGGTGCCGGACGAGACGAATCGGATGCGCTCGACCCACGGCAGCCGGCCGGCGATCCACTCGGCGAGATCGAGTGAGTACGGCTCGCACGCCCCGTACGACCAGCCGTCGTCGATCGCCGCGTGCGCGGCCGCCGCGACGTCGGGATCAGCGTGGCCGAGGATCAGCGGGCCGAAGCTCTGACAAAAGTCGATGTAGCTGCGGCCTTCCACGTCCACCAGCCGCGCGCCGCTGCCCTGCCGGAAGAAGATCGGATCGCCGCCGACGCTCTTGAACGCGCGCACCGGGCTGTGGACGCCGCCCGGAATCACGCGAAGCGCGCGCGCGCGCAGATCCGCCGACGTGAGACTTCCAGCCGGCCCGTGCACTAGACCGCTCCCAGTCCGAGGGCACGCGCGTCGCGCGCACCGTAGGTGATGAGGTACGCCGCGCCGGCGCGGCGGAAGACGTGCCACGTCTCGAGCAGCGCGGCGTCGCGATCGATCAGCCCCTGCGCGCCGAGCGCGAGCAAACTCGCGTACTCGCCGCTCACCTGGTACGCGCCGACGGCGCGCCCGGTCGCTTCCGCGATGGGCTGGATGAGATCGAGTGACGTCAGCCCGGGCTTGACCATCAGCAGGTCGGCGCCTTCGTGCGCGCAGCGGACGCTCGAGGCGATCGCGTCGCGGCGCGACCGCACGTCGATCTGATAGTGCCGGCGATCGCCGAATTGCGGCGCGGACCCGGCGGCCTGACGGAACGGTCCGTAGAATCGGCTCGCGAACTTCGTGCTGTAGCTCATGATCGGCACGCGCCGATGGCCGGCTTCGTCGAGCGCGGCGCGCAGGTACGCGGTGCGCCCGTCCATCATGTCGCTCGGGCTCACGCCGTCCGCGCCGGCGTCGGCGACCTCGAGCGTCATCGCCGCGAGCGCCTCGAGCGACCGATCGAGATCGATGCGCCCGTCGTGGTCGAGGATCGCGCAGTGGCCGTGCTCGGTGGACGCGCACAGGCAGATGTCCACCCAGAGGTGCAGCGCGTCGCCGAACCGCGATTTGATCGCGGCGACGGTGCGGCCAAGGTGATCGAAGCGCAGATCGTGCAGCCGCTTCGACGCGGGCACGCCGAACAGCAGAAAGTGCCGCACGCCGGTGTCCAGATCGCGCGCGATCCGGTCGAGCGCCGCGTCGTCTCCGAGACGCGCGTTCTCGCCGAGTCCCGGAATCGGCTCCTCGCCGTGCAGTCCTTCGACGATGAAGAGGGGCTGGATGAGCTGCGCGACGGAGAACGTCGTCTCGCTCATGAGATCGCGCAGATGCGGAGACTGGCGCAGCCGCAGTTGCGACCACACCGCTCGGGTATCAACGGTTACTGCCATGCGAGGATCTCCTTCTGCCACTGATCGTAGTTGAGCCAGACACGG
>DATEGZ010000160.1:0-48271 GCA_035279905.1 Vicinamibacterales bacterium
GCAGATCGACACGTGGGAGAGCGATTGCAAGGAGTACGGCAAGACCGTGGTCGCCTGGAAGCAGATGCAGAGCGTCGATCTCGCCAGCTTCAACGACCAGCTGACGAAGGCGGGTAAGACGCCGCTGACGATCGCGCCGACGAAGCTGACCGTACCGGCGTCGTGCACGTTCGTGCCGCCGGCGGCGGCGGCCGGGCGGGGAGGCCAACGATAGCGATCGCGTCCGGCATGCGCGGGCTCGTCCTCGCGGGCACGGCGATCGTCGCCGCCGCCGCGAGCGGCAGCCTGCGCGCCGGCGCGCAGAATTCCGGCGCGATTCCGCCGGCGCTCTACGCGGATTTGACCTGGCGCTGCACGGGCCCGTTCGACGGCGGGCCCGTCGCGTCGGTTGAGGGCGTCGCCGGCCAGCCGGGTGTGTACACGATCGTCACACCAGGCGGCAGCGCCTGGAAAACCACCGACGGCGGCGGTACGTGGGCGTCGATCGAGCGACCGATCGTCACGTCCGCAGCCGGCGATCCTCATCGCTGGGTTGATCCGGCCAATCCGCGCCGCATCGCACAAACGCAAGCGCAGGGCATCGCCGTGAGTCTCGATGGCGGCGGCACGTGGGTGGCGTCGCGGCACCTGCCGATCGCCGAGGTCGCGCGCCTCTCGCCGCGCGCGCGAGCGGCTGAGCCGCCGGAATCACGGCGGCAGATCGCCGGCGCGCCCGTGACCGTGTCAATCGCGGATCCGGTACGGACCGGGCTCGTCTTTGCGGGAACGCGCACGGGCGTCTTCGTGTCGTTCGACAACGGCGCGCGCTGGGCCTCGCTGCAGCTCAATCTGCCGGCGGTCGCCATCAACGACCTCGACATCCGAGGCAACAACCTGATTGCCGCGACACAGGGACGATCGACCTGGACGCTCGAGGACATCTCGCCGCTGCGGCAGATCGATGGAGCGACCGCGTCGGCGGCCGCGCGGCTGTTCGCGCCGGCGGACGTCGTCGCGCGGTCGAGCGGCGGCGTGTCTGTCGACTACTACCTCGGCGCGTCGCCAGCCCGCGCGGTCACGCTCGAGGTGCTCGACGCGACCGGCCGCGTCGTCCACGCGGCCAGCAGCGTCGCCGCCGATCCGAACGATCACTGGCTGCCGCTCGTGCGTCCGCTCCCGATCAGCCCCGGACACCATCGCGTCGTCTGGGATCTACGTGTCGATCCGCCCTCGTCGCCGCATCATCGCTTCGCCCGGCTGGCACCAGCGCTCTTCCACGATGAGCCGGCCGATCCCGCCGGGCCGATGGTGACCGCCGGCAACTATCGGGTGCGGCTCACTGCCGGCGGCCGCACATACACGCAGCCGCTTGTGGTTCGCAGCGACCCGGCCGTCTCGCCGGCTGCCCTCCAGCAACAGTTCGATCTCGCGATGAAAGCATACGACGCGATGCAGATTGCGCATCGCGGCTTCCTCCAGCTCGCGCGCACTCGCACGCAGATTCGGCCGCTTCTCACGTCTTCAGATTCGGACGTCGCGGCCGAGGCGGCGACGCTCGACACGCGTCTCGCCGCGCTCGACGGCAGCGACTGGACCGGGCTCGTGATTCCGGACGCCGACGATGAGGCGCAGGAGGTGGATGAGAAGGAAGGGAAGCATCCCGACTTCGTGCCGCCGAAGGCCGTCTCCCTGAGCAAGGACTACGACGATCCGACGTCGGTGCTCGGCCGGAATTTCGCGAACGTCGACCACGCGCCGGCGTTCGCTATTGTCGGGACGAAGCTCGGCGAGATGCTGACCCGCATCGGACGGGGATCGGACGCGCCAGACGCGTTGGCCCTTCAGAACTACGCGACGTCGTGCGAGCAGCTCGCCGGTGTGCTGGACGCGTGGCGGACGATCAACGCTCAGGATTTGCCGAAGATGAACGTCGAGCTGTCGAAGCGCCGGCTGCCGGCGCTGGCGGTCGCGGCGAACGTGCCCGCGATTGCGTGCGCGGCGAAGTAGAGCATGGGCAGTCTCCGGTTAGTTGCGGCGTGCGTTGTGACAGTGCTCGCGGTCGTTGGATATCAAACCCCAGCGAAACGCCTCGCGCCTGCGGCGGACGTTCAGCACATCGTCGTCATCTTCCAGGAGAACGTCTCGTTCGATCACTACTTTGCGACGTATCCGCATGCCGCGAACTTGCCGGGCGAGCGGCCGTTTACGCCGCGGCCGGGGACGCCGTCGGTGGCGGGACTGTCGGGCGATCTGCTCACGAAGAATCCGAACTTCACGAATCCCGCCAACGGCGCTGACGCCGTCAATCCGTACCGGCTCGCGCCGTCGCAAGCCGCGACGGCGGACCAGGATCACAGCTACACGCAGGAGCAGCTGGCGTACAACCACGGCAAGATGGATTTCTTTCCCGGATCGCTCGGGCAGGGCGACACGCCGCCGGGTGGTAAGGCCCGTCAGGCGCCAAGATCGCTCAACCTCGCGTACTTCGACGGCAACACGGTGACGGCGCTCTGGAACTACGCGCAGCGGTACGCGATGAGCGATCGCTTTTTCCAGACGACGTTCGGACCGTCGGTGCTGGGCGCGCTGAACCTCGTGTCGGGCCAGACCAACGGCGTCGCCGCGGTGAAGAACGGCGCGAGCCCGAACGTGCTGATCGACGGCGGCGGCGGATCGTTCACGGTGCTCGGCGACGTCGATCCCATCGGCGACATCTGCTCCTCGTCGAAGCGCATCCAGGTGACGATGGCGGGCCGGAACATCGGCGATTTGCTCGACGAGGCCAACGTCACGTGGGGATGGTTCGAGGCGGGCTTCGACGTGACGGCGGCCAACGAGGACGGAACGACCGGCTGCGATCGATCGCACACGTCGGCAGTCACGGGTCTGCCATCGAAGGACTACATCGCGCACCACGCGCCCTTTCAGTACTACCCGTCCACGGCCAATCTGAAGCACGTGCGCCCGTCGTCGATCGCCGCGATTGGCACGAAGGGCGACGCCGCGAACCATCACTACGATCTCACTGACTTCTTCGCGGCGGCCGACGCGGGATATTTTCCCGCCGTTGCGTTTCTGAAACCCGCCGCGTACCAGAACGGCCACGCGGGCTACTCCGATCCGATCGACGAGCAGGCGTTTCTCGTGCGCGTGCTCAACGACCTCCAGCGCAGGCCGGAGTGGGCACACACCGCAGTGTTCGTGACGTGGGACGACTCGGACGGCTGGTACGACCACCTGATGGGGCCGATCGTCAACTCGTCCGTCGGGCCGGTGGACGTGTTGAACGGCGACGGGATCTGCGGCGACGGCACCGCGATCCTGCCCGGGGTCGCGCCCACGACGCATCATGCGCTCGGCCGGTGCGGCTACGGTCCACGCCTGCCGCTGCTCGCGATCTCGCCATGGGCGCGGCGCAACTACGTCGACTCGACCGTGACCGATCTCACGTCGATCCTGCGCTTCATCGAAGATGTGTTTCTCGACGGCCGGCGCATCGGCGGCGGGTCGTTCGACGCCATCGCGGGCTCGCTGATGCCGCTGTTCGACTTCACGAAGCCGCCGGACCCGGCGCCGCTCATTCTCGACGAGCGCACGGGCCTGGGAATTCAAAGATCGTCGCCGCGGCGATAGACAGCGATAGGCTACGGAACTTCAAGGATCCCGTATGCAGTCTCCGCCGATTAGTCAGGCCGAGATCGACGCGCGAATTCACCGCCACGCCGACGAGCTGCTGGCGCTGTGGTGGGCCGAGCAGGGCGCGTCGAAGCCCAACGACCTCGACCTCGTCGCGTCCGCGCTGCCGTTTCCGCGTGACCAGGCCATCCGCGTGCTCGATTTGTGTTGCGGCCACGGGGATGTCGGCCGGGCCATCCGGAAGATTTATCCAAACGCGCGCATCGACGGCATCGATCGAGATCCGTTCCTGACGTCAATCTGTCGAGCGGTGAATCAGCGCGAACGCATCCCGGGAACGATCGTCGTCAGAGACCTGAACGACCATGGCTGGCTCGACCATGAGTCGCGCAACTACGACGTCGTCGCGACGGTGAACGCGCTGCACTGGTTCGATGCGGCGCGAGCGGGGCAGATCCTGAAGGACGTGCACAAGATCCTGCGGGACGACGGTGTGTTCGTGATCGCGGAGCCTGTGTGTCCGGAGTCACCTTTCAAGGCTGGATTCGAGGAGTGGAAATCCCGGCAACCTCCGCGCTACACGCGCGAGAACTGGGAGCGGTTCTGGTCGAGGGCCAACGCGCTCCTTGGCTACGATCACACGAAGCTCCTGAGCTCCGGCCAGACCAATCGCATCGGAGACGGCATGACGGTCGCGGGGTGGATTGGCCTGCTCGAAGAGGCCGGCTTCGCGCGGATCGATGTGCTGCTGCGAGATGCCGAGCAAGTGATCCTCAGCGCTTGCCGTATACTGCGCCCCTGATGAATCGATTGCGCCGAACGTCGTTCGCGCTGGGATCGATCGTGGCCGTGCTCGCCGCCGCCGGATACGCGCAGACTCCGCAGGGCCGCGGCGGGACGCCGCCGGCCAAAGCGCTCATCGCCAACGCCAAACCCGTGCGATCGTGCGAGAGCCTCGCGAGCGTCGCGTTGCCGGACACCACGATCGAGTCCGCGGCGATTGACGCGGCCAATCCGAACCTCTGCCGCGTTGTCGCGACGACGACGCATCCGCCGGCGGGCGACAAAGTGCGGATCTGGCTGGCGATTCCCACCGCAAACTGGAATGGACGGTTCCTGGGGACCGGCGGCGGCGGGTTTTCGGGCGGCAGCGCAACTGGCGTCAATCAACCGGCGTCGCAAGGCTTCGCGGCCGGCGCGACGGACACGGGCCACGAGGGTGGGAGCGCCGCGTTCGCGCTCGACGCCGCCGGGAAACTGAACTGGCAGGCGATTCGCGATTTCGCGCACGTCGGCATCCACGAGATGACAGTGACCGGCAAGGCGCTGACGCAGGCGCTGTACGGCGTCGCGCCCGCGCGCGCCTACTTCAACGGATGTTCGACCGGCGGCCGGCAGGGCCTGATGGAAGCGCAGCGCTACCCGCAGGACTACGACGGCATCGCCGCGGCCGCGCCCGCGATCAACTGGTCGAACTTGATGATGCAGTCGTTCTGGGGCTCGATGCTGATGAACGCAGCGTCGCATCCGATCGCGTCGTGCAAGCTCAACGCTGCGACCACCGCCGCGGTCGCCGCGTGCGACGCCATCGACGGCGTGAAGGACGGCGTGATCGAAGATCCGAGGCGCTGCACCTACGATCCGAAGGCGCTCGTTGGCACGATCAGTGATTGCGGCGAATTTACGCAAGCGGACGCCGACATCATCCGCAAGCTGTGGGAAGGACCGAGGCGCCCGGACGGGGGACCGCTGTGGTACGGACCGGAGCGGGGCGCCGATCTGTATCCGCTGGCGGGGAGCCGCGGCACACCGCTCGCGCCCCAGCCGTTCGCGTTCGCGGTCGACTGGCTGCGGTACTACCTCACGCAAAACCCGCAGTTCGACTGGACGACCGTGACGCCGCAGGGCTACTACCGGCTCTGGGATCAATCCGCCGAGCAGTACGGCCTCGTCATCGGCACCGACAATCCGGACCTGACGGCGTTCCGCGACCGCGGCGGCAAGACGATCATCTGGCACGGGCTGGCCGATCAGCTCATCACGCCAGAGGGAACGATCGACTACTACGCGCGCGTGCAGCAGCGAATGGGCGGGGCGGAGAAGACCTCGGAGTTCGCGCGGTTGTTTCTCGCGCCGGGCGTCGGGCACTGCGCCGGCGGCGCCGGTCCGCAACCCACCGGTGTACTCGACGCGTTGCTCGCGTGGGTCGAGGACGGCAAAGCGCCGGAGACGCTGCCGGCAGTGAAGCGCGATCAGGCGGGCGCCACCACTCGCACGCGGCCGCTCTGCCAGTACCCGCTGGTCGCGAAGTACAAAGGCGCCGGCAGCACGGACGACGCCGCGAATTTCGTCTGCAGCCGCGGGTTCTGACCGGGCGCTCGTCATGCCGCTCTTCCATCACCTGGACACGCGCGTCATGTGGGCCGACGCCGACACGGCGGGCATCATGTGGTTCGGCGTGTTCTTCCGGTACTTCGAGAACGCGGAGGAAGATCTCTTTCGCCGCCTGGGCCGCGAGCGCACGACGCTGCTGCGCGAGCTCGGCGTGTACATGCCGCGCACGTCGCTCGAATCGCGGTTCCGGTCGCCGGCGAGGCTGGGCGACGACATCTCGATCGGCGTCGGCGTCGGCGAAATCAGCGACCGGCGGATCGGTTTCGTGTTCGACGTGCGCGAGCGCGGTACCGACCGGTTGATCTGCGAAGCCTCGTACCGGGTCGCCTGCGTCGATGCCGCGACGTTCGCGCCCAGAGCGTTTCCGGCGACGATCGTTGATCTGTTGCAGCCTGCGAGATCCTCCGCGTGAGCCTGACGGCCGCCGACCTCGGGATCCCCGCCGTCTTCAACGCGGCGGTCAGATTCGTCGATCGCAACGTCGAGGAAGGTCGCGGCGATCGAGTCGCGATCGAGTGCGGCGACGAGCGCGTCACCTATGCGCAGGTGCTCGATCGCGTGAATCGATTCGGCAGCGCGCTTCGGTCGAAACTCGATGTTCGGCCCGAGGAACGAGTCGTCCTTTTGCTTACGGACGGGCCGGCCTTCGCGTACTGCTTCTTCGGCGCGATCAAAGCGGGCGCGGTGCCGATTCCGCTCAACACGCTGTGGACGCCGGCGGACTACAGGTTCGTCCTCGACGACTCGAGCGCGTCCGTGCTCGTGGTCAGCGAATCGCTCCTGCCGCAGATCGCGAAGATCTCCGCGCTCAATCGCCGCACGCTCCGCCACATCGTCGTCGCCGGCGAGCAAGCGGATCTCGGCGCCGTGCGGCTGGACGATCTGCTCGCGATGGGATCGCCGGAATTCGACGCCGAGCCGACGAGCCGAGACGCGCCGGCGTTCTGGCTGTACTCGTCTGGCAGCACCGGCCTGCCGAAGGGCTGCGTCCACCTGCAGCACGACATGGCCGTGTGCGCGGAGCTCTTCGGCCGGCAAGTGCTCGGCATCCGGTCCGAGGATCGGACGTTCAGCGTGGCAAAGCTGTTCTTCGCGTACGGCCTCGGCAACGCCCTCTACATGCCGTTCTTGGTGGGCGCGACGACGATCCTGTGGCCGGGCGCGCCGGCGCCTCAGGCGATCTACGACGTCATCGAACGGCATCGGCCGACGCTGTTCTACTCCGTACCGACCGGCTACGCGATGATGCTCGCGCAGCATCCGCCAGCCGATCGGCGCGACTACGATCTGTCGAGCGTCCGGCTCGGCGTGTCGGCCGGAGAGGCGCTGCCGCCCGCGTTGTACGAGCGCTTCAAGCAGCGCTTCGGCGTCGATATCCTGGACGGCATCGGGTCGACGGAAGTGCTGCACATGTTCATCTCGAACCGGCCCGACGCGATTCGACCGGGGTCGAGCGGCCTCATCGTGCCGGGCTATGACGCTCGGCTGCTCGACGACGACCGGGCGCCCGTGGCGCGCGGCGAGATCGGTAATCTGTGGATCGACGGCGAGTCGACGTGCGCGTGCTACTGGAACCAGC
The DNA here is from genome assembly GCA_035279905.1 of Vicinamibacterales bacterium. Taxonomy (GTDB): domain Bacteria; phylum Acidobacteriota; class Vicinamibacteria; order Vicinamibacterales; family SCN-69-37; genus DATEGZ01. The sequence continues at coordinate 7,589 of DATEGZ010000160.1, forward strand.
CGGACAGGACGCGCGAGACGATCGAGGGCCGCTGGATCCGCACAGGCGACAAGTACACGCAGGACGTTGACGGATACTTCTGGTACGCCGGGCGGTCCGACGACATGCTCAAGGTCGGCGGGCTGTGGGTGAGCCCGATCGAAGTGGAGAACGCGCTCGCCGCGCACGAGGCGGTGCTCGAGAGCAGGGTGGTCGGTCACGAGGATCGCGACGGGCTGATCAAACCGCTGGCGTTCGTCGTCTTGCGCGAGGGGTGCGCGGGGTCGACCGATCTGGCGAAAACGCTGCAGCAGTTCGTGCGCGAGCGCCTCGCGGAGTACAAGCGGCCGAGATGGGTCCGCTTTGTCGCGGCGCTGCCGAAGACCGCGACCGGCAAGATCCAGCGTTTCAAGCTCCGCGAGCTGGCCACGGCGGTGGAGGAGTGACGCAGCCATCATGAGTCGAGTCACGCCTTCCTTTCTCGACGACCTCCGCGCGATCTGCGGAGACCGTGTCTCCACCGGCGAGTCGGTCCGCACCAATCACAGCCACGGCGAGTCGTGGCATCCGCCGGGGATGCCGGACGCCGTGGTGTTTCCGGAGTCCACCGCTGAGGTGAGCGCCGTCGTCGCGGCCTGCGCGCGCGCGCGGGTGCCGATGGTGCCGTTCGGCATGGGCAGCTCGCTCGAGGGCCACGTCAACGCCGTGCGCGGCGGCGTCTCGATCGATCTCACCCGCATGGCGCGCGTTCTTCGGCTGAGCCCGGAGGACTGCGATGTCACCGTGGAAGCGGGCATGACGCGGCTGCGCCTCGACGATCACCTCAAGAACACCGGGCTGATGTTTCCGATCGATCCGGGCGCCGACGCCACGATCGGCGGCATGACCGCCACGCGCGCGTCGGGGACCACCGCGGTGCGGTACGGGACCATGCGCGAGAACGTGCTGGGGCTGACGGTCGTCGTCGCCGACGGCCGAGTCGTCACGACCGGCGGGCGCGCGCGAAAGTCGTCATCGGGCTACGACCTCACGCGGCTGTTCGTCGGGTCGGAGGGAACGCTGGGGGTGATCACAGAGGTCACGCTGCGCCTCTACGGGCGCCCGGAGGCTGTGCGCGCGGCCGTGTGTCCGTTCGCGTCGATGGACGGCGCGGCGCTGACGGTGATCGAGACGATCCAGCTCGGGATTCCGGTCGCGCGGATCGAAATCGTCGACGAGGCGCAGCTGCGCGTCGTCAACGCGTACTCGAAGACCGAGTATCCGATCGCGCCCACGCTGTTCTTCGAGTTTCAGGGCAGCAGCGACGTGGTGGTCGAGGATCAGATTCGCGCGGTCGAGGCGATCGCCAGAGAGCACGGTGCGCGTGGCTTCGAATGGGCCGCGTCGCCGGAGGCGCGGGCGACGTTGTGGAAGGCGCGGCACAACGCGTACTACGCGACGGTGGCAACTCGGCCGGGCGCGCGCGCCTGGACGACCGACGTGTGCGTGCCCATCTCGCAGCTGGCCGAGTGCATCCGGGAAACGCAGGACGACATTCGCGCGACGGGCCTCGAGGCGCCGCTCGTCGGCCACGCGGGCGACGGCAACTTCCATCTGATCATCATGCTGAACCCCGACGATCTGGCCGAACTCGCGACCGTATCGGCGTTCAGCGAACGGCTCGTCGAGCGGTCGCTGCGGCTCGGCGGTACGTGCAGCGGCGAGCACGGCGTCGGTCTTGGAAAGCAGCGGTACCTGGCGCGCGAGCACGGCGAGGGGCTCGACGTGATGCGGGCGATCAAGCGCGCGCTCGATCCGCTCGACTTGATGAATCCCGGCAAGCTCCTGCCGCCGGCGGAGTAGCCGCCGCAGCGGCGTGAGACGATAGCAGGATGCTGAGTCCTGAGCACGCTGACGCCATTCGCCGGCGCGTGACGCGCATTCCGATCGCCGACACCCTCCACGTGCGCGACCTGGTGCTCGACGAGGGCGTCTGCGAGCTCGTCATGCCGCGACAGACGCGCTACGACGGCGTCTTCGAGTCGTTCCACGGCGGCCTGCTGATGACCGCCGCGGACTCGGCCGCGTGCTTCGCGATCCTGACGCTGACGCCGCCGGATCAGGTGCTCACGACGACCGACATGAACATCCGATTTCTCGCGCCGTGCCTCAGCGACCTGCGCGTTCGCGCGCGCGTGATCAAACGCGGGCGGCTGCTGTGTCCGGTGGCCGTCGATCTGTTCGACGCCGAGCACAAACTCGTGGCGGTCGCGCAGGTGAACTACATGCTGCTGGACCGGATGCCGGACCGTTCGGTCACTGCGCCCGATTCAACGAATAGCTGAAATTGATGGTGCCCACGAGCGGCTGCCTGTGCTCGTCGAGCATGAGCAGCACGTCGTCGTCTGCCCTCCAGAGCAGCATCGGCCCTTCAGTCGCCGTCCCATCAAGCTGATACACGATCGCGTTTGGATCGGACGCCGTGCCGCGAGTCATGCGCCAGGCGCCTGCGCGAGCAGTGTGGTGCAGAGATCCTTCGATCTTGTACGTCGTCGGTTCAGACGAGCCGGCTTTCTGCAGCAGGGTGATGCGCCATTTCACCCGCTGGCAGCCGTCAGTGAGCACGAGATGCAGTGCGCGCGCGAGTCCCATGCATGGTGTGCGCCCGTCGAAAATCCCGAAGACCGTGTTGCCGGTTTCGCGCGGGGAAAGGGTGTAGTCGGGACCGTGCCGCAGCTCCGGCTGGCCCGGGTCGTCGGTCGCGTCAGCTCGGCTGAGCGTGTAGCTGTACGCGGTGGTCCCGAGCATCAGCCTGTTCCTCTCGTCCAGCGGATGGATCAGCGTGCTCGAGAGTCGCCGGAACACGAGCGACCGGCCATTGGTCGCGATCAGGCGATACGTCGTTGCCGATGTTTCCAACCGTCCTCGGACGGACACGCGCGGGGCCCCGGTCGCTTCAGGATTCGAGGCGGTCGGCGCCCCGTAGGTGGCGACGAGACTCCATCCTGGACCGGTCTGCTCCCGGACGCCGAGATCGAGCTTCCAGACGATGGCGGGGCATGACGCGTCGGCCGCGAGGCCGCCCACGAACGCGCGAATTGCGGTGCCACAAGGCATGGTGCCGACGAATTCGGTCGCCGGCGAGTTGTTCTGCCCGTGAGTCGCGGCACCCAGGAGGACCAGCGCGACAGCGATCAGGCCGATGGTTCTCGTCATGCGAATCAGGACGTGGCTCATGGGCATGTGTTAACGCCCGGCGGTGGCGATGATTAGCCGATTCTTCGGGGTGATCGTCGCGGGAATGATCTGCGTGCGAACGCGGTAGCCGAGTGCGCTCAGCCGCATCACGCGGACGGCGTCGATCGCCAGCGCGGGATCCATCCACCCGGTCAGGTCGCCGGCGTCGCAGGTGCGGGCGTCGTGACAGCAGGGGAGCACGGCCATTCGGGCGCGCGCTGCGGCTGCCGCCTCGATCACCTGATCCGCGAACGCGCCGCACGCGTGGCACGACACCACGACGTCGTCGGGCTGAAGGGCGATCGTGTCCGGCCCGCCGGTGACGAACGTCACGCGCCCGGCCAGCCGCGGCCAACTGCGCTCGAGCGCGTCGTGAATTCGCGACGCGGAGGGCGGCACCTTGAGGTCAACCGCGAGCGCCGACGGCGAGGTGTCGTCGAGGATCAGCATGAGATGCCCGAGCAGGCCGTGGCCCGCGCCGAGATCGACGACGCGCCCGCCGCGAAAACCGCGTCGCGCGCGCCTGGCCACTTCCCACGCTTCGTACAGCTCTTTGCGCGGCAGACAACCGGCTTCGCACACCGCGCGCGCCACTCGATCGAACAGCGTGGCGCCGCGAAAACGGCCGAGGTCGCGCACGGTCAGCCGTCCCTTCGAAGCGTGTGAGAACCGCGCCACGGCGAGGCTACCGCAGCGCGGCGAGCGCGGCGGTGGCGGTCTCGTGGTCGCGGATTTCCGCCGGCGTCTTGTTCTGGTTGAGCTGCAGCGCCGTTTCGTAGCTCTTGATCGCGGCGGGCTTGTCGCCGCGCGTCGCCTGAAGCCGGCCGAGCGTTTGATGCAGCTGATACGCGTTCGGCAGGAGCGTGAGTCCCAGTGCGAGGACTTTTTCGTTGGCGCCGGCCTCCTTGCGGTTCGCCGCGTTCGCGGCCGCCTGAATCGAGGACGCGCTGACGTAGTAGTTCTTCAGATTCGGCGTCGCCTTCACGCTCGCGATCGCCTCATCAACCGTGCCCGCGGCAATCGCCTCGCGCACCAGCCTGGCGAGCGACAGCGGCTTGACGGCCAGAATCTCGTAGTCGAAGACCAGCGTCGAGTTGGCTGGAATCCCCGGACGCTCGCGCGCGCCGTAGGCGAGCTCCGGCGTCATCGTGATGACGATGCGATCGCCCTCGCGGACGAACCGCATCCCTTCCGAGAAGCCGCGAATCACGCTGTCCACGCCGAGCGTGTACTCGTACGGCGAGCCATCGGTGCGCGTGTTCCAGAATTCCTTGCCGTCCGCGAGCGTCCCGATGCCGTGAATCACCATCAGGTCGCCCGTCTGAGGCTGAGGTCCGTTGCCGAGCTGTGTGAACTTGTAAATCAGACCGGATTCGGTCGTGACGCTCCTGCCGATCACCCGATCCTGGGCGACGGCTGGCGTCGCGATGCCAGCAGCAAGAAGGGCGACGAACAGGTATCGATGCATAAACGACCTCGGGAGTCCTTTCTGACAAGAATGCAAACTCGAGTTTCCCTTTCAGCTCGAGTGTTGGCAAGGACCTTGATTGCAGCAACGCTGTGCCATATCGAAGTCGGGTTGGAGCGGCTGGCGTCGTCTTTCACGTTCTGAATCGCGGCGTCCGTCGACTCCGGCTCTTTGATCAGCCCTCCGACTACCGAGCGTTCCTAAAAGTGGTTCACGAGGCGCAAGAGCGCATTCCTCTGCGATGTCTCGCGTACTGCCTCATGCCGAACCACTTCCACCTGGTGTTGTGGCCCCGCACTGACACCGAACTGGCGGCGTTCATGGCCTGGTTGACCACGACGCACAGCAAGAGATGGCACGCTCACGGACGGACGGCCGGCACCGGCCACGTCTATCAAGGCCGGTACAAGGCATTTCCCGTGTCTTGCGAGTTGCATTTTCTGCGACTCTGTCGCTACGTCGAGCGCAACGCGCTTCGCGCCGGGTTGGTCTCAAGGGCCGAGGACTGGCCTTGGAGCAGCCTGGCCCAGCGGGCCGGGCTGCGCTCTCCGGTTTCTCTGGCCGAATGGCCAGTCACGCGGCCTCCGGACTGGAGTGACCTCGTCCAACTCGATGCAGTCGAGGAGACTCGAGAGCTGCGGCAGGCCGTGGGTCGAAGCTCGCCGTACGGACCTGAGGAGTGGCGAGTTCGAATCGCCGATCAGCTACAGCTCGTATCGTCACTCACACCGGTCGGTCGTCCCAGAAACTCCAAAAAAGACAACCCGAGTTTCCCCTGACCCCGAAAATGACTCCCGAGGTCCTTTATCAATGCGCCGCGGACCGGCGGTCAGAATCCTGCGCGGCCATCAGATGCGACGTGATCATCACCAGCACTCCCGCCGAAACAAGGGTCAGCCCGCCGATCGACACGGCGGGCCAGTGAGCCGGAATCGCCGCCAGCGCGCGCCAGGTGAAGGACTGGAGCTGAGGATTGTCGGCCCACGTCCGCATCAACGCCACGCTGCCGAGAATGAAGGCCGAGATCGGTAGAAAAAGCAGCAGCACCCAGAGTGAGAACTGCGGATGCGCCGCGTACCACCGGACGATCTGGTCAGCGGCCCGCGCCGGCTGGGATTCGGGCGGAGGCACCTGGCGAAGCAGGAGTGCCATCACGAACAGCACGCCCGGACCCACCAGGGCCAGGGCCCAGGCCGCCACCACGTCGTTGGTGAGAGTCATGGATCGCTTTATACCGCAAAACGAGCCTGGTTAGCGAAGGCTGGCGAAGACGTCAGCCACCTGCTGCGCGAGCGCGGCCGTGTTGGCGTGCGCGATGTTCGACGCGACCGCCACGGCGATTCCGTGGTCGCGGCGCGTCACCAGCGACATCACGCTTCCGCCGGCGAGCTCACCGTTGACGCTGTCGGCGTTCGTCGCCAGCGCGAAGCGGACGAGATCGGACGGCGTGGAATAGAACGCCTTCCCGTCCGCGCAGCACGCCAGGTCGCGCATGTACATCAGTCGTCGTCCCTCGCGGGGATCAGTCGTGTCGCCACGCCATTGCGTCGCCGGGACGAAAAACGTCGCGCGATCGCCCGCCAACGGCCGCGCGGGGTCGGCGAGACCAATCGGCCGGAGGATTCGGTCGTGGATGAACGTGAAACCCGGGAAGTCCTCTTCCGGCTCGCCGACATGACGGGGGCTCCACTCGGTCGCTGCATCGGTGCCGGTGTTGGTCAGGCCGAGCGACGCGGACACTCCGGCGGCGGCGAGCGCCCGTGCCGCGGTGCCGATGTTGAATCGAGTCGCCGGCGTGACGGGCGTGCGCGTGTCGACGTCCCGCCATCCGAATCCTTCGGCCCAGACGATGGCTTCGGGGCCCCCGCCCGCGCCGACCGCGATCGAAACGCCTGGCAGGTTCTGCTCGACGACGGCCGCGCGCACCATTGGCCGCGCGCGATCGACGGCTGCCGCCCATTGTGGCGAGGGCGTTGACGCGCTGACCGACGGCACATTCGTCGGCTGCGCGAAGAGCGGCGCAGCGACGGTGGCCGCATGGATGCCGAACGCCGCGAATGCGGCGACGAGCGCTCCGACCGCGATTGCGGCGCGCCGGACCCAGGTCGGCAGCCGGTTCCGTGCGGCCCTCACACCGAGCACGACCGCGGAGAACATCAGCAGGGATCCCGGGACAATCCCGCCGGGCGCGTCGTCGACCTTCAGGAGGTAGACGGCGGTCGCGGCAAGGGCCAGACCGAGGGTGATGAGGGCGACTGCCTTCACGGCTTCCGTATACTCTATGATGACAAGTGCTCTGTGTCTAGAAGGCAAACGGAGAGCATAGAATCACCAGTATTACGTGACCAACAGCGATCGACTCCGACTGGCCGTCTTCATCGACTTCGACAACATCGAGATCGGCGTCAAGAACACCCTGAGCGCGTCCTTTGACGCGGGCCTGGTGCTCGAAGCGCTGAAAGAACGCGGGGAGGTCGTCGCGAAGACCGCCTACAGCGACTGGCAGCGCGCCGGCGGCTACAGCCGCATGCTGACGCAGCATGCGATCCGCATGGTGCAGCGCAACATGACGCCGGGCGGCGACAAGAACGGCGCCGACATCAACCTCGCGCTCGATGCGCTCGAGATGGCCTTCACCCATCCGCACATCAACGCGTTCGTCATCGTCGGCGGCGACAGCGACTTCATCAGCCTCGTCGAAAAGCTGAAGCAGTACGACAAGAAGGTCATCGTCGTCGGCGGCCGGCAGTTCACCAGCGCGATCATGCAGCGCAACTGCCACGAGTTCATTGCGTACGAGAATCTGATCGGATCGAGCGGCGCGGCGGCCGGTGCGGGCGCTGCCTCGCGTCGCGATACGGGGCGCGGCCGGCCGGAACGCGCGCCGATCGGGCAGGCGATTCCGCTCGTGACGCGCGCGCTGAAGGTGCTGTCCGAGCGAGAGGTCTCACCCCAGCTCGGGCTGCTCAAGAGCACGCTTCTGCAGCTCGACTCGACGTTCTCCGAGCGGAACTACGGCGCAAGCTCGTTCCGTGATTTCGTGCAGCGGCTCGAACGCGCCGGGCTCGTCCGCGTGCAGCAGGGCAAGGGCGGCTGGCTGGTGGAAGCGGCTGATGGCGCCGTCACCGCCGACGCCGAGCCAAGCGAGGCTGTCGCGTCGGCGGCCGACGAGACGGGCGCCGCCTCGTCGAGCGAGACGATGAACGGTCACGCGGCGAGGGAGAACGGCGCGGTCGCACGGGCCGGCACGTCAGCGGATGGCGTGCGCGAGTTGCGACGCATTCTCGAGTCCGCCGAAATCCGGCGCTGGCCGATGTATCTGCGCAACGTCAAGCAGCTGTTGCGCCAGCCCGCCACACGACTCGACGAGCGCGCGTACGGATTTGGCAACCTGGTCGACCTGCTGCGGGCGGCGCAAAAGGAAGGCGTGCTGCGCGTCGATCGCGATCGGCAGGGCGTCATTCGCGTATTCCAGGGCACGGACGCGCCGCCTGCAGTGACTGAGGTCGTCGAGGCGCCGCCGCCTCCCCAGCTCGATCTGCATCACGAGCCCGAGTTGCCCGACGACAACATCGGCAACGTCGCGCCCGATCCCACGATCCCGACGGCACGCCGACGGCGCGGCGGCGTCACGCCGGGCGTCGCCCGGGCCGCGCGCGGACGCCGGTCCCGTCCGAAGCCGTAGCGCGCTTCCATGCAACGTACCGCGCTCGTTGCACTGCTGCTGATTGCGGTCCAACAGCCGGCGCCGCCGCTGCCGCAGCCGTTCGCGACGCCCTGGTACCGCAAATCCACGCGCGTCGTCGCAATGCCCGACGGGCATCGATTCACCGTGCCGGAAGGATTCACGGTGTCGCTGTTCGCCGATCAACTGCCGATGGCGCGGTTCATGGCGATCGCGCCCAACGGCGACATCTTTCTCTCTCAACCGGTGAGCCGGACCGCGGGCCTCATCACGGTGCTGCGCGATTCGGATCACGACGGCGTCGCCGAAACGCGGATGACCTTTGCGTCCGGGCTCAATCGCCCGTTCGGTCTCGCGTTCTGGAGGGACTACCTGTACGTCGGCAACAACGACTCCGTGGTTCGCTTTCGATATCGCGCCGGTCAACCGGCGGCTGACGGCGCGCCCGAGAAGATCGCGGACCTGCCGCCGAGCGATGCGGCGCTCGACGAGGACACCGCGACGCGTTTGAACATTCCGCTCAACCAGACGCGCGGCTACAACCACTGGACGCGCAATGTCATCTTCAACGCCGCCGGCACGAAGTTCTACGTGACGATTGGTTCGGCCACGAATGACACGCCGGAAAACGCCGGCGTCCCGATCGAACGCGCGGCCATTCACGAGTACAACCCGGACGGATCTGGCCATCGATTGTTTGCGAGTGGCCTTCGCAATCCCGTCGGCCTGGCCTGGTATCCAGGGTCGAACACGCTGTGGACAGCCGTCAACGAGCGCGATCATCTCGGCGACGACCTCGTACCGGATTTCGTGACCTCGGTGCGCGACGGCGGTTTCTACGGTTGGCCGTACTCGTATGTCGGCTCGCACGTCGACCCGACGGTGTCGCCGCAGCGGCCGGATCTCGTCGCGCGCGCACTGACGCCGGACGTGCTGCTCGTCTCGCACTCGGCGGCGCTCGGCTTGCTCTTCTACACCGGCGCGCAGTTTCCCGGCGAATTTCGCAACAGCGCATTCGTCGCGCTGCACGGATCAATCAACCGATCGACGCTCTCCGGATACCGTATCGCTCGCGTACCGTTCCGCAACGGCCGTCCCGCCGGTCCGCCGGAAGATTTCCTCACCGGTTTCGTCGCGCGCGACGACGATCAGAAGGAAGCGTGGGGGCGGCCGGTGGGCCTGCTCCAGCTGCCGGATGGATCGCTGCTCGTGTCCGACGACGGCGGCAACCGAGTCTGGCGCGTGAGCTATAAAGGACCTCGGGAGTCGTTTCGCGACAAAAAGTAAACTCGAGGTTCCTTTTCAACCCGAAACGACTCCCGAGGTCGTTTTACCGGCCGGCTCCAAACAGCGCGCCGAGCCGCGACGAACGATCGGGTGCGCCCGCGTCGGCAAAGCGCAATCGGCGCCGCGCGTCTTCTCCCCACAAGCCAAGGATCGCGAGGACCAGGTGGAGGTCCGCTCCGGCGGCACCGCTGACGGCCGTGGTCGCGGCGAGCGCCCGCAGATCCTGGTAATTGCCGTCGGCCAGACTGACGGGTTGCCGGCCTCCCGACAGCATGTGATTTGGAATCAGCACGCTGCCGGCGAGCGCGTCGAGCAAGCGCTCGCGCCATGAGGAGGAAAGCTTCGGAAAGATCGATCGGAACCAGACCGCGCCGACGAGCTTCCTGACCGCGAGACCCTCGACGACAATGTCTGGATCCGGATCACGGGCAGCGATCTCCAGCGCGACGGGGTCGAGCCGGTTGATCGCCCGGGCAAGATCACCAACGGTCGCAAATCGCGGACCAGCGGGTCGTTCCTGCCGAACCGCCGCTTCGCCCGCCGGTTCGTCCACGATGACCGCGTTGCTGATGTCCGGTTCAACCAGCGCATTTGAAGCCCACACCAGCGGCATCGGCTCGTGCGCGCCTGTGTATTCCGTGAAGAGCGCGGTGACGCCCCACGGTCGCGGCGCACGAACCGCGCGCGCGTACAGCGGGTTGTACCGGCCGTCCGGAACGTTTCCCAGCGCGCGTCCGGCAATTTCGCTTTTGATCTTCGCGTCGGCCATGTTCGACCAGTCGCCCTGGATGCAGACGAGCGACGTGCCGGGCCGTTTGGCGAACGCACAGTACGGGTTCTGCCAGCAGGCGTCGACCGCTTCGCGAATCTGGGCGTCGGTTGGATCGTGTCCTTCCGGCGGATCGATCTCGCCGAAGCCGATGCGCATCCGGCCATTCCCGGCGAGCAGCATCGACAAATCCGACGGATCGACCTCGGACAGATCCCACAGCACGTAGATCAGCCCGCGCAGTCCTCGCGCGATGGGCAGGTTCATCCGCTCCCACACGACCGACTGCGGCTGCGGATCGCGATCGGAGTAGGCGTGGTCGTTCAGGATCTCGATCAGTCTCATCCGCGCTTCGTCGAACTGCGACCCGACATGCAGCGCATGGTCGTAGCGGCGCTTGTCGACCTCGTGCCGCTCGAACGACGGCCGGACGAACACCGGCAGCACCAGCTTGTTCTGACGTCGAACGATGTCGGCCAGCGGAAACGTCGTGCCGGCCCCTGTGCCTTTGCCGCCGGTACCAATGATGACGACGATGGAGTAGGGCTCGATGAGCTTGACGATCTGGTCGCGGCTTTCTTCCAGGGCACGCGCTGCCACGGCGGGGTCGTGTCGCGATCCGAGACCGTGCGTCGTGGCTCGGCCAAGCAGGAGTCGTTCCTCGACGGGCACGTGCCCGAGTGAGAACTCGTTGGTATCGAGAAACCGCCAGGTGATCGCGCGCCGGAGCCGTTCGGCGTACGCCGCGTCGGTCTTCTGCGCGATGGCGACATCGCGCGCGAAGAGTGTCTTCAACGAACGCAGGATGTTTCCGCCGCCGCCACCGGTGCTCATCAGGAGAATATTCATGATCTTCCTCTTTGGAACGGCGCACGAGCGGTCAGCGAGTGCGCCTCGCGATGCGAGCCGAGACTTGGCTCAATGCCTGTCACTGGAGCCGAGTCGAGCGAGCGAGCGAGTGAGGGGTCCGGGGACGAAGTCCCCGGAGTACCAGGACAAATTGTCACGACCACCCACTTGCCGGCGGCACGCGGGGGACTGCAGAGAACGTAGTTCCCAAGGACCCTGATGACGCGATTCACGTCGTACTCCACGTTCTTCTTGTGATCCGCCAGGTTGGGGTATCGACGGCCGGGACCGGGAGCGATGGAAATTTCGAGCCGCTGTTTGCGGCGACGAAATCGCAGCTTCGCTTCAATCGGCGGAACGTCCGACGACGGGTCGACGAGCGGCCGCGCAAACACCGTGACGAAGTCCTTGCCCGCGCGCCAGACGGATGGCGGGATCGGGCGCGGCGCCACGAAGCTGGCCGTGGCCGAGAGCACGATGATCAACAGGACCGCGGCGCCGATCGGCGCGGCGTAGGGGACGTCGGTCAGCGTTCGAGCTGCGTGCGCGAGCAGCAACGGTGCTGAGGTGGGCGCCTGGGGAGGTGGCGCGATCGTGGGCTCCCCGGCCACCGCCGCCGACTCGGCCAACTCGACCACCGGCGCGTACGCGATCAGATTGTTCGGGACCGGTCCCCGCGCGACGCAAGCCTGCCAGTCGGACTCGAGACGCTGATAGCGCGACTTCGGCACGAACATCCGCCGCGCCGGATCCCTGATCTGGAAGGCGAAACCGTAGGCGGCCGCCGCGTTGCCTGTCAGCCGGCGCGCGAGGCTGGACGCCGTGTCACCGGCCGCGATCGGCCAGCACACGAAGTGCTGGGCGTCCACGCGGGAGGGCAGGGCGCAGAGGAGTAAGAGAACGACCCCAGGAAACCAGGGGATGCGCAGCGTTCGATCCATGGCAGAGCACGCTTCGCCGAATCCCTAGTAGGCATCCAAGCCGTGTACCACTGGGGCAATCAACAAAACCGCGTGCCCCGAGGGCGAACGAGGGCTGCGCACTGTCAACGAAGTGCCACAGTGTCAACAATTCATCCGGGGACTTCGTCCCCGGACCCACTGGTATGCACGGCGCTTGACGCTTACACAGGGAAGACAGAGACTCACCGGGTCCACACTCCCGGGAGGCGTCGATGCGTCGCGTCCTTATCAGCCTCGTTCTTCTTCTCATCCTTACGGCAAGCGGTTTCGCTCAGCGGCGCGGCGGCGGGCCTCCCGTGCCGGCCGACGGCGGCGCCAACGGACTTGGTGCCCTGCACTTCCGGGCACTGGGCCCGGAAGGCAATCGCGTCGCGTCAATCACCGGCGTGCCGGGCGATTCGCAGACCGTCTACATCGGCGCGGCGGATGGCGGCATCTGGAAGACCGCCGACGCCGGGATCACCTGGCGGCCGATCTTCGATGACAAAGACGTCTCCGCCATCGGCGCGCTCGCGGTGGCGCCAACGGCGCACGACACCGTGTGGGCGGGCACGGGCGAGCCGTGGTTGATTCGCCCGTACTACACGCTCGGCGACGGTGTCTACAAGTCGACCGACGCGGGACGCACGTGGCAGCACATGGGCCTCGACGCGACGGGGCACATCGCGCGCATCGTGATCGATCCGCGCGACGCGAACAGCGTCTACGTCTGCGCGATCGGTCAAGCGTTCCGTCCGCAGCGCGAGCGAGGCATCTTCCACACCACCGACGGCGGCTCGACGTGGAAGCAGGTCCTCGCGGTGGACGAGAACACCGGTTGCTCGGATCTCGCGATGGATCCGGGCGACGCGAAGACGCTGTACGCCGGCATGTGGCAGCTCAGTATTCATCGCTACGATTTGCACAGCGGCGGTCTCGGCAGCGGCGTGTACGTGACGCACGACGCCGGCGCGACGTGGAGCAAGATCGCCGGACACGGCCTGCCCGCCGCAGACCACCCGCTCGGCAAGACCGCTGTCGCGGTCGCCCAGAGTAATCCGAATCGCGTCTATGCGCTGGTGCAGGACGCGCCGGCACCAGGCCTCTACCGCTCGAACGATCGCGGCGCGACATGGGAGCTCGTGAATCAGTCGCACCTCCCAGCCGAGCGCGCTCCTTATTACACCCGCATGGCCGTCTCGCCCGACGATGAGAACCTGCTGTATTTCCCGGTGGTCGCGTTCACGATGTCGCGCGACGGCGGCACGACGGTCTTTCAGGCGGGCGCAGGCGGCGGTGGAGGGGCCGGAGGCGGGCGTGGTCGTGGAGCTGGAGCGGCCGACCCGAACGCACCCCCGCCGATTTCGGCGCCGGGTGGCGACAACCACGACGTCTGGATCGATCCGACGAACGCGAATCGCGTGCTCGTGGCCAACGACGCCGGCGTCGCGATCAGCGACAACCGCGCCGCGTCCTATCGCCATTTCCTCCTGCCGATCTCGCAGGTCTATCACGTCATGGCGGACAACGCCGTGCCGTACAACGTGATGGGCAACATTCAGGACAAGTCGAGCTTCCGCGGCCCCAGCCGCACGAGCGGTGGCCGCGGCATGGGTGTGGGTAACTGGACGAACACGGGCGGATGCGAGGACGCCTTCGCCGTTCCCGATCCGGCCGACGCCAACGTCGTGTGGTCGGGCTGCGACAACGGACGGATCGTCCGAATGGATTACAAGCACGGCATGGCGCGAGACGTGAGCCCCTGGCCGATCACGAGCTATGGCTGGGCGCCCGCCGACATGAAATACCGCTGGGACTGGATCACGCCGATCGCGATCTCACCGCACGATCACAACCGCGTGTACGCCGGCGCACAGGTCGTGTTCATGACGACGAACGGCGGTCAGAGCTGGACGGTGATCAGCCCCGATCTGACGACGAACACGAAGTCTCACCAGGGCAATTCCGGCGGCATCTCGTCAGATAACCTCACGACGTTCGACGGCGGGACGTTGTACGCGATTGCCGAGTCACCCATGAAGGCCGGCGTCATCTGGACGGGCAGCACCGACGGTCAGGTGAATGTCACGCAGGACGCGGGGGCGCACTGGACAAACGTCACGAAGAACATGCCGAACCTGCCGCCCTGGGGCACGGTGTGGAGCATCGCGCCCTCAAAATTCGATGCCGGTGCCGCGTACGTCGTCGAGAATCTGCAGCACGAGGGGATCTACGACGCGCTGGTCTACAAAACGTCGGATTACGGCGCGACGTGGAAGCTCATCACCGCGGGTGTGCCGAAAAGCGTCAACTCGAGCGCGCACATCATCGTCGAAGACCCCGTGCGGCGAGGGATGCTGTATCTCGGCACCGATAACGCGCTGTACGTGACGTGGGACGACGGCGGGCGATGGACGCAGCTGCGCAACGATCTGCCGCCGGCGCCCGTGTACTGGATGCAGGTGCAGCCGACGTTCAACGATCTCGTGATCGGGACGCACGGCCGCGGCGTCTACATTCTCGATGACGTGACGCCGCTTCGGACGTGGGATACGGCTCAGTCGGAGGCGTTTCATCTGTTTCCGCCTCGCGCGGCCTATCGATTCCGATCCACGAACGACGCGCGCGAAAGCGAGCCGGACGCACACGTGACGGGCGAGAGTGCGCAGTACGGCGCGGACATCAACTTCTCGCTGACGTCTGTCACGGCAACGCCAAACGTCGAGGTCTCGATCGTGGGTCCGGACAAGGCGACCATTCGCACGCTGACGGTCGCCGGGCACCCTGGACTCAATCGTGTCTGGTGGGACCTACGCTACGACAGCGGCTCGACGATCACGATGCAGACGCCGCCGCTGTACGAGCCGTGGGCACCCGCGCGCAGGAATTACGCCGCATATGGCACGCGCATTCCGCCGCCGGGACCGGTCGTGCCGCCGGGGACCTACACGGTGACCGTGAAAGCAGGATCGGCCGAACAGACGGCGTCACTCGTCGTCCGGCCGGATCCGGCGTCGCCCGGGACGCAGCAATCGATCGAAGCGCAGGTGAAGTTCACGCGCGAGGTGCTCGCGGAGATCGACGAGGTCGCCCGCATGGGCAATTCGCTGGAGTCGATGCGCAAGCAGACTCAGGACCTGATGGCGTCGCTCAAGAGCGACGCGTCGAAATCGGTGGTGTCCGAGCAAGTGCAGACGTTCGAGGTGAAGATGAGCGGCGTCGAAGCGAAGATGATCGATCTACGGAACACCGGACGGAGTGAAGACGCGTTCCGGCAGCCCGTCCAGCTGTACGAGCGCATCAGCTGGATGATCGGCCAGATGGTCGGCAACGGCGGCTCCGGAGGCGGCGATCTCGGCCCGACGGATCAGCAGGTGGCCGTGAACAACGGCTTCAAGACGGAGCTCGAGGCCATTGCGGCGCAGTACAAAGCCATCACCGACAAGGACGTGCCGGCGATCAACGCGCTCCTCAAGCAGAATGGGGTCGCGGTGACGATCAAACCCTGAAATTCGACGCGAGGAGTACGCCAAGGCTTCCTCCCGCGCTCCGTGTTTACTTGTCCCCCCGCTGCGGGCGGCCGCCGACGAGTTGGCGGGTCATTTCTTCGTAGTACGGCTTGTCCTTCAGGCTCGCCCGGGACGACGGGAAATATGCGACCTTGAGCGACAGCACGTCAGGCGTGAGCGCAATCAGTGACACGGCCGCTCGCTGGTTGTTGGACAGCCGTGTGTTGTCGATCATGGGGAAGTCGAAGAGGCCGACGCTGAAGTTCGTGTCCACTTCGCCAGCGGCGACAAGGTCCAGGGCCGGTTGGTGACACTGCTCACGGGTAACGGGCTTCGTGACGACCAGTCGCACCACCACCTCGCGGTGGCGCTCGTCGAGACCGGTGAGTTCCAGCGTGAACTGACGATAGTGAGTCGACCCGTCATCCGCCTGCATCGTGAGACACAGACGCGACGTGCCCTGGCCCGGGGTGATGGCCGGATTCGGAACGGTGCGGGCACCGAACATCAAGTACGCGGCCGAATCCGGCGTTTTGAGCGTCGACGTCATGGCATCCCCTCGTTCGACCGAACCGACATCCGCCATGGTCGTGAGCTGTCGCTCGATGACCTGCAGCGCCACCGATTCGAGGCGCTGGCGCAACTCGGTATTTGTCGAACGCTCCTCGAGCGCGATGTGCCGCTCGACATCCTTGAATAGCGGCGCGATATCCAGCGACTCGTGGAAGTTGGCGGCCAGGAGCTCCAGGCTGAGCGTTTGCTGCCGGATCACTTCCTCCGACGACGCGCGACTGGCCGGATCCCGCGTCACGAATGTCTGCAGGATCGAATTGAACATGTCCTTCCGCAGGTTGCTGTCGGCCTCCTCACGGCGGCCCTGCATTTCGATATACAGGCGGGTGTTCGTGTCGATCTGTTGCCGTTCGTTCAGCGAGGCGTTGAACCAATAGCCGAGCAGCAGCGTGACGAGCGGCAACGCGAGCGCCTTGACCAATTCGACCAGCGGGCTGGCGTTGCCGCCGGCGTTTTTCTGCGGCGCTGGTGCCGGCGGCGTCTCGCTCATTGTCGGCGTCGCAGCTCGTACTTACCTTCAGCGACCTTCACGATCTCGAAGTTGTACAGTGCGGGATTGGGCGTGGAAAAGATCGTGGCCGACGGCTTTCCCGCGTGGGTCGGCAGTGTCAGCGAGCATTGGCCCTGTGGCGGCACGTTGATGCGGTACCCACCGTCGGCCGCCGTCTTGCCCTTGAGCGGCGCGTCCTCGCCGCACTTGATTTCGATGTCAGTGTCTTTGACGGGCTGATTCTCGGCCACGATCGTCCCGTAAATCTGTCCGGCCGACACGACCGCCGACGCAGAGATCGCGAACGCGAAACAGAGGCCAGCTATCGGTCTCATGAAATCCTCCCTGGAGCCGCGGCAGGCGATGAAACGTGGGGGGCCGTGTTTATTGTATGAGAGATCGTCGCCACCTCCAGTCCGGATCCGAGGCCGTCCACGTTCGCGCTTCGCGCTACGGTGGGCAACCTTCGCGCGCGCTCGCTAGACGCGGCTTGCCAACCGAAGCCGCGAGCGGAGCGAGCGTTTGGCGAAGGTTGGCGGAGAGAGTGGGCCGCCTTCGCCAAGGCTTCGGCGCCCTCACTCGTAGCCATCCACCATAGCTCGCCTGAATTCACCGCGAGCGGCGGTGGATGGCGGAGAGAGTGGGATTCGAACCCACGGTAGAGTTTCCCCTACACACGCTTTCCAAGCGTGCTCCTTCAACCACTCGGACATCTCTCCGTATCTTTAGAATCAACAACTTGCGGCCTGCCCAGTGGCGGAAAACCGCAAATTGTGTAGCGAATTGTGTAAGACCTCTGAATGTCCCGAAATCACTTACGGGGATTCCGCCCATCGCGAACGCGGGTGTCAGAGGCCGGCACAACCGGCGCAGGGCCGCGCACCAGTATAGCCGCAGCGCCGTTGAACCGGACCGAGCTGAAGACCTTCAGACTGGGGATGCTGCTCGACGGAAACGCTGATGATCACCGTGCCGGCCTCTTGCCGATCGGGGATTCGACGCGGGCTCTTGCCAACTAGCGCCGGGATGACGACACTGTTGGGCTAACGCGAGCCTTCCCCTTGAGCCAGGCAAACATCCCTCCGTCGCGAAGGCGGCGGTCGTGGAGGCTCGAGACGCGTGGCACGTCCCCAGCGAACTGAGGCGCAGCGGACGACGCGGCCCGTGGGCATCCTGACACCAGGTGCCGGGGGCAGCCGAACTGGCTGACGCCTTATGCGAATTCTGCAGATTGAGATTCAGAACTTTCGCGGAATCCGAGAGATGACCTGGGCGCCAGGGCCCGGCGTGAACTGTCTCATCGGCCCTGGCGATTCCACGAAGACGACAATTCTTGACGCGTTGGAATTGTGTCTGAATCCTCGCGCATCGTTCGTCGCGGACGATTGCGACTTTCACAATCTGGACGTCGACAAGCCCGTCAGGATTGTGGTGACGCTCGGCGAGCTTCCCCCCGAGTTCCTCGCCGAGGAGCGTTACGGTCTTCACCTCAGGGGATGGAACGCATCGGGCGGCGCCCTTGAGGACGAACCGAAGGAAGGACTCCAGCACGCGCTGTCCGTCGCCGTTGAAATCGACAAGTCGTTGGACGTCGCGTGGTCGATCTTCAACGACCGTATCGCCAAGGACGAGGACAAGGACCCGCCAGTCGTCCGCTACAAGGACGCCAAGAAGTTCGCAACGAACCGACTCGGGCCATTCGCTGAACGGCATCTGGGCTGGGGACGCGCGTCGGTGCTGTCGCGGCTAGGTGACGTTGACGGAGGATTGAGCCTTCAGCTCGCCGAAGCTGCGAGGGCCGCACGAGCGGCGTTCAAGAGTACCCCGAAGAGCGTCTTTCAGAAGTCTGTCGACCGCGCAGCAGCGCTCAGCAAGAGGTTCTCAGTTCCGGTTCGCGGCACATACACGGCGGAGCTAGACGTCCAGGGTGTGAACATTACCTCGGGTGGGGTCGCGCTGCATGATGACAGCCTCCCTTTGCGTCGCCTCGGCTGCGGATCGGCCCGGTTGATCGTCGCGGCCTTTCAACATGACAGCGGCCCCCCGCATGTCGCATTGATCGATGAGATCGAGCACGGCCTCGAGCCGCACCGGCTTGCCCGCCTGCTCAAGTATCTGAAGCAGCCCAAGGAAGGCACGTCGCTAAGCCCGCAGATCTTCATGACGACGCATTCTCCCGTGGTCATTCGTGAGCTTGCGGCAACCGAGCTGTACGCTGTGTGCCACGTCGCCGGCGTGACGTGCGTTCGAGCCGTCGGGCAAGGGGCGGATGATCTCAATGCGGTCCAAGCCCATATGCGTGCGACGCCGGAGGCATTCCTCGCTCGTCGCATTGTCGTGGGCGAAGGGCGGACCGAAGAGGGACTCATTCGCGGGCTGGATTCCTGGTGGACGTCGCAAGCCAAAGATTCATTGGCGGCTCAGGGAGTGGTTGTTGTGTCAGGTAACGGCAAGGACACCGCGTCGCAGCTCGCCGCTCACTTGCGAGATCTCGGGTACGGAGTGTTGCTCTTGTTGGACTCCGACGAGGATCCTGACGCAGCCCTGCTTCAGGCAGCGAAAGACAAGGGCGCCTTCGTGCACCAGTGGCCAGACGAGACGTCAACCGAACAGCGCATGCTGTTGGATCTCAAGTGGAGCACGCTCCGCGCCGTTGTCCGGGACGCACGGACTGAAGCTGTGACCGAACAGAGCGCAATCGACACCCTGAACAACCATCTTGAAAAGAGCAAGCTCCCAAAGGTTGCTGATCTTGATCTTCCTGAGAGCCTAGATTCTCAGGCCTTTCGCAAGGCTGTTGGCGCGGCAGCGGCGGCCAAGAAGGGTTGGTTCAAGACCATCGACGCAGGCGAACGCGTCGCTGCCATCGTTGGGCCAACCCTTGAAGAGATCGGAGCTACGCCATTCGCTAAGGGTATCGGCCTTCTTCGGTCATGGATCGATGGGTAACGACGTCGACGGCGAGGTGTGCCACATTGCCGCCGGAGTGACCGGCGGAAGTGTGATCGCCGCTGCAGGCTGTGGCAAGACCGAAACGATCGCGCGATCCGTGCTCCTCTGCTCCGGCCGGCGACTGATCTTGACTCACACGCACGCCGGTCTCGAAGCGCTCTCGAAGCGACTCCTTAAGCACAAGGTTCCCGCCGAGCGATACCGGCTCGACACGATCGCAGGCTGGTGCTTGCGGTTCGTACTCGCATTTCCGGTACGCTCCGCCATTTCCGTGAAGATACCTCGAAAGAACGACGAATGGACTGCGGTGTATCAGGGCGTCGCTCGCCTGATCCAATCGGGCGCGATCGATGAAGTGCTACAAGCCTCTTACACGGGCGTGTTCGTCGACGAGTACCAGGACTGCACCAGTGAGCAGCACGAGGTGGTCGAGATATCGACCCGCGTGATTTTGACCGGGAACAGCCGGACCTCAGTCGTGGAAGTCGCGGCGGCACCGCCCATGTTCGCCGTGAACTGAGTCAGGACCCGCGCGAGGCGCTCACGCGTGAGGTTGACCTGCCGCGTGGCCACGCGCGGGAGCGCGTCAGACGACGATCGTGGGAGGGAGAGCTTCGCGGTTCGGAGGCGGAGATCCTGGCCACGGCCGGTGCGTTCCGCGTTGTCCCGCTGGACGATTTGCGTCGTTCAGACGATCGCCCGAATCGACTCAGAAAGGATATCGAGCACCTGCGGCAGGAAGGTCTCATCGACACGACGCCGTACATCGTGGGCCGCGAGCGGACGACCCTCGTAGCGCTCACCGAGCGCGGGCGGGAGCTGCTGGAATCGTCGCGCCGGCAGGGCTTCGAGGCTCGCCAAGCGTTCTACACGGGCATCGCCAAGCCGCGGGAACTGGCGCACGACACTCGTGTCCATCGTGCTTACCTCGAGGCGGCCCGTCGCCTCGGTGAGCGCGGGCTGCGCGTACGACGAGTGGTACTGGAGCACGAGCTCAAGCGCGACTATCAGCGCTTCCTCCAAGAGCCGAATCGCGGTCGGCGAGAAAGCTCAGGCCGTCCACAGCGGGACGACGAAGAGATCGCTCGCTGGGCACGTGAGCACCAGCTGCCCATTGTCGACGATCACGTGCAGTTTCCCGACCTCCGAATCGAATGCGAACGCGACGACGGACGACGCGAGATTGAGGACGTCGAGGTGATGACCCCTCACTATCGGGGCGCACACGCCGCCGCAAAAGTCCGCGCCGGGTTCACCAGGTACGGTGCCATCGGTGCGCGCGTCAGCGGCGCGTCAAGCCGTCGTTCCGGACGTGCCCGCGACCCGCGATTGGCCCAGGAGATGCTGTCGTGACATTCGACGAACGCGTGCAGGCGATCGTCAAGAGGAAGTTCACACCGCGGCAAGCGCGCTTCCTCGTCATGGTGATGCTGCACTCGGGCGTCTGCATGAGGCGCCAGTACTGCGCGTTCGCACGCATCGTCCACGGTCACGTGGACCGTCTCTTCTTCGAGCGCATGACGGCCGAGAAGATCGCCACAGCATTCGACGCGGCCCACCACCGGGCCCGCATCTATCACGTGCGTCACCGGGCGCTGTACCACGCCATAGGCGAGCCGCACTCACGGCATCGGAAGCCACTCCCGCTCGCGCGGGCCGTCGAACACCTGATGCTGCTGGACGCCATCCTTGCGCGACCGGAGGTCACCTGGCTGGCGACCGAACGCGACAAGCTGGCGCACTTCTCCCATCGAGTCGGGCACGTCCTGCAACGCGACGAGTTTCCGCACTTGGTGTTCGGGGACGCCCCCAACACGACGACTCGCTACTTCCCGGACGGACTCCCGATCGGCGTCGAGGCAGAGCACCGTGGCTACCTTTTCGTGTATCTGGTGACGCGCGAGATCCCGATCGATTTCCGCCCGTTTCTGCTGCGACATGCGGAGCTGCTGCGAGCCCTTCCGCACTGGACGATTCAACTGCTCGTGCCAACGCATCTGGCGACCGCGAGCGAAACATATGCCGCGGCTGCGTGGGAGGAGTTGGCCGATCCTCTCCGTCCGCAGGTGATAGATGAACTGCGATGGTTCTTCCGTGAGCAGCGTCGGCTCTCGAGCGCTGACCAGGCGGCGGAGAGCGTCGATCTGTGCCGCTACCGCAGCGCTCGTCAGGCGTTCAGCGCGCCTCGCTACCGCGTTCTCTATCGCACTTGGATGCGAATCGGCGACCGCGCAATCAGCGCCCTTGGTTCGCGAGTGTTGCGCGATGCCCTCGAGCGCCAGACGGGCCGAATCGAGTCCATCGCGTTACCGCGCCCGTACCTCCACCTCTCCTCCCTGGTAGGCACGGCATGACGCGCGACCAAGTGGCCCATGGGGTAGCCCAAGACCCAGGAGCCTTTGGGCTAGTGGTACAGGCGGATGCGCGTGTGGAGAAGACTGCTGCGCGGTCCGGGCAAAGGACGGGTCTACTGGCTCGTATGTGCTGTAGGAGCAATGGGTTGAAGGCGAGTCGTCGCGCAGTACTGGGCGGCGGTCTTTGCCGCCCTGGGCGCGCAATCAGCACGCCGAAGGTGTGGCATCGGGGCGTGAGCGACCCCCGATTTGGCCCGAGAACCGCCTTCGGCGGCCCGTCACCGGGGGTCGCTCACGCCCCGATGCTCTGCCCTGATCGTTCCGTAGGTCTTGGCCCAAGTTGTGGCTGGCTCAGTGTCCACCGCGGCGGCCCACTTGGCGCGCCTTCGCATGCTGGCACGAACCGCCACGTGCTCGGCCGCGCCGCATACCACCTGACTTCGGAAAGGAATGAGCCATGGCTCTGATCAAACCGCGCACGCGCGGCAAGCAGTTGGTCCGGCATCGGACGCGTCTCGACCAGTCCACGAACGAGACCCTGTACGCCTACGCACACTTCATTGGCGAGTCGACCGAGTACGTCATCAACCAGGTGATCGACACGGTACTCGCGAAGGACCGCGACTTTCTGCAGTGGCGGGCCCAGCATCCCGACTCGTTCGTGCCACGCGCGACCGGTCGAAAGCACGCCGGCCGATCTCCCGGCACGCCGGTCTCCCCTCGATTGGAGGCCAGATCGTGACGCGGGCCGGCTTGCCCGGGAGCAGGTCGACATGATCAGGACAGTCCTCGAGGCTCGTGTCCTGCTGGCGGCGATGTTTGCCGTGGCGGTCGGGTTGTGCGGCCTGCACTGGTACCCGTTTCAGCGGAACGACCTATTTCTGGCCGTCATCGAGGCAAGGCGGCCGGACATCGCACTCGGTCTGGCCTACGGGTACGCCGCGCTCTGGTTCTCCACACCGTTCGTGACAGCGTCCTTCGCGCTGTCTTTGGTCGCAATCGTGGCGTCCGGAGACACGCCCGGGTATGCCTACCGCTCGCTCCCGCGCTATCCCGCGCCTGAAACGCGCCCAGAGCCGTCGCTGATCCTGGGCGAGTCGCACTTCTTGGATCGATTCGGCCGCGCGCCCCATCCCCGGTGGCTTGCGGTGCCCCAGCGGGGCCTCTATACCGGGGTCATGGTGGTTGGCGCCGTCGGGACCGGCAAGACCTCCGCCTGCATGTACCCGTACGTGGACCAGTTACTGCGCTGGCAGGCCCACGACGCGGACCGCAAGTTGGGCGGGCTGGTGATGGAGGTCAAGGGAGACTTTTGCCGGCAGGTGCGGACCATGCTGGCGGGCGCGGGTCGGGCGGACGACTACGTGGAGATCGGCCTCGACACAGGCGTCTGCTACAACCCGCTGCACAACGATCTCGACCCGTATGCAGTGGCCTACGCGATCGCCTCGCTCCTGAACAACGTGTTCGGCAAGTCGAGGGAGCCTTTCTGGCAGCAGGCGTACACCGATGTCCTGAAGTTCGTGATCCTGCTGCGACGCATGACCGACGGCTACACCACCTTCGCCGAGGTGTACCGCTACATCCTGGACGACGGGCTGATCGAGCGCGACATCCGCCGGCTCAAGTCGTCGCTGGACAACCCGCCCGATGTTATTCGGCTGCGCCGCGAAGACTATTTCCTGCACGGACGCTTCGGTCTATGGAGCCACTGGTACGAAGACGACGCCGACCATATGGCGCACCCGTACTCGGCCGAGTTGGAAGACCATTTGCGCGGCAACAACGTGCCGTACGAAGTGCGCAAGCCGGTGGGCGACGCAATGGCCGGCCGTCGGCACCAGATCGATGCCCTGGACAGGTGGTACACGCACGGCTGGAGTCGGCTCGACCAGCGTCTGCGTTCCTCCATCGCCGAGGGCGTCGTGGTGTTCCTCTCGCTGTTCGACGACAGCCCCGCCGTCTACCGCTCCTTCTGTCCGCCGCGGAGTGCCTACATGGGCACGTCCCGGCCGGAGGACCCGCGTCCGCTACCAGCCATCGACGTGTTGCTCGATCAGGGGAAAGTGATCGCGCTCAATTTCCCGATCGCCATGAACCCGGGCCTAGCCCGAATGATTGGCGTGATGTTGAAGCTCGATTTCCAGCGCGCCGTCCTGCAACGCATTCCGCGGATGAGCGCCGAGCGCGACCGCACCTGGCGGGACATCCTCTTCGTCTGCGACGAATACCACGCGTTTGCAACGGTTGGGGAAACGGATCCGACTGGCGACGAGCGCACGTTTGCCCTGTCGCGGCAGGCGCGCCTCATTCCGATCGTGGCCACGCAGAGTATCAGCTCCCTGCGCTCGGTGCTGCCCGGCGATGAAAGCTGGCGCACGCTCCTCCAGTGCTTCCGCAATAAAGTGTTCCTTGCGACCAGCGACGAGTTCACGGCGCGCAACGCCGCCGACTTGTGTGGACGGAAGGATCGACTCAAGGCGCACTACAGCCTTTCGGAGTCCGGACGGGACGCCCACGTGTCCTTCCTTACGGGTCGCGCCGCGGCGTCCAAGCAGTCGATCACCGCCAGCAAGAGCTACTCGCCCACGCTCGAGCACATCTTTGCACCGAGGGTCTTCACCGAACTGCAGAACGCACAAGCCATCGTCCTGCCGTACGACGGCGTCAACCCCTTGCCGCCGCAGCTCTGCTATCTCAAGCCGCACTACCTGGACGTGCAAACGAGCCATTTCGATCACGTCGCCAACGGTGCTCTGTGAGCAGCCTCGATCGAATCTTGCCGTTCCTGCGCCCGATCGAAGACCTCCTGCAGGATTCGACCGTCACGGAAGTCATGGTCAACTGCGGTGGCCGACGCGTGTTCGTCGAGCGCAGTGGGGCCGTGGAACTGGTGCCAGAGCGGTTCCTCGAAGTCAGGAACCTCACTGTGGCGATCAAGAACATCGCGAGGGCCTGCGGCGACGAGATCTCCGAGGCGCAGCCCGCTCTGGACGCCAGGCTCGAAGATGGGTCGCGCGTAGCCGCAATGTTTCCACCCTGTTCGGTCGATGGTCCGACGCTGACGGTCCGTAAGTTCACCCATCGGTACACGCTGGACGAACTCGTCGAATGCGAAACGCTCACAACGGAGCTCGCAACACATCTCACTGACGCCGTGCGCCGCCGCAAGAACGTGCTGATCTCTGGCGGCACGGGCACCGGCAAGACGACGCTGCTGAACGCGCTCGCCTCCACGATTCCACCGGCAGACCGAATCGTCCTGATCGAAGAGACATCCGAGATCGTCATCGACAAGCCCAACCTCGTGCGGTTCGAGGCTCGTCGTGCGCAGGCGCCGATCGGGCACGAGACGCCGCTTCCGGCTGTCACCATCGCCGACCTGCTCAGAGCCACGCTCCGGCATCGGCCGGACCGAATTCTGGTCGGAGAAGTGCGCGGTGCCGAGGCATTCGACCTTCTGCAGGCGCTGAACACAGGTCATCAGGGCGCTTTGAGCACGATCCACGGGAACTCGGCTGAGCAGGCGCTGGCGCGTCTGGCACACTGCGTGCTGACTGCAAACACGGGGTTGCCGCATCGCAGCATCCGAGAAGCCATCGCCCTGGCCATCCACCTCGTAGTGCATATTGAGCGAGTGGCCAGAACTCGGAAGGTCACCGATGTGGCTTCGGTCGCCGGCTACGATGTCGCGACAGATCGCATTCGCCTGGAACCTGTCAGTATCGTGGGTGCCCCCGCCCAGGAAGGAGCACTCGCATGATCACCATACCCAGCTGGGCGCGGCCGGTGCCCTTGTTGCTGGTCTTGTGGGGTTGCGGGGAATCGTCGCCAGGGCCGACGTCACCGACGCCGGCACCATCGTTCCTCACTGGCACGTGGACTGGCACCGTAACGATTCAGGTCAATCCCGGCGACCCCAATCCTCCTCCGCCGAGCAGCGGTCCCATGCAGTGGTCGTTCGAGGTGACGCCGCAATCGAACCTCCAGTCGTTCCGAACGACCATTCGCTCAGATCACCCGTGGCTGACGATGATGACGACAGCGACAACGGCGTTGACGCCCGGGAACACGCCGCCTGCTCAGATCAGCACGCAGGGCGAGTTCACGTCGCCGCGAGGCTGCCGCGGCACCTTCGGGAGCGTCGGGACCGCTCAGGCAACTCGTATTGAGGCCGACTTCACAGGGACAGACTGCCAACAGGCGACCTTCGTCGGCCAGCTCGTCCTGACGAAGAACTGATGGAGGTCTCCGATGGCGATCGATCTTGAGGCGCCGATTCAGTTCCTGCGCAGTGCCTTCCATCCTGATGACTGGATCGCAGTCCTCCTGAAATCGCACGACACCGGTGGGACAGCCCAACGTGTTGGGCCGCTCTCCCTGATTGCGAGCGCAAAGTTCCAGGCATGGCTGCGCGCGGAGAACGCCAGACGCTTCAGCGTGTTCGTCAGCGTGAACGCAATTCGGCCGCAACGGAAGGCTCGAACACGCGACGCAATTGGGGAGGTCCGTCACGTGTTCCTCGATGCCGATCGAGACGGCGGCGCTGTGCTGACTGCAATCGCCGGCCGACACGATCTGCCACCACCGTCGTTCGTGCTGCGTTCGTCACCAAACCGGCTGCACGTTCTCTGGCGAGTCTCAGGATTCAGCAAGGAGGGGGTCGAGGCTCTGCAAAAGCAGCTCGCTCGCGAACTCGGCACGGACAAGGCCGCGACATCGTGCGCGCAACTCACGCGTCTGCCAGGATTCTTCAATCACAAGTATCGGCCCGCGCCAGTTGTGGTCGCCGAGTACTCTCCTGCGCGCCGCGAGTTTCGACCGTCAGACTTCCCGTCGGCGGCAACCGTATCGTCGCCGAACGTCGTGACTGTCGCGGTGCGGGACCCATCGCCGAAGATCGAGGTCCGCGAGCGGGCGCGGCGATATCTTGCCGCCATCCCACCCGCAGTGGGCGGGCAACACGGCGACACAACGACGTTCCGAGTCTGCTGCCGCCTCGTTAGAGGGTTTGCCCTCGAAGACGACGACGCGCTCGCGGTGCTGTCGGAGTGGAACTGCGCGTGCTCCCCGCCGTGGTCAGAGGAGGAGCTCCGGGCCAAGTTGAAGAGCGCGCGCCGCTATGGCCGCGAGCCGGTTGGTGGACTGCTTGTGTCGCGACTTGGATGACGTGCTTCCTCGGATGGGTGGCGGCTCAGTCTCAACACCTTGACGCGTGGATTATCCATATTTGATAATAATGGATAACACCGCAGTTGAGGGAGGAGTCATGCCGTCCAGCTACGCCGTGGGAGAGCACTTCGAGCGCTTCATCAAGGAGCAGGTCCAGGGTGGCCGTTACGCCAGCGCTAGTGAGGTGGTCCGCGATGCGCTTCGCCTCCTAGAAGAGCAGGAGCGCATGCGGCTCGCCTCGTTAGACGTACTTCGTGACGAGATCCGCAAGGGTCTGGACAGCGGCGCCGGCAAGCCCGCCGAGGAGGTCTTCGCGCGACTTGAAGGTAAGTACGCGGCGAGGGCTCGGGAGCGGCGCGGCCGGTGAAGAACGTCCTCATCACCCCGGAGGCCGAACGGGATCTCGAGGAAATCGCCGACTACATCGCCGCCGACAACCCCGTCCGAGCGCTCTCTTTCGTGCAGGAGATCCGCGACCGCTGCACCAAGATCGGTACAGCCCCGCTGGCTCACGTCGCCCGACCGGAACTCGGTGACGGCATTCGGTCCTGCCGTCACAAGCGGTACCTCATCTTCTTCAAGGTTGACCCCGGCGACGGATCAGTCCTCGTTGTGCGCGTTCTGCACGGCGCTCGCGACCTCCTCGCCTTGTTCGGCGATTGGCCCTGAGTCTCCCCCCGGGAACCGTGAATCTCCATGCCGCCGCACCAATGACCACTGCCGGGCTTCCCGTGTAAGGTTTCGGCCGCAATCTGCGTTCATCCTTTTGTGCAAGGCACTCCGAGAGGTGGGGCCTTCGACGACTTTTCGTCAGCGCAAGCACTTCAGCAGTTCTTGCGCCCCACCCTTGTTCCGCGCGTCTACATCGATTCGCGGGACATAGCCAAACGCCGTCGACCCAGTGCCTACGGCGTTTCAAGGAGGCCCATCATGTCCAAAGGCAACGGCGAAGTGATGTCGGTCACGATCCTTCCGAACACCAAGGGCAGCCCCCAGGGGAAGCTCGCTGATGCGGAGGTGATCTTCGGAGCCGCTAGCGGTCCGCTCAACGGGCTGCGATTGATCGGCTTCGCGGTATGGGAACGTCGCGATGGAGGGAGAAACGTGACGTTCCCGGCTCGGCAGTACTCCGTGAACGGAGAACGCCGCAGCTTCGCGCTGCTCCGTCCCACGAATGGGGACGCCAGCGTACAGGACGCGGTTCGGCAGTGCATCCTCGACGCGTACACCCGCTTCGAAGCTGCTTCCTAACCGGTCTCTTCGTGTTCCCCAAGCGGCCGGGCCCATCGCCCCGCCGCTTGGGACACGGGTTTCTTCGTCAGTGCGATCGACATTGGAGGATCCCATGGACGCCGCCTTCGAGCCTCTCACGCATCACCCCGCCGACGGACCGCGGGCCGTGCCCAGTGTGCAGACGCTCGCCGCGACGGCCATCTACCATCTGTCCGAGACCGGCCGCAAAGCCTCACTCCTGGCCGGTGGGAACGGGAAAGGCTTGCAGCGCCAGGCGGTGCAGGTGCCCGTCACCCGCCTCCACCTCGTCTCCGTTGGCGTGAGCGGCCACGCCAAGCTCAAGCTCCAGCCCAGGTTCGAGCGGGTCGACGGCCGGGTCGTCCGCCACGACACGCCGCCCTCGTACGACGCGCTGCCGACCGTGGAGGAACTGCTTCGCGAGGCGGCGAAGAACTACGAACTTTCTCAAGAATATCGATCCGGGCGCGCCGAGGCCCGCGACGCGTACCTCGAGCGTCGCTCGCAGGTGGCTGTGGCCTTTCTGCAGGACGCATCGCAGCGCGCCATGATGTTTCCGCCGCCGAACCCCGCGCGGTGCTTCGTGAACACCGCTGACGGACGGCTGCTGTTCAACTCGCATACCGATACCGGTCCGGCCCGCGACGTTCCGCGTGAGGCGTACCGGCGCTTCCGCAGCGACGTCCGTGCCAAACGTGAGCGCGGGAAGCAGCTCAACGCCCAGACCGTTGCCCGGCACGAGGAGAAGTCGCGAGCCATCGCGGAGTGGGTGGCTCGCAGGGGCACGGATGATCAACGCCAGCGATACGCTGCCGGTGCCTTGCCCGTCGCCGAAGCGATCGAAGCGCTGACCGAGGAGGCGTTCGCGGCAGCCACCGACATACCACGCCACCCGTTCGATGGTGCCGAGCGGTTGCAGACGCACCTCCGCACGATCACCGGGCGAGCTGATCTTGTCATTCCGTCGGCCGAACTTGTCATCGAGGGCGCCGACGTCGCTGAGGCCACGGCTGCCGAATGGGCGGTCATGCGCACACTCAAGTCGCGTCTCCCCGACGCCGACGTAGTCCTCCGCGAGCATCGTTTGTCCTGGCGTCGGGATCCGAGCTTGCCATCGCTCTGCGTGTACGGCGCACTCGCGACGCGCCAGGTTGGTCCCTTTGTCCTGCGGCGGGAGTTCGCCGTGCCTGCGAGGTGACACCGACTCCGAACTGATCGCCGACATCTGAGTTCTCTCGCTGTTGGCCAATCCCGGCCAGCCCCTCCGCATCGCCCGATGCGGAGGCACTCACCGACAACGTCGCCCCATCGGCGCCGTCGAAAGGAGTACTCACATGCACGGCACAGCTCTGTCGACTGTCACCGCGTTCACGGCCCATCGAGAATGGGCCACACGACCGCCAGACGAACGGTTTGAATCCGTTCAGGCGCTCTACGACACCGCCCGCGCCCGTCGGGTCGGCACCGAAGAGCGGGACATCGAGACCGTGGACCTCGGGATCGAGGCCGTTGCGTCCGACGTCATCGCCCTGCGCGATGCCGAGGGTCGCCCGGCCGCTTTGACGCACTGGAGCTTCGAGCAGCTCGCCACCATCGCCGGCGCGCCGCCGAAGTACCTGAGAACGCTGCCCGCGCCGATCGCCTCAGCGGCGCTCATGCACGGGTTGCGGCGGCAGCGACGGGAACAGCACCAGCTGTTCACTGATCAGGCCGCACCGTGGACCGTGCACGCGATCACATCGCCTCGCTACGCACGGGTCCACCACGACGAGCTGGCAAGCCGGGTGCTCGACCTGATGGCCCAGCATCCCGCGTGGCAATTGCCGCTCGGCTACAAGGACGGCGCGTGGGGGGCCGAACGGGTTCCGTCCGGTGCCTACCTGGGCGATCGAGACATGTTTCTCATCCTCGTGGATGGGAACCGCGACCTCGACGACCCGACCGATACCTCCCGGTCTGGCCTGTTCCGTGGGTTCATCCTCCGGAACAGCGATGTGGGAGCCGCCGCCCTCACCCTGGATGTGTTCCTGTTCCGCCGGATCTGCGGAAATCACATCATCTGGGGTTTCCAGCACGTCGCCGGTTTCAGACGCCGGCATGTGGGGACGTCGATTCAGGAGGCGTGGACGGATTCGCTTGCGACCGTCTGCACCGCCCTCGACGCCGACCCGTCCGCCGATCGCGCGATCCTCGTGCGTGCTAGCGCCCAGGAGATCGCGCCGACCCGTGACGGGGTCATTGACGCGGTGACAACCCGGCTCGACCTGCCGCGGAAACACGCGTCGGAGGCATACGGCCTCGCGGAGCAGCATGAGACGAATCCCCGATCCGTGTGGGGCTACGTGCAGGGACTGACGCGACTCAGTCAGCACACGCCCTGGCAGGACGGGCGCTTCGCCCTCGATCGCGCCGCCAGCCGTCTCCTCGCCACGGTTCACTAACCGTGGTCTGAAGCCGTGCGGACCCAGCGTCCGCACGGCTCCTTCCTCCCAACCCAACCACTGACGGGCCGACCCAGGTCAGCCCGCCCCACTGCGCGAGTGGTTCGTCGCGCGCCCCGACGTCGGTGCCTCAGCGGACCCGACGCCATTTCACGAGAGGTGTCGCTATGCGTGAGTTCAGACAACTGGAGACGACTGTGATCCACGAATCGCCGAACAACCCGCGTCGGTCGTTCGACGAGGCGAGTCTCGAGGAGCTGACGGCCAGCGTGCGTCGGCACGGCGTGCTGCAGCCGATCCTCGTGCGGCCCAACGGCGATGGCTTCGTGCTCATCGCCGGTGCCCGCCGACTCAGGGCCGCGAAGCTCGCGGGCTGCGAGACGGTGCCAGCGCGAGTCCTCGATCTCGATGAGGCTGCCGCAGACGAGGCGACGATCATCGAGAACCTCCACCGGGAGGGCATCCACCCACTCGACGAAGGCGTGAGTTATCAGCGCCTCGTCTCGACGGGTCGGACAATCGAGGAAGTGGCGGCCGCCCTTGGCAAGTCGAAGGGCTACGTCTATCAGCGCATCAGCCTCACACGCCTCGTGCCGAAGGTTCAGGATCTGCTGGCCCGAGACATCCTCCCGCTGATCTACGCGCTGAAGATCGCCGTCGTCCCAGCCGAGCAGCAAGAGGACGCGTTGGCTCAGTGCTTCCGCCCTCTGTTCCGCGACGAAGAAGCTCGACGCGACCAGCTCGAACCGCTGGCGCAGCTCACGGCATGGGTCGAGAAGACCGTGCGTCTGAACCCGCGCAGCGAGGACACCCAGGTCCTCTTGCCCGCCCTCGCCGAACAGGTCGTGTCCGCCGAGCAGGAGCGAGATGCCTCGGTGCTCGCGCTCTCAACACTGCACTTCCACACTGACAAGGCGGACCCGAAGCCAATCCTTGCCAAGAGCTGGAAGCCAGCCGACGGCAAGGACCGGTGCAAGCACGCTCGCCCAGGGGTGATCGTGCTTGGCGAAGGACAGGGCACGTTCCTCCAAGTCTGCATCGCCAAGAAGCAGTGTGAGAAGCACTGGGGTCGTGCCAAGAGCGCCGCGCCGCGGCACACCGAGGACGAGGCCGCGCAGGCCGAGGCGCGTCGCAAGCAGGAGGAGGCGTGGGCGAAGCAGCGCGCCGATCAAGAGCGCTGGCGGAAGGAACTGCGCCCTCGGGCGGTGCGACTGATCGCGGAGCGCACCGCCAAGCTCGCGTGGTCGCCGATGCTCCTCCGGTTGCTGCTGGAGGAGATCCGGCCCGACGAGGTGTTCCTCGAGGTGCTCGGTAAGCCGGATCGCATCGCGGCCAAACGCTATCCGCAGGCGTTGGCCGTCGCATTAGCGCTGCGCCACGGATGGCAGCGTGACGACCTCCTGGCGTTCAGCAAACGGCTCGGTGTGAAGGTGACGTCCAGGGACATCGCCGACACAACGCCCGCACCCACAACCGATCCGCCGTCGCCCAGCGCGCCGACGGGACGGGTACGCAAGACACCAGCGCCCGCATAAGCGCTGGCTCGACGCGCCGCTCACGGGAGATCCCGTGGGCGGCGTGCATCGAGGTCGTTCGCAGGCGGCCGCAGATCGCCTCCGGGCATCACGCTCGGGATTGTCGGGCTCGCCTCGCCGTCGTCAAGGCTCTTCGCTGCGCTCGACCCGCTACGCGGGCTACGGCCTTGACGATCAGCTCGGTCGAGCCTCGGTCCTGGCAATTACGTGATGCCCGGGTGGGTCTGGCCCGACAGCGACGTTCGTTCGAGATCGACTCGTTTCAAGGAGAACCATCATGTCCGACATATCGGTCACGCCCAGCATCGAAGTGACGATCGGTCGACAGACGCGCCTCTACCACGCCTTCATTACGACTGCGCCTGCCGTCCTCGACGCACCCTCCACTCTCACGTTGTACACGGGTCCGCTGAAGGACGTTGCCGGCCTGGCAGTCGACGAGCACGCGTTCGACGCAGCGAAGGCAGCGACGCCGTCGCGGCTCGTGCTCATCGACGCCACCGAGCTCGGTTGGCAACGCGCAAGCTGCCGCGCCAAGGCGCATCGCCTCATGCCGGCGGATCCCATCCTGGTGGGGTTCAGCACGCTGCAGCAGTGGCTCTGGCAGCGGCTTCAGATTCCATCGCCGGCACACGCATAGACAGGATTCGCCAGACACAGCTCAGGAGGAAGACCAATGACGATCACGATCCACATCAAGACGGACGGGCACAGAGCGCCTGGCAAGCTCGCCGACGCGGAGATTCACTTCTCCGGCGGGGAGCTCGACGGACTGAAGCTTGTCGGCTTCGCTGTCTGGAAGAGCAGCGATGGCGGCAGGGAATTCGTCAGCTTTCCAACGCGCCACTTCATCTCGGAAGGTGAGCGACACGCGTACCGGCTGCTCCGCTGGATCGAGAAACAGGACGCGTTTGCCAAGCTAGAAGCTGCGCTCCTTGACGCCTACCAACGTGCCAGCAGGAACGGCAATGGGGCTCACTGATGTGGCACTCACGCAGGGGCGACGCTGCCGTGGGAGCAGCGTCGGCCCAAAACGCAGGACAACGGAAGTTTCGACGGAGGGGTTATGGCTCACACAAGCGCTCACCCAGATGTAGGATTGGATCTGTCGTTCACGGGAGTCGCCGGCAAGAGGACGCTGACCGATGTAGAAGTTGCGGCACGCTTGGGTGTGTCGCGCTTTACGGTGCGTTCCTGGCGCATGAAAGGACTCGGCCCGCGTTTCCTCAAGATGGGCAGGGCCGTCCGCTACCGGCCTGAGGACGTGGACGAATACGAACGGCAGGCTCTCGTCGAGACGGTGGCCCGCGCTGATCACGAAGGGATGTGATCGCATGGGCTCGTCGAGACCCCACTGGCACGCTTGCCCCCAACGACAGTTGCGTCGGACTGCTTCGAGCTGACCAGCGTTCGAATCAACGGGAGTCATGCCCTATGGCGCTTTGGAAACGTGGCAAACGGTATTGGACCTACTTTTCGGTCAATGGTGTGCAGTGGCGCCGTCCGCTACGCGCACCGGGGGCTGCGCTCGCGACGACGAACTGGCAGGAGGCCGCCCGACTTGAGAAGGAGGTAATCCGTGCTGCCGTAGCTGGCGAGCTCGCCCCGCGGGACCCATCGGTAAAGCTGTTCGCTGCAGTGGACGACTACCTCGAGGCGAAGAAGGCCACGGCGAATTCGGAGCGCACGGTCGCCTTCGACCGTGAACGGCTTGAGATCGTGAAGCGTCACTTCGGTGACGTCAAGCTCTTGACCATCACGCGCAGGTCGATTGAGGGGTTCCAGGCGAAGCGGCGGCTTGAAGGCGCGAGCAACCGGACCGTCAACATGGATGTCGGCGCGCTCCGCCAAGTCCTCAAGCGCTTCAAGCAGTGGCGGCGACTCGAAGACGACGTCAAGATGATGACCGAGGCCGGTGGCGCCCCGGTCGGCCGCGCGCTGACGCCTGAAGAACAGACGCGGCTGTTCGAGGCCGCGGCCGGAAACGCGGAGTGGGAACACGTCTACTGCGCCGCGGTGCTTGCGGCGAACACGTCCATGCGCGGCGTCGAGGTCAAGCACGTGCGGCGCCGTGACGTGGATCTGGAAAAGGTCTGGGACGTCGAGAGCGCGACCGGCAAGGGCGTGCTTTACGTCACGCGCAGCAAGAATGAGGCGAGCAAGCGGCGGCTTCCTCTGAACAAGTCCGCCCGAGAGGTCGTCGAGCGGATGATCAGCCGCGCGGACACGCTGGGCCATTGTTCGCCGGACCACTACCTCTGGTGCGCGAGCCAACACCACAAGCTCGATCCGACAAGACCTGCGCGGAAATGGGACACGGCCTGGCACGCGCTCAGGGACGCGGCCGGACTGCCGGGCTTCAGATTCCACGATCTGCGGCACACAGTGGTGACTGATCTGCTTGAAGCGGGCGAGCCCGAGCACGTCATCGAGGCAGTGACTGGCCACCTCTCTCGACGCATGTTGGAGCACTACTCGCACCAGAGGCTGAAGGCGAAGGGGCAGATGCTGGAACGGATGGAGGCGCGGAGGAAGAAGGCATAGGGCGATGACGAGTTCATCGGTGGCTTCGTCGGCGGCTGCTCGAGAGGAGCCGATGGGTACCATTCTCGTCACCGGTGCGAGCGGCAACGTCGGACAAGAAGTCGTGCGCGCGCTGCAGAAGAATGGCGCTCGGGTGATCGCAGGCGACCGGCAGCCGGAGCGCGCTCGAGAACTGCTTGGCGACAGGGTGACAGCTGTCCGCTTGGACTTCCACGATCGCGACACGTGGCCGGCCGCGCTCGAGGGCGCGAACCATTTGTTCTTGATGCGTCCGCCAGCCATCGCCGACGTCGAGAACAATCTCAACCCTTTCGTCGACGCGGCGCGCGCTCGAGGCGTCGACCATGTCGTATTCCTGTCGGTCGCGGGTGCCGGCAAGAACAAGCTCGTGCCGCACCGCAAGGTCGAGGACCATCTGCGCGCGCGCGGCGACCACCACACCAACCTGCGGCCGGGCTTCTTCGCGCAGAACCTTCAATCCGCGTACCGCGATGACATCGTCCAGGCCGACCGCATCTACGTCCCCGCGGGTACCACGCCCGTCAACTGGATCGACGTGCGTGACATCGCCGACGTCACCGCGCTGGTCCTCGCCGAGCCGGAGAGGCATCGCGGGCAAAACTACACGCTCGCGGGGCCAGGACCGGTTCCCTGGTCGGTGGTGACCGACGCACTGACCGCTGCCCTTGGACGGCCCATTCGCTACGAGCCTGCCTCGGTGCTCGGGTACGTGCGGCATCTCTCCCGGCGCGGCCTCCCGCGTACGGCCATCCTCGTGCAGACCCTTCTGCACTTCCTGCTGCGCTTCGGCCAGGGCGCGACGGTCGACCCGACGCTGGAGCGACTCCTCGGCCGCCCGGGCCGCGGCGTGCGCGAGTACATTGCCGATCATGCCGCCCTCTGGGTGAAGCGACCTGAGGCCAGTTGAAGCCAATCACCATGTTCGCCACGTCGGCCTCGCCATCCTCGCGGCGTGCGCTGGCCAACGCGACGCTTTACTTCGCCGGTCCGGGCGCGTCAGAACGCCACGTACGGAAACTCCGGCGGCACTCCCAGATACACCTGGCCGACTGTTTCCAAGCGACTGTCCGACACGAAGCCGTGGTGTCGCACCGTCTGCGCGTCGCGGAACAGGCGCTCGAGCCGGTTTCGCGCGTAAATCCCGTTGGTGCCACCCATGCGGTGCATGAGATCGGTTGCGCGCGCCGCGCTGCGCACCGCCCACGTGCTGGCCAGCATGAGGTCTGCCTTGTTCTCGAGCGAGAACGGCTGCTGCATCACTGCACGCTGCCACGCCCTGGTCAGCGCGTCGTAGAAGAAGAGGCGCGCCGATCGAACCATGGCCTCGGCTTCGGCGACGGCAGATTGAACGGCACCGCGATCACGCGCCGTCTTCATCGAGCCGAGCGGGATCTTGGTGGTCACAATCTCTCGCAGCTCGCGAGTCGCGCAGCCGGCGATCGCCAGCGCCACCGGGGCGATGATCGGATAGGTCGCCGCCAGCGCCGGCATCCGGTACAGCGGTCCGTCGAACGGCGCGCTCGGTATGGAGTCGGGCTCGAAACGGAAGGCCCGCGATTCGGGGACCAAGACGCCCTTCGCCTCGACATCATTGCTGTCGGTGCCGCGCATCCCGAGAGAGTCCCAGGTGTCGATGATCTCGATCTCGGTCGTGCGCATGACGACGGAGATGAAATCCGGTCCGGCGGGCGTCATGCGCGGCTGGTCGCCATCGAACACGATCGCGCTCATCAACACCCATCGGGAATCATGGATGGTGCTGGCCAGCGGACCGCGTCCCGTGATTCGGTAACCGCCCGGCACTTCCTCGGCCCGATGGGGCGGGGCGAACGACGCGGCCATCATCAGATCGGGGCCGTCCCCGAACAGTTCGGCGACACCTTCCGGCGACATGCGCGATGTCCACCACGCGCCGGTGTTCACCTGGAACGCCCAGCCCGCGGCACTGTCGAACGTGGATACCTCTTCGACAACGCGCGCGAAGGTGATCGGATCAATCTCCAGACCGCCGAGAGCTCTTGGCGTGAACAAGCGGAAGAGCCCCGCGGCTCGAAGCGCGTCGACCACCGGCGGTGCGAGTCGCCTGTTCCGCTCTGTCGTAGCCGCGTGTTCGGCGATGATCGATCCGATGCCGCGCGCCGCGGCGACGACGGCCTCGTCTACCCCAGCCCGGGTAGTTGCCGACGACGCGTCTACGGTAGCGGTGGTTGTGTGACTCGGAATCGTCATAGGCTATACCTCACAAGCACGAGTCGGACGTTCACCGGTTCGGTCGGCTGAGCTGATAGGCGTTCAGTTGTTGCGACTTCTCTAGCCGCGCGGAGGCTTTGCGACAAGCATCAACGGTTCGCCCTTGCCACCCACCTGGAACAGGATCAATTCGGTCGATTGCGTCGCGCTCCCGTTTCGCGCTTGCATCGTTGTGTTCACGGCCTCGTGATAGACCTGCCCAGCGCCAAACCGCTGTCGACCCTGGCCGTCGACGTCGACCACGAACTCACCGGAGATGACGTACACGAAGACGTCGCCGGTGTGATAGTGCCAGTCGCCGACCCAGCCTGCGGGCAGCTCGACCCGGAGGACCGTGCCTTCCTTCCCAGGCACACTAGCCAGCTGGCTCTTGAGCACTTCTTGCTGTTTCGCCGTCGTTCGATATTCGGCGCGACGCTGGGCGGATACTACTGCTGTGGCCACGACACACATGGCCATGATCCACCAACGAGGAGTGGTGGATCGAGCCCTGTTGACGATCTTGGACGCATTGCTGGACATGACGGGCACCTCGCGACTCGATTCTCAGCGACGCGCGAATCAGAGCCGCACGATCGAGAGCAGATACTCCTGCGGCAGCCGCAGCCGGCCATCGGTCGCCTCGTTCCGGCGCCTCCACACGGCGACGATGCGTGCTCTCATCTCCGGGAAGCGGTCCCCGAGCATGGCCTTGGCGGTCACCATCGGCGGAAAGTGCGCCATGAAAAAGTCGGCGAACGCCTCAACTGACTCCCACTCGATCCAGTTCACATGGCGTTCGAATTCGAAGCCGGTTGCGACGCGATCGAACAACTCGCGCACGTGATCTGCGCGGCCCCATAGCGGTGGCGGAGACGCGTAGTCGGGCGGCGGTGGCATGTACGGAGCCGCCGCTTTCGAGAGGTCGCCAAACACACCCTCGGGCGTCCACGTCGCGGTGACAATGGCGCCACCGCGGCGGCAGACCCGCGCCATCTCCCCGGCCGTTTGCTGGTGACGCGGGGCGAACATGTGTCCGAACGTCGAGAGCACGCGGTCGAAGCTCCCGTCCTCGAACGGGAGATTCTCGGCGTCCCCTTCTCGCCACTCGATCTCGAGCCCGTCCGCCCTGGCTTTCGCCCGACCCGCCTCGAGCAGCTTGGCTGCGAGGTCGAGCCCAGTTACACGAGCTCCGCCGCGGGCTGCGGGCAGGGCGGCATTCCCGGTGCCGCATGCGACATCGAGCACGCGCATTCCCGGCGTGAGGCCGGCGCGGGTCACCACGAGCTCGCCCACTTCGGCGATGTAGGGGGAACAGGTGCTGTAATCGCCGCCCTCCCAAGTGGCGCGCTGCCTGGTCTTGAATTCATCGAGCTGAAGCAAGGCCATGGAATACCTCCTCGTCCGATCGGCGCTCGTGACATGAGTGCCGCAGGCCGGGCTCTTGTTACAGCTGGAGCACTAGCGGCGAGACCACCCTCGGAAGGCGTCGAGCAGCGCGTTCCTCGCTTCTGGCGAGAGCGACTCCTCGGGTAGCCGCCCAAGCACGCGAATCGTCTGACGAAATTGCTCGAAGTAGGTGGCGCACGCGTCGCAGGCGGCGAGATGCGCCTCGAAGCGGGCCCGATCGACCGGCGAGAGCCGGTCCTCGAGATACTCGGTGATGAGCTCAACCAGCTCCCGGCACGGCATCTCGGGCAGGTGCTTATCGATCACGTTGTCTCCGTCGCGGCGAAGTAGCGTTCGAGCGCATGGCGAACCCGCGACCGTGCCCGGTGCAGTAGGACTCGCTGATGTGTGTCGGTCAGGCCCAGGATGTTACAGGTCTCGGCTCCTGTAAGCTCCTCGAGGTCACGGAGGACGAGCACTTCGCGCTGGGGAACCGGAAGAGCACCGATGGCATCGAGAATGACCTGCCGCGCCTCAGCGGCGAGGAGTTCGTCTTCGGGTGTTCGCCACGGGACGGGTTCTACGGCCCAGTGATGGGGCCAACGACGGTGATCGGCCGGCAGAAAGCGCGCCGGATCGACGACGGGCCCCGACTCAGATGAGATTGGGACGGTGCGCCGCTCTGTGCGGGCTCGTGACCGCGCAAGGTTCACAACGATTCCGAGCACCCAAGTGCGAAGCGAGGACCGGCGTTCGAACCGGTCCAGCGAGCGAAGTACTGTTAGCCACGCATCCTGTACGACATCCTCGGCAATCGCGCGATTCCCAACATGCGTGAGCGCCAGGCGCAGCATCATGCCGCTCCAGCACTCGACGAGCTCGTTGAAGACCTTCTCGTCGCGGCCGTACAGCGCTCGGACGAGCGACTCATCGTCCCAATCGAACTGGCTGCGTCCTGAAGCGTTAGCGGAACGTGCGCTCACCGGGATTAGTTCGTTGCGCTCTCAAGAGCTCCGGTCGGCTATTTATCACGGACAGCGCCTCTTTACGACTCCGTCTGCGTTGTTGGCGCCGACACCTTGGGAACGGACACCTTGAAGGAGGGATTCGTTTTCGAATCCACCGCCGGTCCGCCTCTTCGGAGCTCGATCTCACCGAGAATAGTCGTTGGCGCGCTGCTTGTCGCGCTCCTGAAGATCGTCACGACGATTCGGTTCCAGGGCGAACTGTCCTGAATCGTTGGACGGAAGCCGTACTCCGTACCGTCTTTGAGTGTAAGCGTGGCGAGCCTGCTTTCAGCCGCGGTCAGTTCCTGCGTGCGCCCATCCGGGGTAATTACACTCATCGTCACGATGGGTGCGTGGGCCTGGGCAGCGGCCATTGCGCCTGCCAGCAGTACGGCCACGAAAGCCAACGATAAAGTCTTCCGAGTCATATCTCCTCACGCTGCTTGGGCTAACCGATCGACCATTGAGACTGCCCTCCAACGCTAGGCCGCGATCGTCACATCCCCGCCATGGTGCACGTCCAGGCCTTCCCGATCCCTCACGAGATCAAGCCGGTAGTACCTTCAGCAAAGACTCCGCGGCACGTGTCGAAGCTGCAGTCTCATTGGTTAAGCGAACGATCTCGTCCACGATCGACGTGACGTACCCCGCGTCGGTGAAGCTGCTCAGCTTGCCGTCGAGACTGGAACGCGCGCCGTCGAAGCCCGCCTGCAAGAGCGCCACGCCGAGTTGAACGTCGGCCGATGCCGCCCGAGCACAGTGCGTCGCGACTGTGGCCGCGAGCTCCAATCCCCGCGCACACAAGCGCATCACCTCGAGCGGCACATCTGCAGACGCATGAAGCGCAAGCTGTATCGCGGCTTGCCGTTCCGAGCGCTGCGCCGCGCTCGCTTGTGGCATGTTGCGTGCGGTGAAGAGCTTCACAGCAGTCTCCGTTTCGATCGTTTCAATCAATTGCTGTCGCAGACCGGTTATCGCCGCCGCCGCTTCGACCAGCTTTACCCGATCGGTACTCGAGTCCG
>DATEGZ010000161.1:0-7858 GCA_035279905.1 Vicinamibacterales bacterium
GAGGAGCGCCTGCGGACGCCCGAGCCGGCACGACGCCGCGAGTCGGGCGGACTGTCTCGCCGCGAGGTCGAGGTCGTGCAGCTCATCGCGAAGGGCTGGAGCAACCCGCGCATCGCCGAACGTTTGTTCATCAGCGACCACACCGTGCATCGTCACGTCGCCAACATCCTCGTGAAGCTCGACGTCCGATCGCGATCCGCCATCGTCGCCCGCGCCGCGACGCTGGGGCTATTGGAGAAATGACCTCGGGAGTCGTTTTGCGGTGAAATGACACCTGGAGTAGTCATGTAACCTTTGGTTACCGTTTCTGCCCAAAACGACTCCCGAGGTCGTTTCTTCCCGACGATGGCCCGATCGGGCCATTTCCAGCCGTTGCACAAAATGACCCGAAGCGGCGATGCGGCCGCCGCGGCCTTCTCGCTACATTCGCGCGTGGAGGTACTCATCATGAACGTTCGTCGATTGATCGGAGTCGCCGTGTTCGTCGGCCTGGCGGCCGGAATTGGTCTGGCGCAAGGCATGGGAGTCATGCAGTCACCCGCGGAAGCGAAGTGGGGCCCCGCGCCGCCGATGCTGCCGCCGGGCGCGCAGATCGCGATCGTGTCGGGCGATCCCGGCAAGCCCGCGCCGTACACCGTCCGCCTGAAGTTCCCGGCGAACTACGACATCCCCGCGCACTCTCATCCGACCGATGAGAACGTCTCGGTCGTGTCGGGCCAGCTGTTCCTCGGGATGGGCGACAAGATGGACAAGGCGGCAGGCAAGGGCGTCGGCCCCGGCGGCTTCGCGCTCGCGCCGGCCAACATGAACCACTTCGCCTTCACGAAAGCCGAGACGACGATCTTCCTCTACGGTATGGGTCCAGTCGAGTTCAAGTACGTGAACCCGAACGACGATCCGCGCCACAAGAAATAGGAGCGTGGCGCCCGGCCTGAGCTACTTGTCGGTCGCCAGGTAGCTCTTGCGTGCTCGCGCCTTGAGGTCGGGACGCTTCATGCGGACGTCGATCCTGTGGGTCTTGCCGTCGAGCGCGGCGGGCGAGAAGCCGAGCAGGTACTGATGGTGCAGTTCGTCTGAAATGCGCTGAAAGGCCGCAACGAGATCGTCGGCGGGCCGCACGTAGAAATACCCGCCGCCGGTGTTGCTCGCGACCGAGGCCGCGCGCCGGAGATCCTTCGGCGGCTCCTGCGCGCCCGGCTTCGTCGTGAGCCCGACGACGTAGAGCATGAACTCGTCACGGACGATCACCGTCTCGAGCTTTGCGAGGTCCGTGTCGCTCCGGTTGTCGCCGCCGTCGGTCATCGCGAGGATCACGCGGCGGCCAGGCTGATGGTAGAGCGGTTGCATCGCGATGGACACGGCGTCCCAGAGCGCCGTGCCATCGCGGAACGACGGCGCGGGCATCGAGATCGCCTGCAGCAGCTGATCGTGATCGCCCGTCAGTTTGCGATTCACGGCGACCGACCCCGCGAACACGCCGTAGCACGCCCGATCGCCCTCGATGAGGCTCGCGACGAACTGCTTCATCGCGGCGTCCGTCAGATTGCGCGCCGGGATCATGCTGCCGCTCATGTCGCGCATGATCGCGACCGTGATCGGCTGCACGCCGTTCTCGAACACGGTGATCGGCTGCGGCCGGTTGTCGTCGAACACTTCGAAGTCGTCCTGCGTCAGGTCCGGCACCAGCCGGCCGGCGGGATCCGTGACGGTCGCGTAGATCGAGACGGTTTGGGCCGCGGCCCGGAACGTGGGCTGCTGCGGCGGGTCTTGCCCGGCAATCAGCGGCACGGCGCACGCCGCCAGCAGGCCGGCGGCGATCAGGCGGACGGTCAGGACACGTGACGCGAACATTCTTCAGTCGTTCCTGAGGGAATGTATCGGATCGATCCGCGCCGCCCGTTGGGCCGGAATGTAGGTCGCGATCAACGCGACCGCGCCGAGGCCGCCCGCCACTGCCAGGAATGTGATCGCATCGGTGCCCCGGACCTCGAACAGCAGGCTGCGGACGATGCCCGCGAGCGCGGACGCCCCCAGCAGGCCCGCCGCGAGTCCCGCGGCGACGACGGCCGCGCCCTGCCGCAGCACCAGCGCGAGAATGCCGCCCGGCGTGGCGCCGAGCGCGATCCGGATGCCGATCTCGCGCGTGCCCTGGCTCACCAGGTACGCCATCACGCTGTAGATGCCGATGGCCGCGAGCACCATCGCGACGCCCGCAAACACCGAGAGCAGCAACATCAGAAATCGTTGGCGCGCGAGCGATCCCTGCACGCGCTCGGACATCGTCGTCACGTGGTAGAGCGGGAGATCGGGATCGAGATCGTGAACGGCCTGCGCCACGGACGTTGACAGCGACGCCGGGTCGCGGCTCGTCCGGATGACCACGTAAAGCGCGCGCGACGGCGCCTGCCGGTGCGGCATGTAGAGCGCGATGCGGCCGTCGGTCTCGAGCGAGTACTGCTTCACGCGTCCGACGACGCCGACGACGGTTTGCCACGGCGCTTCTGATTTCGCGTCGCCGAGCCGGACGCGCTTGCCGATCGGATCTTCGCCCGGCCAGATCTCGCGCGCGAGAAACTCGTCGACGATGATCACGCGCTGGCCTGGCGCGCGGTCTTCGTCGGTGAAGAGCCGCCCGCGAATCAGCGGGATCTGCATCGTTTCGAAGTAGCGGCCGGCCGCGACGCGCTCATCGGCGTTGAGAAACGCTTCGCCGGGCGCCGGCGTGCGGCCCTCGACGGTGATCGGTCCCCACGCGAAGTACTGGCTGAGCGGCAGCGATGTGACACCGCCCGAGGACGTGACGCCCGGGAGCGAGTCGAGCCGCGCCCACAGCCGCTGGTACATGTCGAGCACGAGTCCGCCGTTGCCGTATTTCTGGCCGCTCATCGTGAGCTCGAGCGTGAGGACGCCGCCGGCGTTGAACCCGGGCGCGACCGTTTGCAGGCGCACGAAGCTCCGGATGAGCAATCCGGCGCCGACGAGCAGCATCACCGCGAGCGCGAGCTCGGCGATGACGAGCAGCCGCCGCATCAGCTGGCCGCGCCCCCAGACCGCGCCGGCGCCGGCCGAGCCGCGGCCGGCGTCCTTGAGGGTCGCGTGCAGATCGATGCGCCCGGTGCCAAGCGCGGGCGCGAGGCCGAAGAGCAGACCGGACATGACGGAGACGACGATCGTGAACAACAGCACGCGTCCGTCGATGCCGATCGCATGGAGGCGCGGCACGTCGGCGGGCTGGACGAAGTGGATCCACGCGACGCCCGCGCGCGCGAGCGCGATGCCGACGAGCCCGCCGCCGAGCGCGAGCACCAGGCTCTCGGTGAGAAGCTGGCCGATGATGCGCGCGCGGCTCGCGCCGAGCGCCGCGCGCACTGCCATCTCGCGCCGTCTCGCGACGGCGCGCGAGAGCAGCAGGTTCGCGACGTTGGCGCAGGCGATGAGCAGTACGAATCCCACCGCGCCCAGCAGCATCAGGACCGGACGACGCACATTGCCGACGACCTGCTCGAGCAGCGGCACGATGCTGAACGTCAGGCCGCCGTTCGGCGGATAGTTGTCGGGGAAATCGCGACGCAGTCGCGCGGTAATCGCGTCCATTTCCGATTGCGCCTGCGCGACGGTCACGCCGGGCTTCAGCTTGCCCAGGATGTTGTAGTCCTCGCGCGTGCGGATCGTCGCGGCGTTGGCGGCGAGCGGCAGCGGGAGAAAGATCTCGCCGTCTTCGGCGACGCCAAGTGTCGGCAGCACTTCGCGAGGCAGCGAGAACGACTCGGGCAGCACGCCGACGATTTGATAGCCCAGGCCGTTGAGCGTGACCGACCGGCCGACGACGGCCGGATCGTTGGCGTACCGGC
The DNA here is from genome assembly GCA_035279905.1 of Vicinamibacterales bacterium. Taxonomy (GTDB): domain Bacteria; phylum Acidobacteriota; class Vicinamibacteria; order Vicinamibacterales; family SCN-69-37; genus DATEGZ01. Next base: position 3,852 of record DATEGZ010000161.1, read on the forward strand.
GCGTCCACGTGCCGTAGCTCAGCACTGCGGTGGCGGGTTGGCCGGAATCCTCGTCGGCGCTGAACAGGCGGCCGTACGCCGCGCGCGCCCCGAGCATCGGCAGCAGATTCGACGACACGCGAATCACGCCGACGCGCTCCGGATCGCCGCCGCTCGTCAGGTTGTAGTTGGCTCCGATCGCGATCGCGAGGTCTTCGAACCCGCGGTGCCCGGTCTTGATGTCGAAGTACTGCGCCGTCGAAAACCAGTCCTCGGTGATGTTCAGGCCCGGCGATCGATTCCAGAGAATCACGAGCCGATCGGCGTCCGCGTAGGGCAGCGGGCGAAAGAGCAGCGCATTGGCGACGCTGAAGAGCGCCGTGTTGGCGCCGATGCCAATCGCGAGCGACAACACCGCCGCGACGGTGACGCCGGGCGTGGACGCGAACGTGCGAAGCGCATGCCGCATGGGGACGGGGCTATTTTCCACAGAAACGGCTTCGTTGGGGACGGAGGTCGAGGGACGAACCTCCGTCCCCACTCGGGCCATTTCTGTGGGAAATAGCCCCGTCCCCTACTTGATCTCGAACGCGATCTCGCGGCGGCCAAACCGAGACCTGTCCCCAAATCGCGTCAATCTGTGGAAAACAGATCTGACCCCCTACCACCCGCTCAGCTCCCGGCGCGCGATCGCCGTCATCGCGTCGATCCAGGCGGGATGATCGTTCAGGCAGGGAATACGGTGGAACGAGCGGCCGCCGGCCTCGTGATACTGCTCGGCTCCGCGCAGGCCGATTTCCTCGAGCGTCTCGAGGCAATCGGCCGTGAAGCCCGGACACGCGACCGCGACCCGTGTGCCGGCGCGGCCCATGTCTTCCAACGTGCGGTCGGTATACGGCTGGAGCCACTCCTCCCGCCCGAATCGCGACTGGAACGTCGTCACGAACTTCGTCGCGCGCCAATCGAGCGCCTCAGCGAGCAGGCGCGCCGTCTCCTTGCAGTGCACGGGATACGGATCGCCCTCCGCGGCGAATCGCGCGGGCAGACCGTGAAAGCTGAACAGACATTCCTCCGGCGCGTCCGGGAGCGCGGCGATCGACTCACGCGTGACCGCCGCGAGCGCGTTGATGTAGTGCGCGTCCGCGAAGTACGGCGGGACGACGCGAATCGACGGCACGACGCGCGCGGTCTGCGTGAGCGCGAACAGCTTCTCGAGGCTCGACCCCGTCGTCGCGCCGGCGTACTGCGGGTACATCGGAAACGCGAGCAGGCGATCGATACCGTCGGCGGCGAACGACGAGAGCGCGCTGGCGATCGACGGCTCGCCGTAGCGCATGGCCGGGAGCACGCGGACATCCAAATCCGCCGCCTGCAGCCGGGCCTCGAGCAACCGCGCCTGTCTATCGGTTGTCACCGCGAGCGGCGAGCCCTCGGGCGTCCAAATCTTCTTATAAAGGAGCGCCGAGGCGCGCGGCCGCGTGCGCAGCACGATCCCCATCAGGATCGGCAGCCAGACCGCGCGCGGTAGATCGACAACACGCCGATCCGACAGGAATTCGCGCAGGTACGGCCTGAGCGCCGCGGGCGTCGGGGCCGCGGGCGTGCCCAATTGCAGCAGCAGAACCCCCACGCGCGAGCCGTCGGCCATGAGTCAGCCTACCGGCTGCGTCCCAGGTGCCCAAGTCCGCGGACAAAACCGTGACACTTCCCCGCAGGTCCTTGCCTAGCATGCGGAGATGGCGCTCGAGATCGTCCACCGCGAACCCGGCACCGAGCTGATCCCGGCCGGGGCGCCCACGTGGCGGACGTGTCTACGCGAAATCTCCTTCAGCAACGACGGCGCCACCGACCGGCCATCATCGGGAGGCGTCCGGCAACTGATCGACGGCGAGGCCTATCGCGTCCTCCTCGAAATCCTGTGCGGCCTGCAGTCGCCGATGGTGGGCGAGACGCAGGTGCTCGGGCAGTTCAAGTCATTCCTCGCGACGCTCGGGCACGATCAGGCGTGGCTGGGACGGATCGGCCAGCGCCTGCTCGGCGACGCGCGCGACATTCGGACGAAGTACCTTCAGGGACTCGGCTCGCGCTCGTACGGCAGCGCGGTGCGCCGGTACCTCTCCGGCTGCACGCACACCGTGCTCATCGGCACTGGCAAGCTCGCGCAGGAAGTGCTCCCGTTCCTGGCTGACGAGGGCCGGACGGTCGATCACTGGGGACGACGCGAAGACGCGGCCTCGTCGAACGCCGGCGTCACGTATCGCACGCTCGATCAGATCGACGAGACGCTCGTTCCGGACCGCGTCGTCTTGATCATCGCCGCGCCCGTGCCGTCCGATCTCGTCGCGCGCGTGGCGCAGCGATATCCCGCGCTGCAGTCCGTGATCGACTTGCGCGCGGAGTTCACCAGCGACCCGCTCGGCGTTGCCGCGCCCGTCGTGACGCTCCAGGATCTGTTCGCGCAGATGGACGCGGCCAACGTGTTCGCGTCGCGCCACGTCGAAGCCGCCCGCGCTGACATCGCCCGCCGCAGCCGTCTGTTCGAGTTCCGCGACGAGCTGCGCCCGTTCGGGTGGGACGACCTGTGCGCGTGAGAATCCTCAGCCGCGCGAGCGACCTGGCACGGCTGCAGGCCATGCTCGTCTCGCGCGCGCTCCACGAAAAATTTCCCGAGCTCGACGTTCACCTGCTCACGCGCGCGTCCGCCGGCGATCGCGACGGCACGACGCCCCTCGCCGAGATGCCGGACAAGGGCGCGTTCACGTCGGATCTCTCCGACGCGCTCCTCAAGGGCCACGCCGATCTGGTGGTGCACTCCTGGAAAGATCTTCCACTCGAGGATCGCGACGGCACGACCGTGGCGGCGACGCTCGAGCGCGCCGACCCGCGCGACCTGCTGCTCGTCCGTCGTGACGTCGTCCATCGGCGGCCGGCGACGCTGACGATTCTTTCATCCTCGCCGCGGCGGTCGTGGCTGCTCGAGCAGGCGCTGCCAGATCTCCTGCCGTGGCGTGTCGACGCGCTGCAGTTCGCGCCGGTCCGCGGCAACATCGCGACGCGTCTGACCCGGCTCACCGAAGGCCGCGGCGACGCGCTCGTCGTCGCGAAAGCTGCGCTCGATCGCCTGCTGGGCTTCGGCCCGCCGTTCGAGGAGGCCGCGCGCACGGTGCGGGCACACCTTACTAAATGTGTGGGGATGGTTCTGCCGCTGCGCGAGGTGCCGGGCGCGCCTGCGCAAGGCGCGCTCGCGATCGAAGCGCCAGTTCGGTCGAGATTCGCCGAACAGCTGGCGGCGATTTCGCATCGGCCGACGTGGGACGCCGTCCAGGAAGAGCGCGCGGTGCTCGCGCGCCACGGCGGCGGCTGCCACGAAGCGCTCGGCGCGACGGTTCTGCCTCGCGAGTACGGACGCGTCGTGTCGATCAAAGGCCGCCTGAGCAGCGGCGCGAGCGAAGACGGCTGGTCGCTGACCGCCACCGGCATCGTGCCGCCGAAGGCCCGCGCGGCGGAAATCTGGCCCAGGCCCGAGGAGCGTGAGCGTGCCACGCGCCGGCCGCTCGACGTCGCCGCGCCGCCGGAAGGCGCGGGCTTCTGGGTGGCGCGTGCGGAAGCGTTACCCGAGGCATGGACGGTCACGGGGAATCGGCTCGTCTGGGCCGCGGGCAGCACGACATGGCGCAAGCTGGCCGCGCGCGGCATCTGGGTGCACGGCTGCGCCGACGGCCTCGGCGATGCTGAGCCGCCGGGCATCGACGCGCTCGCGGGATACCACGTCGCGTGGCACCGCCTCACGCATCGCGCCGCCGCGTCCGCCGATCCCGACGCGCTCGCGACCTACGAAGTCCACGAGTCGCTGCCCGACGATCTCCCGTCGCGCACGCACTTCTTCTGGACGAGCGGCACGCAGTTTCTCCAGGCCATCGAACGCTGGCCCGAGCTCGTCGACCGCTGGCACGCGAGCGGTCCGGGCCGCACGTGGCAAACACTCTGCCGGACGCTCGGGCATCGCGCCCGGGCCCGTGTCTGGCTCA
>DATEGZ010000162.1:0-30454 GCA_035279905.1 Vicinamibacterales bacterium
CGGCGGTCAGGGCCGCGGTGGCGGGCGCGGGGGCGGCGGCGTGGCGGGTGAAACGCCGACGAAACTCTCGCCCGACGGCAAGACCGAAGCGCTGATTCAGAACTTCAACGTCTACATCCGTCCGGTCGGCGGCGGCGCGAACGCCGCGAACGGCACGCTGCTCAGCACGGACGGATCGGAAGGCAACAGCTACACGTTCCAGTCGATGCAGTGGTCGCCGGACTCGAAGAAGATCGTCGCGTTCCGCCGGCGTCCTGGCTACGAGCGCCTCGTGCACTACGTCGAGTCGTCGCCGGCCGATCAGCTGCAACCGAAGCACACGACGATGTTCTATCGGAAGCCGGGCGATGTCGTGGACTTCGATGTGCCGGTCATCTTCGATGTCGCGTCGAAGCGGCAAATGCAGGGCGACATCTCGCTCTTCCCGAATCCCTACGCCAACACGCAGCTCAGCTGGCGCAAGGACAGCCGCGCCGCAACATTCGAATACAACCAGCGCGGGCACCAGCTCTACCGCGTGCTCGAGCTCGACGCAGCCACCGGCAAGACTCGCACGTTGATCGAAGAGACGAGCAAGACGTTCGTCGAGTACTCCGGCAAGAAGTACCGCTACGACGTCGCCGACGGCAAGGAGATCATCTGGGCCTCGGAGCGCGACGGCTGGAACCAGCTGTATCTCTACGACGGCGCGACCGGCCAGGTGAAGAATCAGATCACCAAGGGCAACTGGGTGATTCGCGGCGTCGACCAGGTCGATGAAGCCAAGCGCCAGATCTGGTTCCGCGCGAGCGGGATGCACGCCGGCAAGGATCCGTACCTGATCCAGTACTACCGCGTGAACTTCGACGGCACCGGCCTCACGGCCCTGACCGACGCGGACGGCAATCACACGGTCACGTACTCGCCGACCAAGGAGTACTACGTGGACTCCTGGTCGCGCGTGGACTCGCCGCCGCAGTCCGTGCTCAAGCGCTCGAGCGATCAGACAGTCGTGATGGATCTCGAGAAGGCCGACGTCACGGAGCTGCTCGCGACGGGCTGGCGCATGCCGGAAGTCTTCACGTCGAAGGCGCGCGACGGCGTCACGGACATCTGGGGCATCATCATTCGCCCGACGAACTTCGATCCGTCGAAGAAGTACCCGGTCATCGAGAACATCTACGCGGGCCCGCAGGGCTCGTTCGTGCCCAAGACGTTCAGCACGCAGGCCGGCATGCAGTCGATCGCCGAGTTCGGCTTCATCGTCGTGCAGATCGACGGCATGGGCACGTCCAATCGATCGAAGGCGTTCCATGACATGGCGTGGCAGAACCTCGGCGACGCCGGCTTCCCGGATCGCATCATCTGGCACAAGGCCGTGGCCGCGAAGTACTCGTACTACGACACCACGCGCGTCGGGATCTACGGCACGTCGGCCGGCGGACAGAACGCGATGGGCGCGCTGCTGTTCCATCCGGAGTTCTACAAAGTCGCCTATTCGAACTCCGGCTGCCACGACAACCGGATGGACAAGATCTGGTGGAACGAGCAGTGGATGGGCTGGCCGATCGACGATCACTACAAAACCTCGTCGAACATGGAAAACGCGTCGAAACTGAAGGGCCGGCTGATGCTCGTTGTCGGCGAGATGGACACGAACGTCGATCCCTCGTCGACGATGCAGGTCGTCAACGCGCTCGTCAAGGCGAGCAAGGACTTCGAGCTGGTCGTCATACCCGGTGCGAATCACGGCGCGGGCAGTCCGATCACGACGCGCAAGCGCAACGACTGGTTCGTCAAGAACCTGCTCGGGATAGATCCGCCGAACTGGAACGAGCTCCCCGTCAACGCGACGGTCAGCGGCGGCGACGAGGACGAGATCGATTACTTCGAGCTCGAGCGCGCGCCGTTCTTCCCTGACATCGATCGGTCGGGTCAGGTGGATCAATCCGGTCAGGTGGATCAGCCCAGCGACCGGTGATGGGATTCCTGCGAGCCGCCGCGCTGACCATCAGCGCGGCGGCCGTTGTCGCGCAGTCGCCGGCGGCGCAGACGCTGCCGCAATCCACATCCGCGACCTGCAGCATCTCGGGCGACGTGTCCGACGAAGACGCGCGGCCCGTGAGCAATGTCAACGTCGTGCTCTTTCCGGCCGACGAGCAGAAGTGGGCGGGCGGTGTCGAGTCGAAGACCGTGCAGTGGATGGCGGTGAGCGCCGGCGCGTTCAAGCTCGGCGGTTTTCCGCCCGGCGACTACAAGCTCGCGATCACGCCGGAGAAGATCAACGAGAACGGACCAGACCTCGCGCTGATCAAGGCGCTGGCGCCGCGCGGATTTCCGCTGACGGCCACGGCGGGCGGCCAGGGGCAGGTGCGGCTGTTCGTCAACGCGGAGCTCAAGGTCGTTCGCGTGACGGGCTCGGCCACGGTCTTGAGGTCGAGCGGGCCGCCGAGCGCGACGCTGCCGGCCGGCACCGGCACCGCGGGCATCCGCGTCAGCAATCCGTCGAATCTTCCGCCGCCCCCGCGCGGCCCTGGCGCAATCTCCGGCACCGTGACCGACGCCGACGGCCGGCCTGTTGCCGGGGCGCACGTCCAGCGGTTCCTCGTCGCGACGCGAAACGGCGTGATGCTGGCCCAACCGACCGGCCAGTCAACGACCACCGATGAGCACGGCGTGTACCACTTGACCGGCCTCACGCCCGGCGAGTCCGTCGTGGCGGCGCTGGCGCGCTCGCCGGATTATTCCGCTCCAAGCGTTCCGATGATTGAGCACATGCCGGCGCCGGCGATCCAGCCCGATGGGCGGAAGCTGGGCTATGTGACGACGTACTACGGGAGCACCGACACGCTCGTGAAAGCGTCGAAGGTCACGGTCGGTGCCGCGGAAATCACCGGGATCGACTTCTCCCTGCAACGCCAGCCCGTGACGGATGTCAGCGGGACATTCACCGCCGCGGCCAGCGGAACGACGCTCGTGGCATTTGGCGAAATGGTCATCTTGATCCCTTCGGCACAGGCCAACGGCGGCATGGCGGTCGACACGCGCCGCGTGCCGATGGATCGCGAAGGGCATTTCTCGTTTACCGACGTGCCGCTCGGCGACTACCTGCTGACCTTCACCAGCTCGGGCGGCTGGGTGCATCAAACGGTCTCAGTGAGTGAGGCCACGGCGCCACTCGCCATCGCGCTGCAGGCGCCGTTCTCGATCAAAGGTCGCGTCGAGTTTCTCGGCGACACGCCTGCGCCGGCGGACGCCGCGCTGAAACCGTTTCGCGTTCGCCTCACACCGTCCGTGACCTTGCCCGGCGCGAGGTCCTTCGAGGTCGCGATCTCCGCGAAGGGCGAATTCACGTTCAAGGGCGTGCCGCCCGCGCGGTACGTCCTGCAGTCAGTGACGGCTCCGCCCTGGGCGGAGATGTCGGGGGCGATCGGCGGTCGTGACACGCTCGACATTCCTGTCGACGTGACATCCGATCGCGATGACGCTCTCGTGGTGCTCGTGGATCGCGAGGCGGGTGTCTCGGGCACCGTCAAAGAGGAAGGCGGCGCGCACGATGCCCTTGTCGTCGTCTACTCGGCCGATCGGCAGTACTGGACGAGCGCCACCCGCCGCGTTCGCATCAGCCGCATCGTCGCGGGCAGCGGTTTCAGCGTGTCGAGCCTGCCGCCGGGGCAGTACCTCGCGTTCGCGCTGCCGCTCGCGCCAGACATGCCCGCGGTCAATAACGCCTTGCTCGACCGGTATCAGTCGCAGGCACAGCGCTTCGACCTCGTCGCGCGGGAACACAAGACGATCGAAATCAAGATGTTGAAATAGCCGCGAACGCCGGCGACAACGCCCGTTCGCGCCGCCGCGTCTAAGCCTCCCGGAGGTGATCGTGCGCTCCCGGACGTTTCGATTCCCGGCGCTCATCGTTGCCTGCAGCCTCGTCCTTGCCTCGCCGTCCGTCAACGGACAGTCCACGGCGGGCTCGCGCGAAGATCGATGGCGGGAGGATCTCCAGGTGTTTTCGCGCGAGTTCGCGAGCCGGCAGCTCGATTTCGCGAAGCTGTATCCCGCGGATCGATTTGCGGCGGAGGTGAAGGCGATCGACGCGACGCTGGCGCAATCGAGCGACGCGGACGTGACGCTGTCGCTCATGCGGCTGGTCGCGAGCGCCAACGTCGCGCACACGAACGTCCGCAGCCCGCTCGTGATGTTCCATCGCCTGCCGCTGACGTTCTACTGGTTTTCGGACGGGCTCGCGATCACGGCGGCGGCCGAAGCCTACCGCGAGGCGCTGGGCTTGCACGTCGCGAAAATCGGCACGTTGTCACCGGCCGAGATCGAGGCTGGCGTCGCGCCGTACATCGCCCACGAAAACGACGAATGGCTGCATCAGCAGAGCCCGTCGTTCATGGTGATCACGGAGCTGCTTCAACGCCTTGGAGCCGTCGAGCCCGACGGGCGCGTCGCCATCACGCTCGTGAAGCCGGACGGCGCCAGCGTGGTCGTTCGTGTGACACCGGGCGGCACGCTGAAGCCGCCGGCGCAGGTGACCGCCGCCGACGCGCTGAATGTGCCGACGGCGCTGTTCCGCAAGCACCAGGACAGCTACTACTGGTACGAATACCTGCCTGAGGCGAAGGCGTTGTACGTCCAGTACAACAAGTGCGAAGACGATCCCAAGCAGCCGTTCAGCGCGTTCGCGAAGGAGGTGTTCGACTTCGCTGACGCGCATCCCGTCGATCGCGTCGTCGTCGATCTGCGCCTCAACGGCGGCGGGAACTCCACGGTGATCAAGCCGCTCATCAACGGACTGCGATCGCGTCCGCAGTTCAGCGCGCCCGGCCGCCTGTACACACTCATCGGACGCGGCACGTTCTCATCGGGCTTGCTGGCCGCGATGAATTTTCGCGACGACCTGCACGCCGTGCTCGTCGGCGAGCCAGTCGGGGAGAAGCCGAATTCGTACGGCGAGGTCCGCGAGTTGAAGCTGCCCAATTCGCAGGTGGTCGTGCAGTACTCAACGAAGTTCTTTCGGATGGTCCCGAACGGCGACCCTCTCGTCTACGCGCCGGATCTGACCGTGACGCGGTCCCTGGCCGAGGCCCTTGCCGGCCGCGATCCGGCCCTGGAGGCGGCCCTGAGACACGTCGTGCGGTAATTCGGCCGGGAGTGTTAAGGTGAGCGGCATGCCGACTATTCGCGCCGCCGCCATCCTCACCGCCGCGTTGCTGGCCGACGCCTCGCTCGGCGCCCAGGTCGCTACGCCCGCGAAGTTCAGCGCCGAAGACATGCTCAAGGTCGTGACCGCCTCCGTCCAGGCACTGACCGACGACGGACGCCTGGTGGCGATCGTCGAGCGCAAGACCCTCGACAACGCGGAAACCGACAACTACCGCTACGGCGATCCGACGTACGTCGCGCCGTCGGCGTCGAAGTTCGTCGTGATCGACACCGAGACGGGCCAGCGCAGCTTGCCGCTGGGCGATCGCCTCGTGAACGTTCGCCAGGCCGCGTTCTCGCGCGACGGCAAGCGACTGGCGGTCATCGTCGCGTCCGCGGAGACGAAGACGGCCGCCCCGGTCATTTCTGTGATGACCGGCCCGGCCACCGGCCCGCTGTCGGCGGTCGCCGTTAAGAGCGCCAACCTCATCGCCGCCAACTCGAACCTCGACTGGTCGGTGGACGGATCTCGCGTCGTCGTCTCGATGCGGACGCCGGCGCGCGAGAAGCAAGCGGCCGCGAAGTTCAAGGCGCTGACCGAAGGACCGATCGTCGTCCAGTCGTCGAAGAATCCGTTCCTGGACTGGGACGCGCTGTCGCGTGAGAACCGGTGGCGCAGCGTCGCCGAGATCGACGTCGCGACCGGCGCGGTCACCGAGCGCGTGCCGGAGCGGAAGGTGTCGAGCTTTCAATTGACGCGCGATCAGGCCACGGTCGTCCTGCAGGAAGACGTGACCGAGAAGACGGACTACGACGTGATCGGCGGCACGGAGAATCAGCTGCTCGCGTTGAATCGCGGCGACGACAAGCCGAAGACGGTTCTTCCGGCGAAGGACGCGAAAGGCCTGACGCTCCGTTGGACGGACGACGGCCGCACGTTCGCCTACGCGAAGCAAGGCGAAGTGTTCGTGCGAAGCCTGGATGCGGCGGACGCGAAGAACCTGACGCCGAAACCGAAACCCGCGGCCACGCCGGAGCCGAAGCCGGTCGTCACGCCGGATGAGAAGAAGGAAACCGAGACGACCGAGTCGTTCTCCGCAGGCGCATTCAGCCGCGACGGGTCCAGGCTCATCGCGACGAGCAGCAAGGGCTGGTACGTCGTCAACGTGGCCGACGGCACGCGGAAGCAGATTCTCACGCTCGACAAGGACGAGGAGAAGAACCCGCGCGTGAGCGTGCTCGACTGGGCGCCGGACGGCTCGGCGATCTACGCGACGTGGGGCGCGCGCGACAAGTGGGACCGCGGCATCGCCAGAATCGACGCCTCGTCGGGCCAGATGACGATGCTCGTGAAGGACGCGCGGCTGTTCAGCAACGTGCGGATGTCACGCGACGGCACGCGGTTCGTGATGTCGGTCTCCGACGGCGACCGGCCGGCAGATCTCTGCGTGACCGACGCGTCGTTCTCGAAGATCAAGCCGATCACCAATCTCAATCCGTGGCTCGGCGAGCGCGCGGTTCCAAAATCCGAGCTCGTGAAGTACCGCGACGCCGACGGCAAGGAGCTCTACGGCGTGCTGCGGTACCCGATCAACTACCAGCGCGGCCAGAAAGTTCCCGTCGTCTTCGAGCTGTACGAGACGTTCTTCGACAACGGGTTCAACGCGCGCGCGATGTTCCTCGGCGATCACGGCTACGCGATGTTCATGCCGTCGGTGAACCTGGTGGTCGGACGGCCCGGCGAGTCGTGGATCAAGGGCGTCACCGCGGCCGCGAACAAGCTGATCGACATGGGCGTGGCCGATCCCGATCGGCTGGGCGTCGAGGGCACGAGCTACGGCGGCTACGCGACGGTGCTGCTGCTGACGCAGACGGATCGCTTCAAGGCGGCGGTGAACATCTCGGGCAAGGTGGACATGGTGAGCTTCTACACCGACAGCCCGCGCCTCGGCGTGCGCAACACGCACGCGCCCGAGAAGAGCCAGGATCGAATCGGCGGCACGCTGTGGGAGTACCCCGAGCGGTATCTCGAGCACTCCGCGATTCTTCAGGCCGATCGCATCAAGACGCCGCTCCTCTGCTTGAGCGGCGATCAGGATCCCAACGTGCCGGACAGCCAGTCGCGCGAGATCTTCTACGCGCTCCGGCGCCTGGGCCGCGACGTCGAGTGGGTGCACTACGTCAACGGCGCGCACCGTCCGCCGAACAGCGTCGCGGAGGCGATCGACTTCGAGAACCGGATTCTCGGCTGGTTCGACAAATATCTCGTCAAGGCCGACGCGAAGAGGTGATGCGCGCGCCTGACTACCGCCGCGGCTGGTCGATGCACATCGCGCAGACGCGCGGAAGCGCGCGGAACCCGAGGACTTCGACGTCAGGAGCGAGATAGCCCGACCTGACGGGCTCCGTGTTCAGGAGATCCGTACTGAGGTATTTCTTGTTGCTGTCGGCGAACACCGTGACGACCACAGCCGAAGGGCCGAGCGAGTTCTGAACGCTGAGCGCACCGAGGAAGTTCGCGCCTGACGAAATGCCCACCGCGAGGCCGTGCTGGGCAAGTTGCTGCGCCATCAGAATCGCGTCGCCGTCGTGCGCTTGTACGACGGGATCGAGCTCGTTGAGCTTGAGGATCGCGGGGATGAACTCGTCCGAGACGCCCTGAATCCGATGGTGGCCGACCTTGTGGCCGGTCGAGAGCGTCGGTGACTCCGCGGGCTCGAGCGGATGGATCTTGACCGAACGCTTCCGGGCGCGCAGATAACGGCCGACACCCATGACCGTGCCACCGGTGCCCACACCGGCCACGAACGCGTCTGGCTCGAGACCAGCCTGAGACAACTGCAGCCAGATCTCCGGGCCCGTCGTCTCGAAGTGCGCCTGAACGTTCGCGTCGTTCGAGAACTGGCATGGCAGGAACACCGCGGGATTGTCCTCAGCGAGTTCCTCGGACTTGCGAATGCTGCCGAGGAACCCGCCATCGGCCCGGCTGACCGGAACGATTGAGGCGCCGAAGCTGGAGATGAGCGACACGCGCTCGACGCTCATCCAGTCAGGCATGAAGATCGTGATCGGATGTCCCAGTGCCCGGCCGATCGCGGCAAACGAGATTCCAGTGTTCCCGCTCGTCGCCTCCGCGATGGGATCGCCGGGTTTGATCGCGCCGCGGATGTAGGCGTCCTCCATGATGTAGAGCGCCATCCGGTCCTTGATGCTGCCCGTCAAGTTCATCGACTCCTGCTTGGCGTAGAGCACGCGGGGCTCGCCGCGCCACAGGAAGTCGATCGCCAAGAGCGGCGTATTCCCGACGAGCCGATGCAGCGCCTGGAATCGCTGCGGCAGAGCGATCGCGGTTGTCGTCACGTCGGGGTCAGCAGCAAGTCGCGTTCCCGTCGGCTCCGCCCTTTTCAGGCCAAAAACCGGCCGGACGGCGGCCGGACGGCCGAACGACGCGGGAAATCCCAGTCGCCTCGGGAAAAAGTCCGCGGTGGGCCTTGAGCCCGTGGGCGCTCTCTACAGGAACCGCTGATCGTCGGCCGACGGTCCGAAGACCGAGGGCACCGTCCGATCCAGCAGCCGCAGGTACACCGTCAACTGGCCGCGATGGTGGGAGAGATGGCTCAACGTGTCGGCGATCACGATGTGGCGCGGCTGGTCGGCGACGATCTGGCCGCCGGCGCGAAGCCGCCAGTTGGTCGTGAGCAGAAGCTGGTCGTTCACTTTCGCGAACGACTCGCGCGCCTTCGCCAGCGTGTCGTCGTGCGTCGCGACCAGCGAGCCCATCGACGGCGGCTTGTACTGCCCGGCTCCGGGCGGCGGCGTGAGGTCGAGCTCGTCCTGGTCGAGGATCAGGCTGAACCAGGAATTCATCGACGCGACCATGCCGGCCAGCCGGCCGAGCGGCATCGACTTCTCGTGCGGCTTCCAGTCATCGCGTCCGGCGGGCACCTGCTCCACCACCCGCCGCGTGCGCGGCGCTTCGCGCTCGAGCTCCGCAAGAAATGCTTCCGTGAGCGTCATTCGTCCTCCTGACACCGGGGAGTCAGAACCTGTACCGATCGACTCTACCGCAACGGCTTCGCAGTAGTATCACGCACGATGAGGATCGGTGTCGCGCTGATCGGCCTGGCCGTGCTCGCGTCGGGACTGACCGCCGCGCGACAGGTCCCGGCGCCGTCGGAATACCGGCTCATCTGGGCCGACGAGTTCGACAAGGACGGCGCGCCGGATCCGGCCAACTGGACGTACGAGCGCGGGTTCGTGCGCAACCAGGAGCTGCAGTGGTATCAGCCGGACAACGCGCGCGTCGATCACGGGATGCTCGTCATCGAGGCGCGCCGCGAACGCGTCGTCAACCCCGCGTTCGATGCCGCGTCAACAGACTGGAAGCGCAACCGTCAGGCCGCGGAGTACACGTCGGCAAGCGTCACGACGCGCGGGCTGCACACGTTCACGTACGGCCGGTTCGAAATGCGCGCGCGGATCGACACGCGCTCCGGCATATGGCCCGCGTTCTGGACCGTGGGTGCGAGCGGACCGTGGCCGCACAACGGCGAGATCGACATCATGGAGTTCTACCGCGGCATGCTGCTCGCCAACGTGGCCTGGGGCGGCGCCGCGCGCAACCAGGCGATCTGGGCCGACACGCGCACGCCGATTGCGACGTTCGGCGACGGCTGGTCGCAGCAGTTCCACGTGTGGCGCATGGATTGGGACGAGCGCGCGATCAAGCTGTTCGTGGACGATCGGTTGCTGAACGACGTCGGCCTGTCGAAGACGATCAATCAGGACGGATCGGGCACGAACCCGTTCAACAAGCCGCAGCTCATCATTCTGAATCTCGCCGTTGGGTCCACCGGCGGCGATCCCGCGCAGACGACGTTCCCCGCGCGATACGAGATCGACTACGTCCGGGTGTACGAGCGGCGGTAAGGATCGACGGCTTCCGCGCGGGTGAGGTGCATCCACACCAGCCACGCGATAGCAGCGATCATGCCGATCCAGCCGACGCCGCTCACGACTGCGGCAATCCTCGTGTCGTAGCCCAGCACGCCCCAGTGCGTGAACAGAATCGTCCAATCGCTCTCGTCGCCGCCGACGAGCGGGAGCGCCGATCGTCGCGCGTCGCCCATGTACGCCGCGATGTCGAGAAAGTTCTCGAACGTCCAGACCGCGCAGCATGCGACGGCTGTCGTCTCACCCCGCCGGATGAAGACCAGCGTGCAGATGAGCGGTGCCAGCAGCTGACCGAGCGTGCCGCCGAGAATCACGGTGTAGTACCCGGCCCAGCCGAAGATCGCGTGTCCGGCTTCGTGAAACATCAGGTTGGCCGGATGGAGCAGCCGCACGCCACCGAAACCGGTCGCAGCGTAGAGGAACAGCGCGTAGAACGCGCCCCAGCCGATCATCGCTTCGCGCGACACGGGTTTGAGCCCGTGGTCAGGCAGCAGCCAGTCGCGAATCATCAGCGCTTCGGCAGCAGCAGTTGCGCGCCGTCCGGCATCGGGCAGCCCGCCGGAGCGATGGCGATGATCATCGCGGGCCCATCGTCGAGATCGATGTTCATGCCGAGAACGCTCAGCCCGGAGTCGAATCGCTCGGTCCACAGGTCAAAGCTCAGGATGGCCAGGCGCGGCGCGTCCGGTTGATAGTCGCTGTCGAGGAAGTACCGACCCTGACGAGGTCGCGGCAGCGTCCTGATCTCGTCGAGCGTGATGACGGCGCCTTTCACCGACGTGGTCTTGCCATCAACACGCAGTTGATAGGTTCGGACGCCGCCAGCTGTTGGGACCGTGGCCGCGGGCGCAGGAACAACGGGCGCTTTCTTGCAGCCAGTCGCCGCTAACACGGCGAGGCCGACGGCGACAGCGCGAAGGCAGGCGGTCACGCCCGACTTATCGTCGTGACCACCCCTAGACTGTTCGACTTACTCGACTTTCATGATTACTTTGGCGGCTAGGCCCGCCCATGAGGCTTTCCGTGACGATGGCGCCCGGCATTGTCGGTCTCGTGACGGCTCGCCGATCGGAACATCGCCACCGCGACCCATCCGAGCAGGATCGTGACGAGCACGGAGAAGACGAGGCTCGTGCGGGACAACTCGCCAGGCTCGAACAACCACGCGATGTCTCCGACGAGCGCCATGACAGCAAAGATCCCGAACCACACGCCGACCAGGCGTCGGCTTTTCTGGCTCAGCCGGGACGTCCGGAGGTACGGCGGCGTGTTACCGCCGAGGTAGTAGCCCGGATCGTACCGATGGTCGGTCCACTCGACGTAGTCGCCGATCGGGTCGTCGTCGCGCTTGTGCTTCGACACACCAGAAGTGTACGTCGAACGTCAAGCGCGACGAATCAGTTGCCTACGTCGCCACCCACGGCGCGAACGCGTTCTCGACGCCCTTGAGCATCGGCGCGAGGTCCGGCAGCTGCCGCGAGATGATCGACACCATCGTCGTGTTCTTGATGTAGTCGATGCCGAACTGCGTGTAGATCTCCGGCGTGAAGTCGTCGGTGAAAAAGCGATCGCTCTTCAGCCGGCGCGACGCCATCAGGATGAAGATGCGGAACGCGGTGTCGCTGAAGCCGAAGCCTTCGGGCAGCGGCTCCGCGTAGAGGCCCGTCATCAGATCGACCTTGTCGATGTCGTTGTTGTAGACGCGGCGGAGCTCCTCGCGCCAGACGGGGTTGTCCGTCAGCTCCTCGAACGACTTCACCGGCGGCTTGTGCACGAGCTCGCGGAACTTGTTGTAGCGCGGCACGCCGCGCTCGCGGTCGCGCAGGATGTCCACCGCCGCCAGATCGAAGTGCTCGCCGTTGTCGCGCGTGAGGTTCTGCAGGTGCTTCGGATAGTTGTGCAGCGTCACCGCTCCGGGGTGGGCCATCGCGAACGAGTAGAAGAGATCCGTCAGCGAGATCCGCTCGAGCACGGGCCGCGTCTTCTTGCCGGCGATGTCCGGCAGCTCCTGCCGCTCGAGCTCCTTCCTCGTCTTCGAGGACAGGAAGACGACCTCGTCCGGAATCAGCGCGTGCATGCGGTACACGGCGACGAACTCCTCCGTGAGCGAGTACGGCGCGCCGAACTGCTCGGCGTGCGATCCGACGATGCCGCCGAGGAGCTCGTCTTCGCCGATGAACTTGAAGATCTGCGCGAGATCTTCGTCGACGACGCCCGACCAGTTCACGTGCATCGCGAGCTTGGTGATCGGATTCGGCAGGATCGCCGGCGTCCACTCGATCGTGTGGATCTTCGCGATCATCGCCGAGTTGATCAACTTCGCGGTCTCGTAGAGCTGCTCGTCGGTCCACGTCGGATGCTTTGACGCCAGCTGGTCGCACAGGTAGTTGTGCTCGCGCGCGAAGAGCGTGTGCAGCATCGCGAGGCCGATCCACCAGTTGTCGGTGAAGCCGGTGTGATCGATCCCCGACCCCGGTTCGAGCGGCAACAAGCCGTTCGGCAGCAGCTTCAGCTTGCCGCCGGCCATCGTGCGCAGCGAATCGCACAGCGCCTTTTCGCAGCCGTAGACCTGCGACGCGTCCCACCAGTGGCTGTTGGGGTTCGCATACGCGGGCGGGCGCGTCGATCCCGCCGGCGCCGGCTCGGGCACGCTGCGCGGCACGCGCATCGAGGCATCGGACCAGTCGTCGCCGGGCGCGAGCGGGATGTCCACACCGTCGGCCGGCGCCGATCGTTTGTGCACGAACCAGTCGTGCACCATGAACTGGATCCACGCGGCCGCGAGCAAGTTGAGAATTGTTGCCGGCTTGAACGTGTCGCGCGTCATCAGCTCGCGGCTCACCACGCGCGGATTCGGCACGAACAAATTGTCCTTGTCGGGGAACGCAAACTCGAGGGGCACGTTGCGCCCGAAGCGCCGGGCGGCCGCGCCCATCGGCGGGCACGTGAGGTCGTCGTACGTGCCGTCGAGCGTGCGGTACTTCTTCAGCGCCGGATCCAGATTCTGGGGAATCGGCCCGACGGGCAGCGGCGGCTCTTCAGTGTCGATCAGGTTCTTGGCGCGCAGCTCGTTGCGGATCTCGATGAGCCGCACCATCGCGAACAGCTGCGGCAGCTGATACCACTGGCGCTCATCGCGGAGAAAGTCCCCGACTTTGTTGAGGGGTAGCGGATCGGGCATGGCAAACCTCGCGGACAGCGACGTGCAGTTTTGGGGAGGGGCGGAAGTGTTGCATGGGGCACGGACGGTGTCAACGGAGACCACGCTGGGCGCGGCGCGGGCTCCGGTCGATACACGGAACGAGCACGATGACGTTTCTGACGCCGGATGAGTGCAAGGCATGGCTTCGCAAGCGAGGCCTGGATCACATTCCGCCCGGGCCCGGCGCGTCGCGGCCGCAGAGCTACGAGGCGTACGAATTCAGGATTCCTCACGACGCCGGCGCGCGCGTCGCGTTGTGCCGCCAGTTGTGGCGCGAATGCGGTGACCAGGCGCGCCTGGACCGGCTCCTGGTCATGACCGGCTGGAGCGTGTGGCCGTCGGGCGAGCACCTGCCGCTCTTCACGCGGCTGCGCGAGCGATTTGACGAACGCCGTCCGCTCATCGGCGCGCCAGGCCACTTGTTCACTTCGGGCGACGAGGATGACGGCTTGTCGTTTCTGGTGCTGGCGACGATGTTTCTCTGGGACTACAGGCTCTACGCGGAATCCGGCGTCATCATGACCGGGTCGAACGACGAAGTCGGCGCAGTCTACGAGCCGAAGGACCGCCGCGTGCCCGACCTCCGGCGAGCGCTCGAGCGGCTCGACGTGTTGGTGTGATCGGAACCACGCGTTCACTACTCGAGCGCAAAGCTCATGCTGACGTTCACGCGGATCGAGATCTGCCCGGGCGCCATCGTGGCGTCGCTCGAGAGCGTCGAGCCGCCGAGGCTCTGCGACACGTTCTGCGCCTGCATGCCGTAGCGGTTGCCCCACCACGAGCCGTAGCTCGAGAAATATCCGTAGCTCGCCTCGCCGATCGACTCCACGGCGCCGACCGTGTGGCCCGCTTCGCGCGCCAGCAGCGCGGCCTTGTCTTTGGCCGCGCGGAGCGCCATCGTTCGCGCCTGGTCGCGATATTTGCGCAGCTCCGTCGTCCGGAAGTCGATCATGTGCACGTGCGTGACGCCGGCGTCGAGCACGTCGGTGAGCAGGCTCTCGAACTTCGAGATGTCCCGCAGCTTGATGACCACGGACTTGCGGACGTCGTAGCCAAGCAGCTCGAACGCGACCTGCGAATCGCGGTGCCGCGGCTCGATGCCGAGGTAGTCGGTCTGGATGTACTCGGCCGGGATGCCGTAGCCGCGCGCGACGGCAATCGTCCGCTTGATCGCCTCGTCGTTTGCGATCTTCGCGGTCTTGAGCACCTTGTCGAACGTCTCGACGCCGAGGCTGAGGATCACTTCATCCGGCACGACGAGCACTTCCGCGTCGCCGCTGACCGAGATCGTGTTTGCAGGCGCGCGGGCGGAGAGACGCGCGTGAACGGGATTGGCGAGCACGAACGCGGCGGCGACGATCGCGACGGAAATGTAATGACGCTTCTGATGCATGGCGGCGCTCCCATCGGATAGGACGCGCGCTGGCTCTGGAAGGACGTAGACGGACGGAACCGGCGCTAGCCGGCTGCTGCGGCGGCGACCGCCGAGTCGTTCCGCATCATGACGACGAGATACCAGCCGAGCATGGCGATCCAGGCGATGTCGGGCAGCGCCGCGCCGGCCGTCGTGATCTCCATCTCACCGGACGCCTTCATCACGCCGCCAATCGTGTAGCGCACGAGCGACTGGCCCTCGGCGTCGACGAACTCGAACCGCGAGTGCCAGAAGTTCGTGTTCGCGCGCAGCTCGGGGCCGGTGGCGAGCGCGAGCGTGCCGCCGCCGCTCCACGTGTTGTTGTGAAACGTCGCAACTGCCGTGTCGCTCTCGCACGCGCGGATCTCGACGCGCGTGCGCAGAAACCCCAGCCGCTTCATCGTCCAGCAGCCGTTGCCGAGCCGGGCCGTCGCGAACGTACCGAGCGAGCTGCGAAAGACGAGCGTGCCCAAGGGCGTGTCGCCGTCGGAGAGATCGAACGACTGCTTGAGCAAGCGTGCCTGCGTCCAGTGGAGCGGGCGATTGGCGAGCGGAGGCGTCATGGCCGCTGGCTAGGAGGATACGCCAACCGCCGTCCCTTCTTCGAGCTTCACGCAATTCCGACCGGCTTCCTTGGCGCGATAGAGCGCCGCGTCGGCGGCTTCGAGCACGAGCTCGGGCGTCGAGTGCCGCTTGGATTTCTCGCCGATGCCGATGCTCACGCTGATGCCGATCGACGGCCGGTCGGCCGCGCGCGGATCGACCCGCGCGTCGGCGATCGCCTTGCGCAGCGATTCGGCGTACGGCGCCGCCTCCTTGGCGGAACGGCCGCGAAACACGACGAGGAACTCCTCGCCGCCGTAGCGGAACGCCCGCCCGCCGCCCCCGACCTGTGAGAGCTCGGCCGCGACGGCTTTGAGCAGCTGGTCCCCGGCGTCGTGTCCGTACGTGTCGTTGAATCGCTTGAAGTGATCGACGTCGCACATCGCGATGGCGTACGTGCCGCCGAGCTGTCCGATGGCGTTGGTGAACGCCCGGCGTCCCGGCAGGCCCGTCAGCTCGTCGCGATAGGCGATCTCGTACCCGTGCTCGAGCACGGCGAGGACGAGCACGAGCCCCGCGGCGCCGAAGTAGAACAGCAGCGCGTGCGGCTTGTCGATCTCGTAGAGACCCAGAAAGATCGCGACCAGCGCCCAGAGCAGGCCCTGCTCGACTTTCGTCCGGCGCACGAACACCAGCGCGAGCAGCGCGATGAACGCGGCGACGAACGTCGCCTCGGCCGCGAGCGGCAGCCACAACCACGCGCCCGGCCGATCGCCCAGCCGCAGGAAATCCGCGACCACGTTGTGATCGGCGAACCAGACGATGCCGACGATCTGCGTGGCGATCAGCGCGACCTTCAGAAAGCCGTCGAACGACAGCACGCCGCGCTCCTTGAGCGCCGCGAACAGCACGAAGTTGACCGGCAGCAGGAACGCCGCGAGCTTCGCGACGTTGGGATCGTCCGGCCACTTGCCGAGCCGCCAGACGCTCAGCGCGACGGCCGCGGAGATGCAGAGGAGGCGCGACTGGTCGTAGTACCAGCTCAGCAGCACGGCCGCCGAGAGGGCGCCGAAGCAGAAGAACACGGCGTAGGGCCCCGCCGCGTCGCGCACGACCTCTTCGCGCTGCAGCGCCCACGCCGCCAGGACCAGCACGGCCCCCTGCGTGAGCAGGCTCGACAGAAACTGGAGAATGTTCTGGCGCGCGGCGCGCTCGCGGGCAACGTAGCGCATGGCGCGCTTAGATCGTTCTCCGACGGAACAGCAGGACGAGCGCGAGCGCCCAGCCGGCGACCGCGAACCACAGCGCCGGCTGCTTGACCAGCGGCGTCGCGTTGACGACGGCGAGCGGCACCGGCGCGAGCTGCGAGGACGGCGTCGCAGGTGGCGCGTCGCCGGCCTTGTGCCCGTCGACGGTGACCACGCCGGGTTCGGCCGGCTTCGTGCCCTTCAGCTTCGCGAGCTCGTCGCGCAGGCTGGCGTTTTCGTTCTCGAGCTGGCGGACGAGCAGGCCGCCGACGGCGCCCATCGCGAGCGCGCGCGCGTTCTCGGCGCTCTGCGCCGCCGTCCGTGCGAACTGCACGACCTCGCGATCTTTCGGATCTTTTTTGTACGCCGCCTCGGCGCGATCGAGAAACGTGGCCGCTTGCGTGAGCGCCTCCCGCGTGTACTCTTCTTCCTTCAGCCCGGCGCTGCTCGAGCGATCCGCCGCGAGCACGCCGGACTTCGACGCGAGCTCGACGGCCTTGCGCGCCTGCAGCAGCTGATTCGGCACGTTCGACAACTCACCCGGCGTGGACTCGTATGCCGAGTAGTGCGTGAAGAAGAACAGATCGGTCGTGATCGGCAGCGCGCGGTTGTCCGTGACGTTCGCCTGCTTGATGCTGTAGAGCACGACCTGCGGGCTCGGATCGACCACCGCGTAGCTCGGCTCGGCCGTCACCATCAACCAGAACGTCTGGTACGGCGTCGTCACGTTCACCGAGATCGGACTGTCGCCCTCGAACGTGATCTCGCCGAGGTTCGACGCCTTGCCGTCGACCGACACAGCCCAGAGAACGTAGGTGAGGAAATCCTTGCCGAGCCGGTGGGCGGGCTTGAGCCCCGTGATCTGGCCGCGGTTGATGTCGAGCTCGACGAATCCTGGACGGCTGCCGATCTTCAGCTTGACGTGCGCGTCGGGCGCGAGCGCCGTGCCACGCATGAACACTTCCGTCGAGCCCGCCAGGTGTCGGTAGCTCAGGATCTGTCCGTCCGGCTCGTGAAGCTCGATGACGCGCAGCTGGGCCGTGCGCTCCGAGACCCGCCGTTCCGCGGCCAGGACCGGCCCAACGACCAGGAGCGCCAGGGACGCTGCCACCGCCCAGCGGCACCGCGCCCAAATCAAGACAGACGTCTCCTGCAAGGGACCCACTCTTAGTGATTTACGGCCGGATCGGGGTCCGGCATTAGGGGGACGCTCCCTGGGGTATCGTTGAGGCCATGCTTCCAGGACGACGGTGGGGCGCCGGATTGGGCGCAATTGCGGCGATAGCCCTCGCCGCCGCGTGCAACCGAAGCGAGCCGGCGCCGGCGGCAACGCCCACGCCGACGCCCGATTCGCCGGTCGTCGTCACCGAGAAGTGGCGGACCAAGCACGAGACCGACTACCGGCGCGAGTGGGTGAGCATTGCGGGCCTGTTCGCGTTGAGGCCCGGGCCCAACACCGCCGGCAGCGCCAGGACCAACGACATCGTCCTGCCGGCGTCCACGCCCGCGGTGGTTGGACGGTTCGTGCTCGCGAACCATCAGGTGCGCTTCGAGCCGGCGAAGGACGTGCCGGTGCAGCTCAAAGGCCAGCCCGTCACGAGCGCGACCGATCTCAAAGACGACAGCGCTCAAGGCGACGAGCTCACGATCGGCGACGTGCATCTCGTCGTGCACGCGAGCGGCGAGCATCTCGGGCTTCGCGTGCGCGATCCGAATGGTCCGCTCGCGAAGGGGTTTCTCGGCTTCGCGTGGTTTCCGATCGATCTGCAGTATCGCGTCGTGGGCCGCTTCATCAAGGACGCGGAGCCGAAGAAAGCGAAAGTGCTCAACACGTTCAACGACGTCGACGAGTACACGACCGAAGGCGTCGTCGAGTTCACGCTGATGGGACAGACGGTGCGGCTGCGCCCGTTCACGACCCGGCCGAACCGCTTCTACTTCGTGTTCCGCGACGCGTCGAGCGGCCAGGAGACGTACGAGACCGCGCGCTTCCTGTATTCCGATCTGCTGCCGGACGGCACGACCGTGCTGGATTTCAACCAGGCGTACAACCCGCCGTGCGCGTTCAACCCGTACACGACGTGTCCGATCCCGTTGCGCGAGAATCACCTGCCGGTGAAAGTGCTGGCGGGTGAGAAAGCGTATCCCGTGCACGTGCCGCTCGGGCCGCCGAAAGCGGGAGGACGCCCGTGAAAGGCCTCGCACTCGGCGCCATCATCGGCGTCGCGGTTCTGTTTCAGGCTCCGCCGCAGAAGTTCGTTCCCGATCCCGTTCAGTCGTCGGACCTCAAGGTGCGGCTCGATCTGGTCGGTACGATGCCGTCGAAGACCAATCCCACGTCGCCGGCGGTGGCCGGCTCGACGCTGCTGCTGATCGACCAGGGCGGCGCGCTTTTCGCGTGGAACGGCACGCGGGCCGATCTGCTGCTCTCAAAGGCGACCGTCCCGCCCGGCGTGAAGCCGATGGGCTACGAGTCGTTCCTCAACGTCGCGGCCAACAAGGCCGGCACGACGGTGTACGTGATGTTCATTTCATCGTCCGTGCCCAAAGACGTGCCGAAGCGTCCGTCGCCGCGCGATCAGTCCGACGCGTGGTATCTGCTCTACGCGTTCGATTTCGACGGCGCGAGCCTGACGCGGCCGCGCCCGATCGTCGCGCTGCAGGAACGATGGGACGGCCACTCGGGCGGCGGCATGATCGTGTTGCCCGACGAGTCCGTGTTGTTTGCGGCCGGAGACAACGGCGACTCGTACGAAGACGGCGGTCTCAACGG
Source organism: Vicinamibacterales bacterium (assembly GCA_035279905.1). GTDB lineage: Bacteria > Acidobacteriota > Vicinamibacteria > Vicinamibacterales > SCN-69-37 > DATEGZ01. The sequence goes on from DATEGZ010000162.1 coordinate 19,263, forward strand.
GCAGAATCCGGCGCATCACCTCGCGAAGATCGTACAGATCGATCCGGCGACCGGCGCGGTGAAGATCGTGGCGCTCGGCGTGCGGGCGTGCCAGCGCCTCACGATCGACGCGTTCGACGGCGAGGCGCGGCTGACCTTCGCCGATCCCGGCGGGTGGGTGTCGGAGGAGCTCGACAGCATTCGCGTGGCCGATCTGCTTGCCGCCACGCCGCCGAATTTCGGCTGGGGCCGTGCGGCGATCGACAAGCGATCGCGCGAGGGTACCTTCTACATTGATCAGACGGGGAACTCGATCGCGAAGGCGCCGCTCGACGAGCCGGGGTTCGTGCAGCCTGTCGCCGAGTTCGGCCGCGAGAAAGCGGCGCAAGTCGCGATCTCCGGTCCCGTGCACAGCGCGGTGTCGTTCAAGACGATCACGTTCCTTTTTGGCGATCTCGTGAGCGGCAGCGTCTACGCGGTGACGGGTCCGCCGACCGTGTTCCATCAGCCCGTGCTTGCGGTGACGCTGGTCGACAGCCAGGGACAGACCATCACGATCAAGGCGCTCTCGAACGCACCGCGCGGGGATCCGCGGTTTTTCACCTTTCCCGATGGATCCGCCGGTGTGCTGGTCGAGGCCACGGGACAGTTCTTTCGGCTGACTGAAGTCGGCCGATAGGAAGACTTCACGCGAACGACGCCCTGATTGCGGCACCATCAACCTCGCCGGAAGTGCTCACGAATACGGCACTTATCCCTCAAACGGCGTGAGTATCGATTTGGTACCGGCCTTGCTCCTTTTTGATACACCGCCGCTCGGACGTGCCCGGGCGGCCCGCCCGCACCCTCGATAGATCACGCGGCAATCTCCAGCACTGGATTCAGGAGTGAACGTGCAAATGCAGGCCAGACGTGTGTGTACCGGTGTGTTTCTCGTCGCGCTGCTGTCGTGGGCCGGCACAGCGCACGCGAATTCCATCACGTCCACGCCGGTGCCGGAGCCTGCGGCGCTTTCGCTCGTCGGGTTGGCGCTGTTCGGCCTCGCCAGCGGAACGCGCCGGCTGACACGCGGCCGCAAATAACGCCACTCCGTTTACGAATGACGCGAGCTGATCCGTCAGGCGAGACCCATCGCCGGCGCGATCGCGCCACTGCGGCTCCGAGGATCGGTAAGCGATTGCCACGCCCGCGCGCGAAGCGCGGGTGGAGGCGTCAATCCGGCTGGTACGTCGCTTGCTGTTTCAACCCCGGGAGGGCGCGATGCGCTACGTCAACCTCTACCTCGTCGGCTACGTCGTCTTCATTCTCGGCGTGGTCTGGGCGCTCTGGAAGGCCGGCGTGTTCCACTACATCCAGCCCATCTGGATCGCGATCGGCGCGGTCATCGCGATCGGCATCGGGATTATGACCGCCGTCTCCAGCGCCAAGCCGACCATCACGAAGGACTAGCCGACGGCAGCGCGCGCCAAGGCGCTATCGCCAGGGATCGGCGACGATCCAGATCTCCCCGGTCAATGCGGGCACGGCGCCCTCGCAGTGCTGCTCGAATGTCGCGTGGAAGCGGCGGACTTCGTTCGACGGCCCGAGCACAATCTCGAGGACTTGAAAACTGCCGGTCGTGATGTTGCAACCCCGGCTGTTCATGCTGACATCCAGGCCGGGCAAGGTCGCGCTTGGGAACCGCACCGCATTGGAATACGTCCCCGGCACCAACGGCTGACCCGTTGGAGGACTGAACGTGAAGGACGCGATCAGCGGGCCGCTCGCTGTAGAAACGGTGCCGCTGATCGCGTGCGTCCCAGACACCTCGTGACTCGCGAAGACACCATTCGCCAGCGTGTACGTGCCTGATTGGCCGTTTCCAACGAAGTCGCCAGCCGCGCTCACGAACGAATAGAACGTTGTCGGCGTCGCGGGCGAGGGGGGCAAGGAGAGCGGTGGAACGGCGAGGCTCCCGGCGGCGTCGATCCACAGATCTCCCACGAGTCCTCGCGAAATATTTTCGCAATGCTGCTCGAAGACGACATGGAGACGGGTCGCCGACGACGCCGAGAAGTTCGCCTCGGCAATCAGGAATTTGCCGGTCGAGGTGTTGCAGCCGCGGCCGTTTCCGGAGAAGTCGAGGCCCGGCTGGCCGGCGGCCTGAAATGGAAACCGCGCGGTGCCGTCGAAAAAACCTGGACCGAGCGCGCCGCTGCCCGATGACAGAGAGAGCGACCACAGCGGCACGTCGCGCATGCGAAACGTGAGCTGAGACGGACCACTCGAGGTGAAGGCGAAATTCGTCACCGCGTACGTCTCCGACAGTCCTTGACCGATGAAGTCGCCGACCTCGCTTCGAAACGAGAGGATGGCGACCGCCGAGCTCGCGGATTGCGTCACCAGCACCGCGAACGCAGCGCCAATCGTGATGAATCCGCTCCGTGGTGCGACGCCGGCGTTGGCGTCAACGAAGAAGATCACGCGCCCGTTGCCGGTTTGTGGCGCCGACGACTGCAGCGTGATGAACGACACGCCGGACACGGGAGTCCACGAGCAGCCCGCCGGCGCGGTGACATCGAAGCTTCCGGATCCGGGTCCAGGACCAAGAGCAATGCTCGTCGGCGCGACGGACGTCACGCAAAACCCCGGCGCCGTCTGATTGAACGTGACGGTGACGCCCGCCACGGTGACGGTGCCCGTACGCGGGATGCTGAAGTTGGTGCTCACACCGAGGACCACGACGCCGGAGCCCGTGCCGGGCGAGCCGTTGGTGACGGTGAGGAAGTCGCTGTTGCTGGTCGCGGTCCAGGTGCACGACGAGCCCTGGGTGACGGTGACGTTGACCGATACGTTCGTTGGCGCCGGCGACACGTTGAACGTCGTTGGCGTCACCGAAAACGTGCAGGCGGACGGCGGACCAGGTGTTGGCGACGGCGACGGACTCGGCGTCGGTGACGGCGACGGCGTGGGTGTCGCCGACGGCGGCGTCGGTTCCGGCGAGGGCGACGACGTCGGCGCCGGCGAGGGCGACGCCGATGGCGTGGGCGATGGCGGCGGCGCCGCGTGCTGCGTGATCGTGACCGTCGCTCCGGCCACCGTCAGCGTGCCACTCCGCTCGGCGCCCGCGTTGGACGCCACGGTGTACTTCACCGTGCCGGTTCCTGTGCCGGTCTTGCCGTCCGTGATCGTCAGAAACTCGGCGTGGCTCTCCGCGGTCCACGAGCAGCCGGGCGCAGCGAGGACCGTCGCGGCCAGCTCGCCGCCGGCGGCCTCTTCGGTGTGCGCCGCGTCGCCGTTGGCCAACGCGTACGAACACGTGACCTGGTAGCTCGGCTGCAGCGGCGCCGAAGGCGAGCCGCACGCCTGAAGGATCAGCGCCGCGGATGCCACGAATGCGGCCAGGGGGAGCCGGAAACGCACGGCCGCGAATTTTAGCAGGCGAGTCAATCCAGACGCCGAACCGGGCCGTAGAACCTGACACGGGGCCATGAGGGCCCTTGATACTGGAGGGAACCATGTCTTCGAGGATTGCATCCGTGCTCGTCGCGCTCGGTCTCGCGGGCGCCGTCGTGATGGCGCAGGGCGCCAGGCCGACCGATCCGCAAATCGCGCATATCGCCTACACCGCCGGCATGATCGACATCGACGCCGCCAAACAGGCGCTGCAGATGTCGAAGAACGCCGACGTCCGCGCGTTCGCTGAGCAGATGGTCAAGGACCACGAGGCTGTCAACAAGCAGGCGCTCGCGCTCTGCAAGAAGCTCAACGTGACGCCGGAAGACAACGACACCAGCAAGTCGCTCGCGGCCGCCGCCAAGGCGAAGCGCGACCAGTTCGCAAAGCTCTCGGGCGCGGCGTTCGACAAGGCGTACATCGAGAACGAAATCGCGTATCACAAGACCGTGAACGGCGCGCTCGGCACCGCGTTGATCCCGTCGGCGCAGAACGCCGAGCTCAAATCGCTGCTCGAGACCGGTCTCAAGATCTTCCAGGGCCACCAGCAGCACGCCGAAATGGCCGCGTCGATGGTGAAGTGATCGTGAAAAGCACTTGTGGTTCCGGGGTTCCGAGGTTCCGGGGTTCCGGGGTTCGGAACCTCGGAGTCACGCTTCTGCTCGCAATCGCGGCCGCACCGGCTCACACGATCGCCGCGCCGCCAGTCACCGTGACGATCGATCAGGTCGCGTTTCGCGAGAAGTCCGTGACCGCGCGCGTCGGCGACACGATCGAATGGGTGAACAAGGACATCTTCGACCACACCGCCACGGCGAAGAATGGCGAGTTCAACCTGGAGGTGCCCGCCGGCAAGAAGGCCCGCGTCGTGCTGAAGAAAGCGGGCGTAATCGACTACGTCTGCGAGTATCACCCCAACATGACGGCGAAGATCGTCGTCGAGGAGGCGCCGGGTTGCTCGTCGGGCTCGTCATCGTCGGCGTGTCGTCGCGACGATCGCGCTAGTCGCCGCGCAGCGACACGATCGGATCGACGCGCGACGCCCGCCTCGCGGGCAGGTAGCTCGCGAGGAGGCCGATCGCGATCATCATCCCGGACATCGCCGTGAACGTCGCCAGATCGATCGCCTGCACGCCGAACAGCAGGCTGCCCAGCGCGCGCGTGGAAATCGCCGCGACGACGACGCCGATCGCAATTCCAAGAATCACGACGCGGGCGCCCTGCGTGACGACCATCCGCTTCACCTGCCCGGTGCGCGCGCCAAGCGCCAGCCGCACGCCAATCTCGCGCGTCCGTTCGGCAACCACGTACGACAGCACGCCGTAGAGGCCCACCGCGCCGAGCACGAGCGCCAGCCCGGACGCGACGCCGAGCGTCAGCATCGTGAACGAGACGTCCACCATCGATCGCCGCGCGAGCCCGGCCATCGTGTACACGCGGTACATCGGCGCTTCCGGCGCGATCTCGCGGACGATCGCGCGGATGTCTGGCGCGATGAACTCGGCGCGCGGCGTGCGGACGACGTACGCAGGCGACGAGATCACCCAGGCCATGGGGTTGGGCCCCACGAGAGGGAAGTAGATGAGCGGCTGCGGTCGTTGCCGGAAGTCGTTCTGCATGACGTCTTCGACGACGCCGACGACCGTCTCCATTCGATCGAGGCCCTGACGCTGGAGGCGCCGGCCGATCGGGTTTTCGCCCGGCCACAGCAGATCGGCCGCCGACTTGCTGACGACGACGTTGGCGAGCGCCGAGAGGTGATCGTTCGCCTCGAGTGGACGGCCCGCCAGCACCGCGATCTTCATCGTCTTGAAGTAGTCGCCGGCCTCGAACGTGACCTGCACGAGCGGGCCGTTCTCGATGCCGCCTCCTCGGCCCTCGGGCAACGCGCGCACGCTGGCGGTGCCCTCATCCAACGGGACGTTCTCGACGAGCCCGACCGATTCCACGCCGGGCAGCGCTCTCAGGCGATCCATGAACGCCAGATCGAAGCGCGCGTACGCCGGACCATCCGGCAGGTGCGGTCCCTCGGGCGCGATCTGAAAGGTGAAAATGTTCGTCGTGTCGTAGCCGGGGTCCACGCGCCGCAGTTCGGCGAAACTGCGAATCAGCAGGCCCGACGCGATGAGCAGGACGAGCGCGAGCGCGGTCTGGCCGACGATGAGCGCGTTGCGCGCCCAGTGGCGACGGCTGGTCGATCCGCGCGCCCCGTCGCGCAAGCGCGTGAAGTCCGGCGCCGACGCGCGCAGCGCGGGGATGGCGCCGCACGCAAGGGCCGCGAAGAACGCGGCGCCGAGCGTGATGAGCCAGGTGAGCCCCGTAATGCGCACGTCGCCGATGCGCGGAATGCCGTCCGGCGCCGCCCGCAGAAACGCCGGCAGCGTCAGATACGCGAGGCCGACGGCGAGCACGCCTGCCGCCGCCGCGACGACCAGCGCCTCCGACATCTGCAGCCGGATGAGCTGCCCGCGCCCCGCGCCAATCGCGCGCCGCACGGCCAGGTCGCGCTGGCGGCCCTCGGCGCGGACCATGAACAGGTTCGCCACGTTCGCGCAGGCAATCACGAGCACGATCGCGACGGCGCCGAGGAGCACCCAGAGCGGACGAGACACCCCGCCGAGCAACTGCTCGTCGAGCGGGCGCACGACCGCGCGATGCTGGCTGATCACGCGCGCGTAGGCCGGTGTGCCGCCGAATCGCTCCGGCAGTTTTCGCGCGAGCGCCGTCAGTTCGTTCGCGACGGCCTCGGGCGTGGCGCCCGGCGCCATCCTGGCGACGAGGTTCGAGCCGAACCGGCCCGGCACGAGCCCCTCCGGGCGGATGCGGCTCGAGATCCACAAGAGCGTGGCGTCGCTCGGAAACCGGAACTCCGGCGGCATCACGCCGACGACCGTCCGGTTCATCCCGGCGATCGAGTACGACTTATTGAGGACGCCGGGGTCGCGGCCGAACCAGGACGTCCACAACGCGTAGCTGATGACCGCGACGCGGCCCTCGTCATCAGGCACGGGCAGCCGGCCGATGACCGGCGTGGCCCCCAGCGTCGTGAAGAGCGAGCTCGTGGGCTGCGACATCCGGATCCGCTCGACGCGATCGCCCACGCGCAGCGTCGACGTGAACGAGTTGAACGTCGAGACGTCCTCGAGCAGCCGCGACTGCTCCTTGTACTGGATGAAAAACTCCGCCGACACGCCGAACTCGGGCGGCAAATCCGACCCGGGCGCCGTCGCGGCGATGTAGACCAGGCGATCGGCGTTCCCGTACGGCAGCGGGTTCAGCAGCACGTTGTTGACGACGCTGAACATGCCCGCGTTGGCGCCGATAGCGAGCGCCAGCGTGCCGACGGCCATGACGGTGAAGCCCGGCGTGCGGAGGAGCGCGCGCGTGGCGTGGCGAAGATCGCGCACCCAATCGTCAAGATGCATGCAACATTAGACGGAGGTTGTCATGCCGACGTTGACGCAATCAGGTCGCCCTGAGCGCCGTCGTCGGCTCCACGCGGGTGGCCCGCCGCGCCGGAATCCACGCCGCGGCCAACGCGACCAACGTCAGGCTCGCGCACGTGGCCGCGAACGTCAGCGTGTCGAACGGCGTGACCTCGAAGAGCAGCCCCGCCAGGAAGCGTGAGAGGAAGAGCGCGCCGAGCACGCCGATGACGACGCCTGCGCCCGCGAGGATCAGACCCTCACCGAGCACGCCGCGCAGGATCGTCAACGGCTCGGCGCCGAGCGCCATCCGGATGCCGAACTCGCGTGTGCGCTCGCTGATCGAGAACGCGAGCACGCCGCCGACGCCGATGGCCGCGATCGTCAGCGCGAGGATCGCGAAGCCGCCGAAGAGCGCCGCGTTCAACCGCGAGGGCGCCACGCGCTCGGCCGCCGCGGCCGTCAGCCAGGCGACTTGCGTGACAGGACGTTTCGGATCGCGGTCATGGATCAAGCGCGCGGCTTCGCGGCCGGCAGTCGCCGACGCGTCGGACGTCCGGATGAGCAGCGCCGCGCCCGGAGAGTTCTGCGTCGCCGCGTCGTAGACGGTCGGGAGCACCGTCCGTCCGCCGCCGAGCTCGCGCGCGTCCTTCACGACGCCGACGATCGTCCGCGGCGGAATCCAGTTCGTGCCGTCGAACGACCACTCGAGCCTCTGGTTGAGCGGATCCTTGCCGGCGAACGCCAGCTTCGCGAGCGACTCGTTGATGAGCGCGGCCTTGGGGCCTGTCGGGACGTCTTCGGTACCGAACGTGCGGCCGCGCAGAATTGGGATCCGCAGCGTCTCGAAGTACGACGGGCTCACGACCGTCGTCAGCATCTGCACCGGGGCGTCGGGCTGACTGAACCGCCCTTCCGCCGTGCGGAGATACAGCGGGTTGACGGTGACGACATCGAACGGCGCCCTCGAGCTGGTCGCGACCGCCTGCACGCCGGGCACCGACCGCACGCCGGTCATCACCTCGTCCATCAGCAGCCGGTTCTTGTCGGGTGGAAACCGCGTCATGTTCGGCGCGTTCACGACGAGCACGTTGGCGGCGTCGAAGCCCGGGTCCACGCGCTGCAGGTTCATGAACGTGCGCACGAGCAGGCCGGCGCCGACGAGCACGACGAACGAAATCGCGATCTGCACGGCGACGAGCCCGCGCTGCGCGCGCCGCTCCATCTTGCCGCTCGTCGATCGCTGACCGCTGCTCACCGCGGAGCTGGACGCCACCGCGCCGGGCGAGGGCAGGCGCGGCGTCCACGCAAAGATCAAGGAGGCCACGACGCCGACGAGGAGCGAAAACGCCATGACGGTCGTGTTGAGCTGCAGCGCATCGGCGCGCAACGTGAGCCGGCCGGTATAGTCCATCAGGCCGCCGCGCGCGATCGCCGCGATCGCGATGCCGAGCAGCGACCCGGCCGCGGCCAGCACGAGGTGCTCGACGAGGAGCTGCCGCCGCAGCTGTCCCGGCGTGGCGCCGAGGGCCGCGCGCACCGACAGCTCGCGCTCGCGCCTCACGAGCCGCGCCAGCGTCAGATTCCCGACGTTCGCGCACGCCACGAGCAGCACCAGGCCGACGGCGCCCATCAGGATCAGCAGCGTTGGCCGCGCGTTGCGGACGAGGACCTCGCGCCAGGGCGTCAGCGTCGTGCTGAACCCGCGCGCGGCCGGATAGTCCGACGGGTACGCGTCGTGCAGCCGGCTGGCGATCGCCGTGATCTCCGACTGCGCGCGGTCCAGCGTGACGCCCGGCCGGACGAGCGCGTAGAGATCCGTCATGCGGTGCACGCGCTCGTTCTGCATCGACGCGCTCATGTAGTGCGCGTTGGTCGGGTAGTTCGCGTAGAGCTCGGCGCGCTGCGTGCCCGCGTAGTGCGATCCCGGCTCGAGCACGCCGACGATGGTCGCCGGCACGCCCGTGAGCTCGATCGTCTTGCCGACGATCTCCCGATCCGCGCCGGTCGCGCGCTGCCAGAACTCGTACGTCAGCACCGCCACCGGTTTCGCGCTGCGCCCGTCGTCGTCCGCCTGGAGCGCGCGGCCGAGGAACGGATGGATCGCGAGCACGCGGAAGTAGTTCGAGGTGACGAGCCCGCCGTAGGCCACGCGCGGCTCGCCGAGGCCGACGACGTTGAACTGCCAGTCGCCGTACTCGACGACTTCCTCGAGCGACGCGGCCTGGCTGCGGTACTCACCGGCTTCGACGAAGGAGAACGACGTGTTCGCGTCGCCGGTCGCCGACAGCGCCTGCTGCATGTAGACGATGCGATCGGCGTGCGGATAGGGCAGCGGGCGGATGAGGACGCCTTCGACGGCCGAGAAAATCGCCGTGCTTGCGCCGATGCCGAGGCCGAGCGTGAGAATGAACGCGATGGCGTAGCCGGCGTCCTGCTGAAGCTGACGAATCGCGGCGCGCAACGTCGATCGAGTCATGGGGGCCGGCTCCTGTCGATTGTCGACAAGAATACGTCGCCCGTGAGTTCGCCGTCAGATTATTTTGCGAGTGTTCGATTCAGGACGATCGGCTCGCGCGTTCCATCCGCCTCAGGTACCACAACAGGCCGATGTTCAGCGCGAGGCATCCGAGGCTCGCCGCGGCCGCGGGCCACACGACGCTGTCGTCGCCGCCCAGCCACGCGTTCATCGTCGCCGTCAGCAGCCACAGCTGCAGGACGACGGTGATCAGGACGAACACGAGCATGCCGTAGATGATCGTGGTCCGCTGGTCGCGGCTGAACGAACGCCGGGCGCGCGTGGTCATGTCGTCCGCTCCTCGACGCCCGTGGCGTAGACGTCGCGGCCGCGGATGTCGAGCACGATTCGCGGCAGCGGGCGCCGCGGCGGGCCGGACTTTGGCTCGCCGGAGCGAAGGTCGAAGCGGCCCTCATGACAGGGGCAGAAGAACTCCTGCTCGGCCGGGCGGGGAATCACCGCGCACGACAGATGCGTGCACTTCTGGCTGAACGCGACGAACTCGGTTGCGCCGAGCCGCACCAGCAGGCACGGATCGTGTGCCTCCGGATAGGCGAAGACGAGCGCGCCACCCACCGCAAGATCGTCGACCGAGGCGACGCGCGCGATGGGCAGCGCTCCGCTGCGCTTGCGCCACCAGTTCTGCAAGCCGATCCAGAGCTGGCCCAGCGCGAACGCGCCGCTCGTTAGCACCATGAACTTCATGAAGTCGCGGCGCTCGACGTACTGATCCTGCGGCCAGTCGACGGGAAAATCCTGGCGCCACGCCGGCTGGGCCTCGGGCGGGGCGTCGAGCGCGGGCGGCCGCTCGCCTGGGGAATCGTTCATCTCACACCTCGACGGCCGAGAACGGATCGGGATCGGCCAGCACTTTCAACGACACGGCTCGGCTGCGCGGCGTTTCCTGCATCGCCGCGGTCACGTCCACCACCGGCGCCGTGCTCGCGACCTTGCGCGGCACCATCATGTGCACGCGCGTCGTGATCGTCTGATTGCCGAACTGGAACGCGTTGACCGGCGCGGAGCGCGGACGCAGCTGCTCGATCTCCGCGCGCGTGCCGAAGAAGAGCGCCTGGCTCGGACAGACCGTCGCGCACATCGGCTTCTTGCCGACGCTCGTCCGGTCGTAGCACATGTCGCACTTCATCATGATCTTGCGGTCTTCGTAGAGCTCGGGCACGCCGAACGGGCAGGCGACGACGCAGTTGCCGCAGGCGATGCAGCGCGGCCGGCGGGCCGACTGGACGATCCCGTCGGCCGTGCGTTTGATCGCGTCTGCCGGACACACCTCGGCGCACGTCGGCTGCTCGCAGTGCATGCAGACGACCGGAACGGTCTGCACGCTGTCGGCGCGGCTGACGAACTCGAGGTGGATCATCGACTCGCCGCGGTGCTGGAGCCGCAACAGTAACGGTCATGAAGCCTGACCATCTGCAGTTCTTCATCGATCCGAACCGCTGCATCGGCTGCCAGTCCTGCCTGCACGCGTGCACCGAGTGCGACACGCATCGCGGCGACTCGATGATCCACCTGGAGTACGTCAGCCGGCCGGAGAGCGTGCAAACCGTGCCTGTCGTCTGCATGCACTGCGAGCAGCCGACGTGCGCAGAAGTCTGCCCTGCCGACGCGATCAAGCGCACGGGTGACGGCGTCGTGCAGTCAGCGCGCAAGCCGCGCTGCATTGCGTGTGGAAACTGTGTCGTCGCGTGCCCCTTCGGCGTGCCGGAAGTGTACGAGGATCGGCTGCTGATGATGAAGTGCGACATGTGCTACGACCGCTCGAGCGTCGGCAAGAAGCCGATGTGCGCCACCGTCTGCCCGAGCCAGGCGCTGTT
>DATEGZ010000163.1:0-3870 GCA_035279905.1 Vicinamibacterales bacterium
CGCCCGCCCGGCCTCGTCCGCCGCCGCCTCCGCCACCACCGCCGCCGCGCCCGCCGCCACACTCAGGCTGGAATTCGGCTTCGATGTGCGCCATCAGGATCTTGGGATTCGTCTTCGCGACCGCCAGGCCGATGCGGCCGACGACGGCCGGGAGACCAACGGTGAGTTTCTTCCAGGTCTTGCCGCCGTCGATGGTCTTGTAGATGCCGCCGTTCTTGCTGCCGTCGACGATCTTCTGCGGATCGGGCACGCCCTGAGAGTTGCCGCCGCTGATGAGGCCCCACGGGTAGCGGATGCGATCCCAGAACGAGACGTACAGAATCTCTGGATTCGTCGGATCCATCACGAGGCCGTCCGCGCCGGTCATCTGGCTGTTCGGCAAGCCGTTGGTCAGCTTGTTCCACGTCTTGCCGCCGTCGATCGTCTTGAAGAGGCCGCGACTGCCGATCGGCGCCCAGATGTTGCCGAGCGCCGCGACGTACGCGATGTCCTTGTTGGTCGGATGCAGACGGATGCGGCCGATGTTGTACGTGTCCTTCAAGCCAACGTTCTCGAACGTGTCGCCGCCGTTCGTCGACTTGTAGACGCCGTCGCCCCACGCGGCCGTGTTGCGCTGGTGGCCTTCGCCCGTGCCGACCCAGATGATGTTCTTGTCCTTCTGAAAGATCTTCACGTCGCCGATCGACGCGGAGGAGTAGGTGTCGAAGATCGGCTCCCACGTCGTCCCGCCGTTTTCGGATTTCAACACGCCGCCGGCGGCCGATCCAACGATGACGTACGTCCAGTCGTCGTCGAGAGCGTCGACGGCGGAGATGCGGCCAATCAGGTTGGCGTTGCCGAGATTGCGCCAGGCCATGTTGCGCAGCATCGGGTCCTTCGAGGCCGGAGCCTGGGTGCCGGATTGCGCTGCGAGCGAAGCGCCGAACAAACCAAGGGCGAGCGCGCTCGCGAGGCGCAGCCGGGACAGAGTGGGGGCGCGCATGTCAGTCCTCCAGTGGATCCACAAGACGCACGACGTGTTGGGTGAACCGGGCTAATCCTGCCAAAAGCCGCCGCGGCTGTCTACTATTCGCCGCGTACGCGCGAGCTCGTGGAGGTGGACGATACTCCGGGGAAGTTCAACGCGCGTCGAGCCACGCCCGAAACTGACGGAACGCCTGACCGCGGTGCGAGACGACGAGCTTTTCGGCGTCGGTCGCCTCGCCGAGCGTCTTGCCGTACGGCGGGTAGAAGAAGATCGGGTCGTAGCCGAAGCCATTCGCGCCGCGCGGGGCGCCGATGACTTCACCTGGGACGATGCCCTCACATTCAAACGCGACCTGCGCCTGATCGACGAACGCAAGCGCGCACAGGAATCGCGCGCGCCACGGCTGCGGATGGCCCGCGAGCTCGCGATAGAGATTCGCGAATTTCTCGGGGTACGTGTCGCCCGGATAGCGCGCGCTCTGCACGCCGGGCCGGCCGTCGAGCGCGTCGATCGCCAGCCCGGAATCTTCGGCAACCGTCGGCAGCCCCGAGGCGCCGGCGTAGTAGCGTGCTTTCAACCGCGCGTTTTCGGCAAACGTCAGACCGGTCTCTTCGGGCTCGACGATCGGCGGCAGGTCGGCGAGGGTCAGGATCTCGACGCGCACGCCGTCCAGCACGCGGCGGATCTCCCGGATCTTTCCTGGATTGGTGGTCGCGATCAGCAGCCTGGTCACACCCTAGTACTTGAGGATTTTTCCAACGAGCTCGCGCTGTTTTTCGATCAGCGCCCCGATGCCGCGGTCGGCGAGCGCGAGCAGCGCGTCGAGTGTGGCGCGCTCGTACGGCGCGCCTTCGGCCGTGCCCTGGACTTCGATGAAGCGCCCGTCGGATGTCTTGACGACGTTCATGTCGACGTCGGCGCGCGAGTCCTCGTCGTACGCGAGGTCGAGCATCGGCGTGCCGGCGATGACGCCGACGCTCGTCGCGGCGACGTAGTCGGTGATCGGGACCCGCGGAATCACGGTTTGCTGGCGCAGCCGCTCGAGCGCGAGCACGAGCGCGACGAACCCGCCCGTGATCGAGGCCGTGCGCGTGCCGCCGTCCGCCTGGATGACGTCGCAGTCCACCCAGATCGTCCGCTCGCCGAGCTCGTTGAGCGCCGTGATCGCGCGGAGCGACCGGCCGATCAGCCGCTGGATCTCCTGCGTGCGGCCGCCGACTTTTCCCGACGCCGCTTCACGCGTGGTGCGCGTGGACGTCGCGCGCGGCAGCATGCCGTACTCGGCCGTCACCCAGCCCTTGCCCTGGCCGCGCAGGAACGGCGGCACGCGGTCTTCGACCGAAGCCGTGCAGATCACGCGCGTGCGGCCGACCTCGATGAGCACCGAACCTTCTGCGTGCACTGAGAAGTCCGGCGTGATTTTGGTCGGACGAATGGCGTCGGCCAGCCGGCCGTCGAGTCGCGTCATGAGCGGTTATTGTCCTTTCCGAACCCATTTGAGTGAACGTGTGAGCGGAATGCGCAAGTCGACGTGGCCCGCCAGCGTCTCGACTTCCTTGCCGCCGACGAGAATCTGCACCGATGTGATGTCCGCCAGATTCACCGTGAGCGCGTCGACGATCGCGTAGACGGCGAGGATCTCGTCGAGCGATCCGCCGTGGTGATTCGTCGCGATCTCCGGGCTGAAGTCCACGTAGGCCTGTCCGCTCGGCGTGAGATAGATCGTTCGCAGGACCGTGCCCGGCGGGATCGCGGTGAGCAGACCCTCCGGCGGCGCCTGCAGCTGCGCCTGCACGATCTCGCGCGCCTGCTCGCCCGGCGTGCTGCCGTACGGCACTTCGTGGCTGACGGGCACGAGCTCATCGCCGGTGGCCGCGACGTAAAACAGCGTCGCGTGGATCTTGCGCGCTTCACCTGGAGCGCCGGGCGCACCCGGCGCAGGCTTGCTCGTCGTGGCGGCGGCGGCGGCCGGCGGCGTGTCGCCGGTCGAGTTGAGCAGGCGCGGGAGCTTCGCGACGACGAGCCACACGCCGAGCCCGAGCAGCGCGACACCCGTGCCGACCATGATCCACAGGGTGCGGCGCGAGCTCTCCGGCGTCTGAGCGGATCGTTCGTCGCTCATTTGACGACCGGGGCCGGCGACGGGGCCGGCGCGGGAAAGCCGCTGCGAAGCTCGCTGACGGTGGCGACGATCGCCTCGACGACGGCGCCGGACACCGCTCCGCCCAACCCGCGCTCGTCGTCGGCGTTGCTGAGGAACCCCATCTCGACGAGGGCGGCGGGCATGTTGGCGCCGACCAGCAGGCGCAGCGGCGCTTGCACGGCCGGCTGCGCGTTCATCGGCACGCTGCGCGAGGCAAAATTACGGACGAGCGCCGCGCCGAAGGCCGCGGATCGATCGGCAAACGACAGCTGCGCCAGCTCCCACGGCACGACGTCGATCGAGCGGCTGCCGCCGCCGACGATGGGGACCGGCGCTCCGCGCGAGACCGCTTCGCCGTGGCCTTTGTAATCGTCGAGGCTCAGCGTGTAGACCTGCGCTCCACGGACGGTTGGCGCCAGCGCGGCGTTCGCGTGCAGGCTGACGAAGAGATCCGCCTTGTTGTTGTTCGCGAACGCCGATCGTTTGTCGAGCGGGACGTTGTCGTCGTTGTCGCGCGTCAGCAGCACGCGCAATCCCATGCGGCTCTCGATCGTCGCGCGCAGACGCCGCGCGACCTGCAGCGTCAGATCTTTTTCTTTCATGCCGCCAGGGCCCAGCGCCCCGGCGTCATCGCCGCCGTGGCCCGCATCGATCACGATCGTGCGGATGCCGGTGAGGTGCGAGAGGTCCGGCAGCGGCGCGGGTTCCTGCGGCGCGCCGCCCGGCCGTCCGGTCGCCGGTGCGCCCGCCGGTTGCGGCG
>DATEGZ010000164.1:0-17941 GCA_035279905.1 Vicinamibacterales bacterium
GGCGCGCCCGAATTGCAGAGCGCCAGCGCGATGTCGTTCGTGGATTCCACGTCGGCGAAGTACCGCAGCCGCGCAAACCCCGCCAGCCGCGGCTCAGCGGACACGAGGGCGTGGATCAGATCGGGGGGCAGCGTATCGGACACGCACTCGCACAATAGCCCAATAACCCAATAGCCCAATAGCCCAATGGCCCGATGGCCCAATTGAGCTATTCGATCTCCAGCGCGATGTCCGCCGCCGGCGCGGAGTGCGTGATCGCGCCCACCGACACGTCGTCGGCGCCGAGCGGAGCGATCCGGTGGAGCCGGTCGAGCGTGATGCCGCCCGAGATCTCGACGTGCGCCCGGCCGGCGATGCGCGCGATCGCGTCGCGCAGATCGTCGTCGTCGAGGTTGTCGAGCATGATGATGTCGGCGCGGGCGGCGATGGCCGCGTCGACGTCCGCGAGGCTCTGTGTTTCGACTTCGATGCGGAGCCGCGTGCCGGTCGCGCGCACCCGCTTGATCGCCTCCTCGATGCCGCCGGCCAGCCGGATGTGGTTGTCCTTGATCAGCACCCCGTCGTAGAGGCCCATGCGGTGGTTGACGCCGCCGCCGCATCGCACCGCGTACTTGAGGATCGCGCGCAGCGTCGGCACCGTTTTTCGCGTGTCGAGGACGTTGACGCGGCCGCCGGCGGCCTCGACGAACCGGTGCGTCTCGGTCGCGACGCCGGAGAGCCACTGCAGGAAATTGAGCGCCGTGCGCTCGCCAATGAGGATCGATGCCGCCGGACCGTTCACGCGCGCGATCAGATCGTCTGCCGCGCACGCATCGCCATCGTAAACGACGCCGAGAAACGTGACGCGCGGATCAAGCTGGTGGAACACCTCGCGCGCCACGTCGAGCCCGGCGACGACACACGCGCGTTTGGCAAGAAAGACTCCCGACGCTCTCTGGCTGTCGCCGACGATGGCGTCGGTGGTGATGTCGCCCGACCCGAGATCCTCCACCAGCGCCTGGCGGACGAGCTCGCGGTAGATCTGCGGATCGAGCGGCTCAGGCATTGGCGGCGTGCGGATCGATCGCAACCTCGAAGCGATCGGGCGCAAACGTCACGTCGGCGGCGACGACGTTGTTGCCGGCCAGCACGTCGCGCTCGATCGCGCTCCAGAACGGCTGGTGCTCGGCGGAGAGCGCCAGCACCGCCCGGACCGCGACGCCGAAACCGAGATTCTTCGACGACCGCTCGGCGCGAATCTTGGCCGTGATCTCCGACGCGTGACGCGCGGCGGCGACGTCCGGCGACTCGGCGCGCGGCGGCGAGCTGGCGGCGCGCGGCCACGCGGACCGGTGAATCGAGCCGGCCTGCCACCACGACCACACCTCTTCGGTGACGAACGGCAGGAACGGCGCGAACAGCTGGAGCATCACCGGCAGCGCGGTCAGGCACGCGTCAACCGCGGATGCCGCGGCCGCGTCGGCGCCCGCGCGCCGGCGCTTGACGAGCTCGATGTAGTCGTCGCAGAACCACCAGAAAAACTCTTCGGTGTGCCGCAGCGCCGACGCGTAGTCGTAGGCCTCGAGGTCGCGCGTCGCCGTCTCCGTGACGCGCGCCAGCCGATCGAGCATGCCGCGATCGAGTACTTCCGTGACGCCGTCGGATCCGCCGCGCGGCTCCGTCTTCGACAGCACGAACTTCGACGCGTTCAGCAGCTTGATCGCGAGCCGGCGGCCGATCTTCATCTGGCCCGGCTCGAACGCGGTGTCGACGCCCGGCCCGCCCTTGGCCGCCCAGTAGCGCACGGCGTCGGACCCGTGCTCCTCGAGCAGCGCCATCGGCGTGACGACGTTGCCCTTGGACTTCGACATCTTCTTGCGATCGGGATCGAGCACCCAGCCGGAAATCGCCGCGTGCTTCCACGGCAGCACGCCCTCTTCGAGGTGGGTGCGGACGACCGTCGAGAACAGCCACGTGCGGATGATGTCGTGCGCCTGCGGGCGCAACGCCATCCCGCGCTCGGCCGGCGGTCGCGTGCGATCGCCGAACGTCAGGTCCCAGAGCGCCGGGTCGGTCTCCCAACCGCAGACGATCAACGGCGTGAGCGACGAGGTCGCCCACGTGTCCATGATGTCGGGATCGCCGACGAAGCCGCCAGGCACGCCGCGCTGATCGGGGCGATACCCGTCGGGTGCGTCGGTCGACGGATCGATCGGCAGCTGCGTTTCCGCCGGCACCATGCGAGCGTTGTGGTCAACGGTGCCGTCGTCGCGGACCTTGTACCAGACGGGAAACGGCACGCCGAAGAACCGCTGCCGGCTGACGCACCAGTCGCCGGTGAGACCGTGCACCCAGTTTTCGTACCGCGCGCGCATGTAGGCCGGGTGCCAGTCGAGCTCCTGGCCGCGCGCGATGAGCGCGTCGCGCAGCTCCATCGTCTTGAAGAACCACTGCCGGCTCGTGACGATTTCGAGCGGGCGATCGCCCTTCTCGTAGAACTTGACGTGATGCGTGAGCGGCTTGGGATCGCCGACGAGATCGCCGCTCGCCCGCAGCGCCTCGACCACGGCGGTCCGCGCCTTGACCGCGGAGAGGCCGGCGAGCGGATCGTAGGCGCGTTGCGCCGCGGCGGCGTCCTGCGATTCCCAGCCGGGGCTGCCCCAGCTCACCGGACGGAGCGTGCCGTTGGCCTGGATAATCGCGCGCACCGGCAGCGAGAGCTCACGCCACCAGGTCACGTCGGTGATGTCACCGAACGTGCAGATCATCGCGATGCCGGTGCCCTTTTCAGGATCGGCCAGCGGATGGGCCTTGACCGGCACGCGGACGTTGAACAGCGGCGTCATCACGTCGCGCCCGAACAACGGCTTGTACCGCGCGTCGTCCGGGTGCGCGACGAGCGCGACGCACGCCGGGATCAGCTCCGGCCGGGTCGTCTCGATTTCCACGGCGCCGGGGCCGCCGGCGTGCGCGAACCGCACGCGATGCATCGCGCCCGGCACCTCGCGGTCCTCGAGCTCCGCTTGCGCGACGGCGGTCCGAAAATCGACGTCCCAGAGCGTCGGCGCTTCCACCTG
Source organism: Vicinamibacterales bacterium (assembly GCA_035279905.1). Lineage (GTDB taxonomy): Bacteria > Acidobacteriota > Vicinamibacteria > Vicinamibacterales > SCN-69-37 > DATEGZ01. The sequence continues at coordinate 3,057 of DATEGZ010000164.1, forward strand.
GTAGGCGTGGCCGCCCTGGAGGAGCCGCAGAAAGGACATCTGCGAGATACGCTGCGCGTGCTTGCCGACCGTCGCGTAGGTCATCGACCAGTCGATCGACAGGCCGAGATGCCGCCACAGCCGCTCGAACGCGCGCTCGTCTTCCGCGGTGAGCCTCGAACAGAGCGCGACGAAGTTGGGGCGCGAAATCGACACCGGGGGCTTCGGCGGCTCGGCCGGTGGAGCGAACCCGGCGTCGTACGGCAGCGACGGATCGCACCGCACGCCGTAGTAGTTCTGGACGCGACGCTCGGTCGCCAGGCCGTTGTCGTCCCAGCCCATCGGGTAGAACACGGCGCGCCCGCGCATCCGCTGGAAGCGCGCGATGATGTCGGTGTGCGTGAAGGAAAACACGTGGCCGACGTGGAGCGAGCCGCTGACCGTCGGCGGCGGCGTGTCGATCGCGTAGACGCTCTCGCGCGGCACGGAGCGATCGAACGCGTACGTGCGCTCCTGTTCCCAGCGTGCTTCCCACTTCGCTTCGAGCTTTTCGAGGGCGGGTTTATCGGGTACGGAAGGCATTGTGGTTCCGAGGTTCCGGGGTTCCGGGGTTCCGGGGTGCGCTGCAGCGCGCAGAACCTCGGAACCGCGGAACCTCGGAACCCCGGAACCTAAAAGTCTATTCTGGATTCGCTTTGATCTTGTCGATCTCTTCGCGGATCAGCCGCTCGGCCGTCTCGAGCACGACCTGGCGGACGGTCTCGCCGGTCATGCGGTCGAGGATGCGCCGCACGGCTTCTTCGATGACTTCGACCGGAATCTCGGGCGGTGCGACGGCGGACGCTGACGCCGGCCGCGACTGCTCGGCCGCGAGCAGCGCCGAGAACGCGTTGGCGAGCGAGACCTTGGTCGGCGCGGCCGCGGGGGCCGCCGGGGCCGCGGACTGAGACCGCTGCCCCATCCCCAGCTCCCAGATTGGCGAGGCGGGAAGCTCCAGCGGCTCGGGAGCCGCGCCATTGCTACCTGCTGCGTGATCGAACACAAGACGCTCGGCCATTTCCGCTGGCTCCTGCGCAGCCATCTGCGCGGCGGCTGCTCCTGACGGCGTATCCAACCGCAACGACGGCATCGGCGGTGGAGGCGGTGCGGCCGCTGCTGGCGGCGTTACCGCGACCTCGGCGCGCGCCGGCTCGGCCCGCGACGCCACCACGACCGGACCCGACCCGTTGCGCTCCCTGCCCTTGTCCTTGCCGTTCTTCCCCCCGCGACGCTCGGCCAGGAGCTCCTTCACCCGGCCGACGAGTTGCTGCGGCTCGAAGGGCTTGACGAGGATGCCGTCGCATCCGCTCGCTCGCACGCGCCCTTCGTCCACCGGCTCGAACGCACCCGCCAGCAGCAGCACGGGGATGTCCCGCAGCGCCGCCGACTTCTTCATGTGCGCGACGATTCCGAACCCATCCACTTCCGCGACGCCCACGTCGGCGACGACGATGTCCGGCCGCTCGACGGAGATGAACTCGACGGCGCGCTTGCCGTCCGCCACCGCCACCACTCGCACGTCCTCGTGCGCGAACGTCAGCTCGATCACCCGCTGAATCGTCACGCTGTCGTCGGCGAGCAGGAGCGTCTTCGCCATCACACGGCCTCGGCGCGCGGCTGCACGCGCTCGTTGATGAAGTCGACGATCTCCTGCATCGGGCTGCCCGGCAGGAAGATTCCCGCGATGCCGATCGCCTTCAGCTTCGGCACGTCAACGTCAGGAATGATCCCGCCTACGAGCACAATCACGTGGTCCAGCCCCTTCTCGTGCAACAGCTCCATCAGCCGCGGACAAATGTGCATGTGCGCGCCGCTGAGGATCGACAACCCAATCACATCGGCGTCCTCCTGCAGCGCGGCGGCGGCGATCTGCTCGGGCGTCTGTCTGAGGCCCGTGTAGATCACTTCCATGCCTGCGTCCCGAAGGGCGCGGGCAATGACCTTGGCGCCGCGGTCGTGCCCATCCAGCCCTGGCTTGGCGATAACAACGCGCGTCTTTCTCATGAACGCCTGCCCACCATGGATCCGCGGGCGCCTTGGGCGCCCCGGAAAGTGCAAGTCCTGTGCCTGACGGGACCGTTCGCCCAAGCGAGTACAGGCCCGATTTCCTGACAAATCGCCAATCCGACTAACAGAAATCGTACTAGATCGACGGGACCTCTTCGTACTCTCCCCAAACCGTCCGAAGGGCATCACACATCTCGCCGACCGTCGCGTAGGCGCGAACACACTCGAGGAGGGGCACCATCGTGTTGCCGGTGCCCCGGGCGACCTCCTGCAGCGCGGCGAGGGAGCGCGCCACCCGCTCCGGATCCCGGCGCTGTTTGACGTCGTTGAGGCGGGTCATCTGCGCTTCGGCCGCAGATTCGTCGATGTAGAGGATCGGGAACGGCGGCTCGTCGGCCTCGACGTAAGCGTTGACGCCGACGATCAGCTTCTCCCGCTCTTCGACCGACTTCTGGAACCGGTAGGCCGATTCGGCGACCTCCCGCTGCGGGAAGCCGTTCTCGATGGCTGCCACCATGCCGCCCATGCGGTCGATTGCGTCGAAGTACTTGTAGGTGCCCTCCTCCATGTCGAGCGTCAGCCGCTCGAGGAAGTAGGACCCGCCGAGCGGATCGACCACGTTGGTGACGCCGCTCTCGTGCGCGATGATCTGCTGCGTGCGCAGCGCGATCGTCGCGGCCTCGGCGGTCGGCAGAGCCAGCGCCTCGTCCAGCGAATTGGTGTGCAGCGAGTTCGTGCCCCCGAGGACCGCGCCGAGCGCCTGCAGCGCCGTCCGGACGACGTTGTTATAGGGCTGCTGCGCCGTCAGCGACACGCCGGCCGTCTGCGTGTGGAACCGCAGCTTCCAGGACCGCTCGTCCTTGGCGCCGAACCGCTCGCGCATGACGCGCGACCAGATCTTGCGCGCGGCGCGGTATTTCGCGATCTCCTCGAAGAAGTCCGAGTGCGCATTGAAGAAGAACGAGATGCGCGGCACGAAGTCGTCGACGTCGAGCCCCGCGTCCACGCCCCACTGCACGTATTCGATGCCGTCGCGCAGCGTGAACGCCAGCTCCTGGAGCGCCGTCGCCCCGGCCTCGCGGATGTGGTACCCGCTCACCGAAATCGTGTTCCAGCGCGGCACGTCCGTCGAGCAGAACTCGAAGATGTCGGTGATGAGCCGCATCGAGGGACGTGGCGGGAAGATGTACTCCTTCTGCGCGATGAACTCTTTGAGGATGTCGTTCTGGATCGTGCCCGAGAGCTTCTTCCAGTCCGCGCCCTGTTTCTCGGCGACGACCAGGTACATCGCGAAAATCATCGGCGCCGGCGAGTTGATCGTCATCGACGTCGTGATGTCGCCGAGCTGGATGCCGTCGAACAGCACCTCCATGTCGGCCAGCGTCGTCACGTTCACGCCGCACTTGCCGACTTCGCCGAGCGACAACGGGTGGTCCGGATCGCGCCCCATCAGCGTCGGCAGATCGAACGCGACGCTCAACCCCGTGCCGCCCGCCTCGAGCAGGTGCTTGTAGCGCTCGTTCGTCTCCTCGGGCGTCCCGAACCCCGCGAACTGGCGCATCGTCCAGAGCTTGCCGCGGTAGCCGCTCGCATGGATGCCCCGGGTATACGGAAACGCGCCCGGATCGGCCAGGTCGCGGGCGTAATCGAGGCTGGTGATGTCCTCGGCCGTGTAGAGGCGCTCAATCGGCCGGCCGGAGATCGTCGTGAACGACGGGCTCCGTTCGGGCGACTTGGCGACGGCCGGACCGGCGACGTCCCGCTCCCAGCGGGCCTTCTTGCCCTCCTGGGCCGTTTCTGGGGTCAACGATTTCATGAGTCTTAATTATACGGGTTTGGGTTGCGGGGACCGGTGATAGGCTCCAAGGTTGCCCCACGCGTGGGGTGGACCGCTGACGACCCGGGAGACTGACATGGCAACCGACAACAGCATTTTTGGCGCAATGCTCCAGGAGTTCGACGGCGCCGCCCGACTGCTCGGCCTCGAAGAGGGCATCTGGAAGATGCTCACGAGCCCCAAACGACAAATCATCGTCTCGTGCCCCGTGGCGATGGACAACGGAAAGATCGAGGTCTTCACCGGCTACCGCGTGCAATACAACATCACGCTCGGCCCGGCGAAGGGCGGCATCCGGTATCACCCCGATGTGACGCTCGACGAAGTGAAAGCGCTGGCCGCGTGGATGACGTGGAAGTGCGCCGTCGCGAACATTCCCTTCGGCGGCGGCAAGGGCGGCGTCGTGTGCGACCCGACGAAGATGTCGCGCCGCGAGCTCGAGGCGCTGACGCGCCGCTACATCGCGGAGATCGTCGACGCGATCGGCCCCGAGAAAGACGTCCCCGCGCCCGACGTCAACACCAACGAACAGACCATGGCGTGGGTCATGGACACCTACAGCATGCACGTCGGCCACACGACGACGTCGGTCGTCACGGGCAAGCCGATCGCGATGGGCGGATCGCTCGGCCGGCGCGAGGCGACGGGCCGCGGCGTGATGATCACCACCCGCGAGGCCGCGAAGCACCTCGGGCTCGACATCAAAAACGCGACCGTGGCCGTCCAGGGCTTCGGCAACGTCGGCTCGGTGTCCGCGCAGCTCATCAGCCGGCTCGGCGCGAAGATCGTCGCCGTCACCGACTGGAAAGGCGGCGTCTACAACGCCAAGGGCATCGACATCGACAAGCTCATCAAGTGGACGTCGGAAAAAAAGACGGTCGCCGGCTTCCCCGACGCCGAGAAGCTCTCCGGCGACAAGATCTTCGAGATGGACGTCGACATCCTCGTGCCGGCGGCGCTCGAGAATCAGATCACGATGGACAACGCCCCGAAGATCCGCGCGAAGATCGTCGCCGAAGGCGCCAACGGCCCGACGACGCCCGACGCGCACAAGCACCTGCACGAGCGCGGCGTGTTCGTGATCCCCGACATCCTCGCCAACGCCGGCGGCGTGACGACGTCGTACTTCGAGTGGGTGCAGGATCGCTACGGCTACTTCTGGACCGAGAAGGACGTCAACGAACGGCTCGAACTGAAGATGGAAGAGGCGTTCGCGGACGTGCTGAACACCGCCCTCAAGTACAAGACCGACCTGCGCACGGCGGCCTACATCGTGGCGATCAACCGCGTGGCCACGGTGACGCAGCTCAGGGGCATGTACGCGTAATCATTGGGTCATTGGGTCATTGGGTCATTGAGCCATTGGGTCATTGGGATATTGCAAGAGCTTCCGGGTCGCGTTGGCGTCGCCGCCAATGACCCAATAGCCCAATAGCCCAATGACCCAATGACCCAATGGCCCAATGTCCCAATGTCGGCCGCTTACTCGTTTCGCGCGGCCGACCGCAGCATCATCGTCGCGGCGATGAGCACCACGCCGACGACCAGCCAGCGCACGTACTCGAGCGGCATGTCCTTGACGATGAAGGCGGCGATGAGCACGCCCGGGAGACCACCGATCGCGAGGGCCATGGCCGGGCGGAGTGAGTAGGCCTCGGCCTTCACGAAGCGCGCGCTGCTGATCGGCATCAGGAACGCGCACGAGCCCATCATGATCGGAAACGCGGACTTTGCGTTCATGCCGAGCAGACCGACGAGAATCATGCACGGCGCGTACATGCCGATGCCGAGCGTCATGAGCGCCCCGAGCAGCAGGTTGCCGAAGAGACCGACGACGAGCCTCATGCCCTCGAGCCCGAGCGTACCGGTGCCCGCGCCGCCGGTGACGAGTGTCGCGCCCGCGCTGGTCAGGTAACCGCCTTCCACGAGATTTCGCCACGAGAACAGGATCGCTGCCACGATGAGCGCCGAGCCCATCCCGATCTGCACGGTTCGCTTCGGCCACTTCGCGACGATGCCCGCGCCGAGATAGGCGCCGGCGACCGCCGCGGCAATCATGAAGATGAGCGTCATCGGATCGACCGCGATCACCGCGGTGTAGATGAACGCTTCGGCGATCGTCGGGATCGTGTGCCCGACGTTCAGCGTCCCGGGAATCAGCCGATCCGGGACGAGCTTGAAGAACTTGAACGCGGCGGTCGTCGGCGCGAACGAGCCGATGCCGAGCGTATCGAAGAAATTGGTGACGAACCCCGTGCCCAGCTCGAGCCCGGACTCACGCGGGGTGGCCTTGGTGATCGCGCTCCACCACATCGTGACGTAGAAGCTCGTGAACACGCCGAGCGCGCCGAGCAGCGCGCCGAGAGGAGTCATCAGGGACGCCAACATGAGGCGGGATGCTAGCACAGCCCAGGGAAGTTCGAAGTTTGAAGTACGAAGTTTGAAGTTCGGACAGGGCCCTCAGAAACTTCGAACTTTGAACTTCGAACTTCAAACTTGATCTAGCTTGTGACCCTGATTGCGAGAAGCTTCCTGATCTGCTCTGCGCCGACCTGCACGCTGATCTCGATGAGATAGTCGCCGGCCGGCAGCGGCGCGAGGCCGAGGTCGGCTTCATACCCGCCGGGAGTGGCGGTCGGCGCAGGCAGCGCGGCCATGTTGTCGCCTTGCGAGTTGAGCAGGCGCATCGTCACGGCCGGCGTCTGGCCCGTGGGCCCGAACGCCTGAAAGCGCACCAGGATGCGCTCGGTGCGCGAGAAGGTGCGTGCCGCGGTCGGGATCGGCGCCGGTGCCGCGCGCAGCAGCTGGATGTCTCGCGCCGTCCGCCCGCGGAAGACGATCGGCTCGGTGATGATTGTGGCGGACGACGTGTAGTCGGGCACCTCGACGTTGCGATCGTCCGCGTCCACGCGCACGTTCTTCTCGGTCTCGGCCGACATGTGGAGGCGCACGCGGCCGGGCGGCGCGTCGAACTTCACGATGCCCGCCGTCCGCGGCGCCGCCGTCGCGTCGCGCGTGACCGGGCCTTCGAACAGCTTCTGGCCGCTTTCAGACGTCGCCAGGAGCGCGACGTGATCGACGGCGCTCCCGGGATCGCCGACCGTGTCCGACGCGTTCTCCCATGAGAACGTGACGGTCGTCTTCCCCGCGTCGCCGCGGGTCGTGCCCAGCCAGATGCGGACCGGGTGCCGCTCGGACGGCGCGACGGCCGTCGCGAGGCCGTCGAGCGCGTCCTGCACGTCACGCGCCGGCGGCGGCTTGGACGGCGCCATCGCCTTGGAGACTTCCTCCTCGGTGTACGCCCAGTACCCTTTACGCGCGCGGACCTCGAGGTCCCTGCGCTTGACGCGCACCGAGATCTCGTGGAATTTCCCGTCCCGCGCGGCCAGCGTCGACGTGTACCCGAGCAGGTAGTACGCGCTCGAGTCGCGAATCATCTGCCGCAGCTCCGGGCCAGCGTCGTTGCGATTGACGATCGCGCGGCCGTTCGTGTTGCTGGCGATCGTGCGCAGCGTGTCGATCGATTCGTTGAGCACGGCCCGGTCCAGCGTGCTCGCGACCGTGTCGTTGATGTCGAACTCTGAGCCGGCCAGGCCGCGCGGGTCGAGCGTGTAGATGCTCGTGTTGTTGCGCGCCGCCGCGCGGAACACTTCGATGAGATCGCCCAGCAGCGAGGCGGAGTTCGCGAAGTTCGTCTCGCGCGACGTCCCGACGGTGGTGCTCGACGGCGCCCCCGTCGATCCGCTCGTGCTGATGCCCGGGGGGACGTTGCCCGCCATGCCTTCGCTCACGAAGAGCACGGTCTTGCGCCCGTCGCGCATCGATCCGAGCCACTTGCACATCGTGCCGAGCTGGGCCACGACCAGATCGTTGCGCATCTTCTCCTGAATCTCAGGCGGCGACATCTGGTAGCGCTCTTCGTACGCGTTTCTCGGCGTGTAGTCGTACTTGCGGCCCTCGAACTTCGCGATGGCCGCGGCAATGCCGTCGTGGTTGTAGGTGAACGTCAGTGCGGCCGGCGGGGTCAGGGGATACGCCACCGCGATCAGGTCGTTATTGTTCAGCGTGCTGACCCACCGCGCCACCTGCTCGCGCACGCGCATCGCGTTGCCGCGGCGTGTGTGGTAGTCGTCGAGCAAAATCACGATGAGCCGCGTGTCGTCGCGGGCGGCCTCGCGAGCCTGCGCCTCGAACGAGAGAATCTCGCGCGGCGGTCCGCTGTCCAGGCTGTCGTCGATCTTGATCAGCTTGAACGTGTCGATCGTCTGGACGGTCTTGCCTTCCTTGATCTCGAAGTCGTCCGCGGTCAAATCGTCGACAGGCTTGCCGGTTTTGTCCGTCACCTGGACGTCGACGCTCACCGAGTCGACCCGCGCGCGGAATGTGGGCTGCTGCTCTTGCGCCGGCGGGGTCGCCGGCGGAGTCTGGCCGAGCAACGCGGGCGCGGCACACACGGCCGCGACCAGGGCCAACGACGAAACGACGCGACGCGTCATGAGTGATTCCGTCTGAAAAACTGCGGCGCACTGCCGGGCGCCGAGCGGCAGGGACCGATAGCCAATGATACCATTCGGGGTCGTGACCACCTCGCCCGCCGAGACCCTGGCGGCCCCGCTGACACGCCTGGCCGAAGACGAGCGCCTTCTTCGCGACAGCGTGCGGGAGTTCGCCGACGCCCAAATCCGGCCGCTCGTTCGCGACATGGACGAACACGCGAAGATCCCGCGGGATCTCATCGACAAGCTGTTCGACCTGGGCATCATGGGCATCGAAATTCCGGACGCGCACGGCGGCGCGGGCGCCCGCTTCTTTCACGCGGTGCTCGTCGTCGAAGAGCTGTCGCGCATCGATCCGTCGGTGGGCGTGCTCGTCGACGTCCAGAACACGCTGGTCGTCAATGCTCTGCTCCGGTGGGGCAACGCCGACATCAAGAGCCGCTGGCTGCCCCGCCTCGCGACGAAGACCGTCGGCGCGTACGCGCTGTCGGAAGCGGGATCGGGCAGTGACGCGTTCGCGCTGCAGACGCGCGCGCGCGAGGACGGCGACAGTTACGTCCTCAGCGGCCGCAAGCTCTGGATCACCAACGCCAACGAGGCCGACCTCTTCATCGTCTTTGCCACGGTGAATCCGGAGGCGGGCTACCGCGGCATCACCGCGTTCCTCGTCGAGCGCGGCATGGCCGGGTTTACCGTCGGCAAAAAAGAAGACAAGCTCGGGATCCGGGCGTCGAGCACGTGCGAGCTGATCCTCGAGGACTGCCGCGTGCCGAAGGCCGCGGTGCTCGGCGAGGTCGGCAAGGGCTACAAGGTCGCGATCGAGACGCTCAACGAAGGCCGCATCGGCATCGGCGCGCAGATGCTCGGCCTGGCCGTCGGCGCGCTCGAGCACGCGACGAAGTACACGAAAGAGCGCAAGCAGTTCGGCAAGTCCCTGGCCGAGTTCCAGGGCGTGCAGTTTCAGCTCGCGCGCGCGGCGACGGAAGTCGAGGCCGCGCGGCTGCTCGTCTACAACGCCGCCCGGCTGCGCGACCTCGGTCAGCCGTTCCTGACCGAAGCCGCGATGGGCAAGATCTTCGCGTCGGAAGTCGCGGAGCGCACCGCCTCGCTCGCCGTCAACCTGTTCGGCGGGTACGGGTTCGTCAAGGACTACCCCGTCGAAAAGCTGTACCGCGACGCCAAGATCGGCCAGATCTACGAGGGCACGTCCAACCTGCAACTGCAGACCATCGCCAAGCAGATGCTGGGGTGATGACTCGCTGCGTCTTCCCGGTCGTCGTGGCGCTCGCGCTCACGGCCGTGCCGCGCGCGCAAGCGCCGGCGAGCGAGCTCCCACGCTACTTGAAGGACCTCGCAGGGTTTGCCGCCAGCGACGTCGCGTCGTTCGACGCGGGCCAGGTCATCGCGCGCACGAACTCCTCCGGCGACGAGGGCGAGATCGCGGTCATCGGCGCCGTCCGGATCCACGCGAGCAAAGAGCGCACGGCGGACTACTTCAAGCTGCTCGTGACGTACGTCGATGGCCAGGTCACGCTGCAGTACGGCGAATTCCATCACCCGCCGCAGCCGCAGGACACCGCGAGCCTCACGCTGCCGGACGAGGACGTGAAGAACCTGCGGGACTGCAAGCCGGGCGACTGCGACGTGAAGATCGGCGGCGCCGGCATGACGGAGATCAAGTCCGCGGTCAACTGGAGCGCGCCGGACGCCACGAACCAGCTGAACGCGCTCGCCCGCCGGCGGCTCGTCGAGTACGTCACGGCCTACATGTCACAAGGCAACGCGGCGCTCGTCACCTACAACGACAAGTCCGATCCCGTCAGCATGAAGACCGAATGGGCCGGGCTGCTGCGCAATTCGCCGAACATCATGACCTACGCGCCGGCGCTCGCGCGGTACCTCGACGGCTACCCGGCGGCGACGCTCCCGGGCGGCACCGATCTCATCTACTGGGCCAAAGAGGTCTACGCCGGCAATCCCGTCGTCCACGCGGACCACATGGTGCGATGGCAGAACCCGCAGGCGCCCGATCGCATCACGATCGCGCAAAAACAGATCTACGCCAGCCACTACTACAACGGCTCGCTCGCCATCACGACGATCCTCGACACGACAACGCCCGGCGCGGCCGCGTCATCCGCGGTGATCTACTTCAACCGATCGCGCGGCGACCTGCTCAAAGGCGGGTTCGGCGGCAGCGTGAAACGCAAGGTCGCCGAGAGCCAGGCCAAGAAGGCCGCGGAGGACACGTTGGGGGCGATGAAAAGCGCATTGGAAAAAGCGGGGTTCCCAGGGGTTCCAGGAGGTTCCTAAGGGTTCCCTGAGGTTCCGGTCCGCGCGCAGCTGAACCTCTGAACCCCCAAGGAACCCCCGGGAACCCCGAGGAACCTCTAGGAACCTCGCTACCTGTCCCCCGTCACATGTTCAGCAATGACCATCCGCTGAACCTCTGACGTTCCCTGATAGATCTCCGCCGCGCGGACGTCGCGGAACAACCGCTCGATGCGCGATCCGCGGCGGTAGCCTTCGGACGCGAGGATTTGCATCGCACGATCGGCCGCGCGGTGCGCGGCCTCGGACGCCTGGAGCTTGGCCATCGCGGCTTCGAGCGCGGCGTGCGGCGAGCGATCGCGGGCGTCGGCGGCGCGCCACATGAGCAGCCGCGCGGCTTCGAGATCGGTCGCGAGATCCGCGAGCTGAAACTGAATCGCCTGAAAGTCGCCGATCGGCTGGCCGAACGCGCGTCGGGTGCGCGCGTAGGCGAGCGCTTCGTCGAGCGCCGCCTGCCCGACGCCGAGCGCCTGGGCGGCAATCGCCACGCGGCCGCCTTCGAGCGATCGCATCGCGATGTGAAAACCGACACCGATCTCGCCGAGCACGGCCTCGGGGCCGACGCGGACGTCCTCGAGCATGACGTCCATGCAACCCAGACCGCGGACCCCGAGCGAATCGGACGCCGCCCGGCGCACTCCCGGCGTCGCCATCGGCACGAGGAAGGCGCTGATGTGGCGGGTGTGGCCCGGCGCGGTCCTGGCAAAGACGATGGCGATCTCGGCGGCCTCGGCGTTGGCCACCCACACCTTGTGGCCGTTGAGCACGTATTCGCCGCGATCGAGCTGAGCGAACGTCTTCAGGTTCTTGGCGTCCGACCCGGCATCGGGCTCGGACAGCGCGAAGGCGCCGACCGACTCGCCGGACGCGAGACGGCGGAGCCAGCGATCCTTCTGCGCGTCGGTCCCGACCGCCATGATCGGCTCGGCGACGAGCGAGTTGTTGACGCTCAGGATGACGGCGAGAACGGCGCTCGAAAACGAGACGGCCTCGAGCGCATGCGCGTACGTCACGTAGTCGCGGCCGGCGCCGCCCCACTCGCGCGGGATCGTCACGCCCATCAACCCGAGGCGCGCGGCCTCGGTCACCAGGTCGCGCGGAAACGCCGCCGACGCGTCGATGTCCGCCGCCCGCGGCGCGACGCGATCGCGCGCGAACGCGCGAACGCCGTCGACATACGTCTGCTGGTCGGGAGTGAGCGCGAATTCCACGTCAGACGATTCTATGCTGGCTGGCCGAGCGCCTTGAAGGCCGCGCGCAGCCGCTCGGCCGTCCGCGGCAGCTCCTCGGGCAGCACCCGCGTCTCGCCGACCACCGACATGAAGTTCGTGTCGCCGTTCCAGCGCGGGACCACGTGAAGATGCAGGTGATCGAGCACGCCCGCGCCGGCGGGCTTGCCGAGATTCAGCCCCATGTTGAAGCCGTGCGGATGATAGACGGCCGTGAGCGCCTTCTCGGCCTGCTGGGTCAGGAGCATGAACTCCGCGAGCTCCTCGCTCGTGAGGTCCGCCAGCCAGCCGACGTGCCGCTTGGGCACGACCATCAAATGGCCGTTGTTGTACGGATACTTGTTCAGCAGCACGAACGCGGCCTCGCCCTGATGCACGACGAGCGGTTCGGTGTCGAGGTGCGCGAGCGCGTGGCAGAAGATGCAGGGCGGCGTCATCACGCTCGCCTCACTCACGTAGGCCAGCCGCCAGGGCGTCCAGAGGCGATCCATCGCCGCGATACACGTCTGCGAACAGTCTAGGAGGGGCCGGTGCTCTGATTGATCAGGTCCTTCAGCTCTTTGCCGGGCTTGAAGTACGGGACCTTCTTCGGCGGCACGTCGACCTTGTCGCCGGTCTTCGGGTTCCGCCCCTTGCGCGGCTCGCGCCGGCGGAGACGGAAACTGCCGAACCCGCGAAGCTCGATCTTCTCGCCCCGATGCAGCGCGTCCACGATGCTCTTGAACACCGTGTCCACGATGACCTCCGAGTGCTTCTTCGTGAGGTCCGAGGCTCTGGACACTTCCTCGACGAGTTCAGCCTTGGTCATATGAAATCTGGGGTTCCAAGGAGGTTCCTCGAGGTTCCCGGAGGTTCCTCGAGGTTCACTGCGACCGCGCGCCGTCGTGAACCCTTAGGAACCACCAGGAACCCCATTGGACCCCCCCGGAACCCCGCGTCTGTTACTTCAAGTTCTTGAAGTGCTCCCCAAGCGTCACTTCCGACCGCCCGGTGGACTCGGTGTACGCCTCCCAGTCGGCGCGGTACTCCTCGTCCTTGAGCGCGCGGATGCTGAGGCCGATCTTCCGCTCGTCCGGCACCAGACGGATGATCTTCATCTGGTAGTTCTCGCCGGCGCGCAGCTCGAGCTTCTCGCCACCTTGCGACGAGTCGAACTCCGAGACGTGGATGAGCCCCTCGATGCCGTCCGCCAGCTCGACGAACGCGCCGAAGTTGGTCAGACGCACGACCTTGCCTTCGACGACGTCACCGACGTGGTGCTTGTCGAAGAACTCTTTCCAGATGCCCGTCTGCAGCTGCTTGAGGCCGAGCGACAGGCGCTGGTTTTCGGCGTCGATGCTGAGCACCTGTGCCTCGACCGTGTCGCCCTTCTTCAGCACCTCGGACGGGTGCTTGATCTTGCTCCACGACATGTCCGAGATGTGGATGAGCCCGTCGATGCCGTCCTCGACCTCGACGAACGCGCCGAACTCGGTCAGGTTGCGGACCTTGCCGGTGATCGTCGTGCCGACCGGATACTTGCCGGCCAGCTCGTGCCACGGGTTCGTCTCGACCTGCTTGAGGCCGAGCGAGATGCGGCGCGCGCCGGGATCGACGCCGAGCACCATCGCCTCGACCGAATCCCCGACGTTGAGGATCTTCGACGGATGCTTGACGCGCTTGCTCCACGACATTTCGGAGACGTGGATGAGGCCCTCGACGCCAGGCTCGAGCTCCGTGAACGCGCCGTAGTCGGTCAGGCTCACGACCTTGCCGGTGACGCGGATGCCGACCGGGTACCGCTCGATGACGTTGCTCCAGGGATCCGGCACGAGCTGCTTGTGGCCGAGCGAGACGCGCTCGGTCGCCGGGTCGTACTTGAGCACGATCACGTCGATGTCGTCGCCGACTTTCACGACTTCCGACGGATGCGTCACGCGGCCCCAGCTCATGTCCGTGATGTGCAGCAGGCCGTCGATACCGCCCAGGTCGATGAACGCGCCGTAGTCGGTGAGGTTCTTGACCGTGCCGCGCAGCACCTTGCCGTCGGCCAGCGTGTCGAGCGTGGTCTTCTTCTTCTCCGCGTTTTCCTCCTCGAGGAGGACTTTGCGCGAAAGCACGATGTTGCCGCGCTTCTTGTTGACCTTGATGACGCGCATGCGGAGCTCCTGCCCCTTGAGCGCGTCGAGATTGCGAACGGGACGAACGTCGATCTGCGAGCCGGGCAAGAACGCGCGCACGCCGATGTCGACGGCGAGTCCGCCCTTGATGCGCTCGATGACGCGGCCGATGACCACCTTGCGTTCCTGGTAGGCCTTCTCGACCTCGTCCCAGATCTTCATCTTCTCGGCCTTCTCGCGCGAGAGCACGACGTAGCCCTCGCGGTCCTCCGTGCGCTCGAGCAACACGTCTACCGTGTCGCCCGGCTGCGCCGTGACCTGGCCGGTCTCGTCCACGAATTCTTCAATCGGAATGATGCCTTCGGACTTGAAGCCGACATCGACGATGACTTCGGTCGGCGTGACTTTGACGACGGTCCCTTTGACCACTTCGCCTTCCGCGATGTTGCGGAAGCTGTTATCGTAAAAGTCCAGCAGGCGTGCATACTCCTGCGGGTCCATCTCTTCATGCTGAGTCGAGGAGAATGTCGAGAAGCCGGAAAGGGTCTTCACACCTCCTTGATTCGAATGTTTTTTTGACGTGTCTGAATTGCCCATTTCGCTACGAGTCCTCCCCAACGCGCACGTTGGTGCCGGATCCCAGCTCCGGCCGGCTGTAGGTTTGCTTCGCAGAGATTGCGATAAGCACTGAATTATCCGGTACTTAGGGAATCGAGGTCAACCGGAGCGGGAAACACCTCGGAGGCGGGACATGGCCGGATCCAGGAAACAGCCGAAACGCAAGGCAGCCAGCAAACGCCGCGCCCGCGGACGGGCCCGGTCCAAACCGGCGCGACGGGCCGCCTCGCCCCGGCGCCGAAAGCCCGCG
>DATEGZ010000165.1:0-7550 GCA_035279905.1 Vicinamibacterales bacterium
CCGTCGGCGCGCTGCAATCTCCGGATGTCCCGACCGATCTGCGCCCGCTGCTGGCGGCGCCGCAGAGCGAGATGCGCCTCGTCGTGCTGCGCTACAACGCGGATCGGAGCACGCTCAGCGGTAATTACGCCGGCGGTACCCGCGGAGGAGGCGGCGGCCGTCGCGGGGGCGGCGCCGGGCCGGCAGGCGGGGGCGCGCAGCCGATCGACGTGCCGGTGTCGCCGGGCCGGATCGCGCGCATCAAACGGTTCGACATGGATTGGCAGGCGGCGCTCGGCAAGATTGACGCCGCGAAGCTCACCGCGCCCGCCAGATCGGACTTCGACGGCCTGAAGGCCGCGATCGCGAACGATCTCGTCCAGCTCGACGCCGACGCGGTCACCTTGTCGCGCGTGGCGCCCGCGGTCCCGTTCCGCGCGGCGCTCGTGCAGCTCATCGAGTCGCGCATTCGCGTCGAAGACGTCAACTCACAGAAAGCGGCCGCGACGCTGACGCAGGTGACGAAAGATCTCGCCGCGCTCAAGATGCGGCTCGAGGCCGGGATCGCCGGCGGATCGTCCGCTGACGCGCTTCGCCTGAACAAAGACCAGGCGGCGATGGGCGCGCAGGCGACCCAGACGATCCGCGCGGGGCTCACCGAGTGGTTCGGGTTCTACAACGGCTACGACCCGATGTTCACGTGGTGGATCGGGATGCCGTACAAGAAGATCGATGCGGCGCTGTCCGACTACGCCACGTTCCTGCAGGACAAGGTCACCGCAGCAAATCTGAGCGTTGCTGACCCGGCGCCGCAGCCGATCGCGGCCGTGCCGGCGCCGAAGTTCAGCTCGGTCCCCGACCTGGCCGAGATCATCGCGCTGCCGCAGGACGAAATGCGCGACATCACCGCGCGCTTCATGTCGGCGACGGGCGGCGGGCGAGGCGGCCGGCAGGGCGGCGGCAGCGCCGCGCCCGACGCCAAGTTCTACGCCGACTGGCTGACGGCGCTGAAGTCGCTCGATTTCGACAAGCTCTCGCGCAACGCGCAGGTCGATTACCTGACGATTCGCCATCGCGCCGAGCTGTACGTATCGCGCGTGGGCAAGACGATTCCGCCCGGGCCGCCGCGCAAACCGGACAACCTCGATCTGCGCGGGACGCCGCGCGGGCGCGAAGGCCTCATCAACGATCTGCAGGACGCGATGATCGTGTACACGCCCGAGCAGCTCATCACGCTCGCGAACAAAGAGTTCGCGTGGTGCGAGGCCGAGATGAAGAAGGCCTCGCGCGAGCTCGGCTTCGGCGACGACTGGAAGAAAGCCGTCGAGCACACGAAAGAAACGTACGTTCCGCCGGGCGGTCAGCCGCGCATGATCATGGACCTGCTCAACGAGGCCATCGACTACCTGCGCGCGAACGATCTGATCACCGTCCCGGGCGTTGCGGCCGAGTCGCTGCACATGACGATGATGTCGCCCGAGGCGCAGCTGACGTCGCCGTTCTTCCTCGGCGGCGATCACATCCTCGTCTCGTACCCGACGGACACGATGGACTACCAGGCGCGCATGGAGAGCATGCGCGGCAACAACCCCGGCTTCTCGCACGCGACCGCGTTCCACGAGATGATCCCGGGCCACAACCTCGTCGGCTACCTCGGGCAACGCTACCAGGGCTACCGCGCGAACCTCGGCGGCGGCGGGCCGTTCTTCGGCGAGGGCTGGCCGCTCTACTGGGAGCTGACGATGTACGAGCTCGGGTTCGACAAGACGCCGGAGCAGCGCGTGGGCGCGCTCTTCTGGCGGATGCACCGCTGCGCGCGCATCATCTTCTCGCTCAACTTCCACATGGGCCTGTGGTCCCCGCGCGAGTGCGTGGACTTCCTCGTCGACAAGGTCGGCCACGAGCCGGCCAACGCCGAGGCCGAAGTGCGCCGCTCGTTCGAATCGCCGCAGTACGCGAATCAGCCGCTCTATCAAGCGGCGTATCTGCTCGGCGGGTTGCAGCTCCGCGGGCTCCGCAAGGAACTGGTGGACAGTAAGGTGATGACGAACAAACAGTTCCACGACGAGATCATGCGGCAGGGCAACATGCCGATCGCGCTCATCCGCCTGGGCGTGACGAAGATGAAGCTCACGCGCGACATGGACATCAACTGGAAGTTCTACGGCGATTTGCCGTCCCAGTAGGGCGGGCGGATCGCACGGAGCCGTTTGATACAATCCGCTCGGTTCAGGAATTTGCGTGCCGACCGCTTCTGATCACATCGCCGACAGGCGCCGCGCGCTCGACGACGCCGCGGCCACGCTCGCGAGACTGCGCGCGGAGGTCGGACGCGTCATCGTCGGGCAACAGCGCGTGCTCGACGAAGTGCTGATTTGCGTCGTCGCCGGCGGGCACTGCCTGTTGCGCGGCGTGCCCGGGCTCGCGAAGACGCTGCTGATCAAGACGCTCGCGCAGGCCATCAACCTGCAGTTCAGCCGCATCCAGTTCACGCCGGATCTCATGCCGTCGGATATCGTCGGCACCGATGTGATCGAAGAGGATGTGACGACGGGCAAGCGCCACATCCGGTTCATCCGCGGGCCGATCTTCGCCAACATCATCCTCGCCGACGAGATCAACCGCACGCCACCGAAGACGCAGGCCGCGCTGCTCGAGGCGATGCAGGAATACCAGGTGACCGTGGGCGGCGTGCGTTACGCGCTCGAGCGGCCGTTGTTCGTGCTGGCGACGGAGAATCCGATTGAGCAGGAGGGCACGCACCCGCTGCCCGAAGCGCAGCTCGATCGCTTCATGTTCAACGTCGTGATCGATTACCCGGCGATGGACGAAGAGCGCCGGATTCTCGCGCAGACGACCGCAGCCGAGCCGCCGCCGATTACGCCGGTCGCGACCGGCGCGGATCTCGAGCGCGCCCGCACGCTCGTGCGCGAGCTGCCCGCGGCGGAGAACGTGATCGAATACGCGATGCGGATCGCGCGGGCCACGCGGCCGGGCGACGAGACGGCGCCGCCGGTCGTGCGCCAGTGGGTGAAGTGGGGCGCCGGGCCGCGCGCGGGCCAGGCGTTGCTCCTGGGCGCCAAGGCGCGCGCGCTCATGGCCGGCCGCAGCGTGCCGTCGATCGAGGATCTCGGCGCCATCGCGCTGCCGGTGCTGCGTCATCGTGTCCTGCTGAACTTTCAGGCGGAAGCCGACGGCGTCACGCCCGATCACGTCATCCAGCAACTGGTCGACGCCGTCCCGGCGTCGTAGATGTCGTACGCTCCGCTCGACCCGGCCGTCATCGCCGCGGTCGACGATCTCGAGATCGTCGCGCGCCGGGTCGTCGAGGGCGTGCGCTCGGGCGCGCATCGCAGTCCCTTCCACGGCTTCAGCGCGGAGTTCAGCCAGCATCGCGCGTACCGTCCGGGCGACGACCTGAAGTATCTCGACTGGAAGCTGCACGCGCGCACCGACCGGCTCTACACCCGGCAGTTCCACGAGACGACGAACATGGCGGCCGTGATCGCGATCGACACGAGCGGGTCGATGGCGTTTCCCGAGAAGGGCGTGTCGAAATTTCGGTACGGAGTGATCGTCGCCGCGGCGCTCGCGTATCTGATCGTGTCGCAGGGCGACAGCGTCGGATTGATGACCTCGGCCGGCGACGCGCTCGTGTACGTGCCGGCCAAGAGCGGCCAGCTGCACCTGCGGACGATTCTGGCCCGGCTCGCGAAGCTGCCGTCTGGCGGGGTCTGGCCGGGGGAGCGGGTGATCTCGCGCGCGACCGAGCTGCTGCGGCGCCGCGGGCTCCTGTTCGTGATCTCCGACTTCTACGACGAGGAGAGCCGCGCATGGCGAGAAATGGCGCGATCCGTGCGCCGCGGGCACGACGTGAGGGCGCTGCAGATCCTCACGCGCGATGAGATCGAGTTTCCGTACCGCGGCGCCGTCGAGTTCGAAGACCTGGAGTCGTCAGCGACGCGCGTCGTCGACGCGGCGACGATCGGGCGTGGCTATCGCGGCGCGGTCGCGGAGTTTCTGGCGCAGGCTCGGCAGCAGGCGCTCGCCGACGGGCTCGACTACACGCTCGTGACGACGGACATGCCGCCGGAAGAAACGCTGCGGCGGCACTTGCTCCGGCGCGGATCGCGGCCCGTCAGCCACGCCGAACGGGAGAAAGCGTGATCGCGTTCGCGAACCCGTGGGCGTGGTTCGGCGCGATGGCGCTGGCGCTGCCCATCGCCGTGCACTTGCTGCGCCGGCACCGCGCGACACGGCGGCCGTTCCCGACACTTCGCTTTCTTCCCGACGCGCGCGTCGTGGCGGTCCGTCGGCATCGTCCGACCGACGTGCCGCTGATGTTCATTCGGCTGGCCGTGGTGGCCGCGGCCGTCGTCGCGCTCGCCCAGCCGGTCTGGCGCAATGCGTCGGCGGTGCGGGCGGCCGGGCCCGGGCTGTCGCGCGCGGTGATCGTCGATCGCTCGCCGCGAATGTCGCAGCCGTCCGATGACGGCCGGCCCGGCGTGGATCGCGCGGCTGCCGAGATCAGCCGCCTCAGCAGCGCGACGAACCAGATCGTCGTCGACGCAGCGGACATTCGCCAGGGACTCGCGGCCGCGATTGGGTGGGCCAATCGTCAGACAGGCGATCGCGAGGTCGTCGTCGTGTCGAGCTTCGCGGCCGGAAGTTTGAGCGCCACCGACGCGGCGGCCGTGCCGTCAGGTGTCGGCCTGAAGTTGATCCAGATCCCACTCAATCTCAATGCGCAACCGGCGGGCCTGGCGCTCGATGGCCAATCGGCAGCAGGCGAGTCGCGAACCATGACGCCCCGCTTGACGCTCACACCCGCAGAGACCGCGGTGTCCTGGGTGACCGGTCCAGCAGCGCCCTCGGCACCCATCGACTGGCGAGCTCGGCCGGAAGACGCGGCCGGGCTGAGAGCCGCGGCCGGCGCGGCGTTCGAGGTCGGCGTGCCCACTCGCGCCGCCGATCGCCCGGTCGTCGTCGTGCTGCCTGGCGCGCCGGATCGCGCGTCGCTCTCGACAAGCGCGCACGCGATCGACACGCCGTGGATGTTCGACGCCGTTCGTGCGCTCAGCGAAGATCGGTTGCTTGCGTCGGTGGCGCGAACGGCGACGGCGGTAACCGCCGACGCGCCGGCCGTCTTCACACCGATCGTCGCCGACGAGCGTGGTGCAACGCTGCTGGCTGCTGCGCGCACTGATTCGAATCCGGCGCAGCTGTTGCTGTTCTCGAATGCCGCCGCGCCCACGTTGTTCACCGCCGCGCTGTCGACGGCCATCGCCGGCGCCACGCGCGCGGGGACCTGGAGCGCGCTGGAGCCTACGTCGATCTCTCGCGACGAGCTCACGCGGTGGGAGCGGCCGACGGGATCGACGGGGCCGTCGGCGCCCGCCGTCGAGGGGGCGCCGCTTGGCCGATGGCTGTGGGTGGCTGCGCTCGTCTTGCTGGGCCTCGAGTGGTGGTGGCGCCGGCGGCCCGAGCCGGCGGCAACCTCGTCGATGGGGGATCGTCGTGTGGCCTGACGCGCTCGATCGCCTCGTTCGTCAGGCGCGCACGCGTGTCCGGGCGCGCGGCCTCGCTGCTGGTGTTGCGATCGGCGCGTTTGCGGCCTTGCTCGTGCTCGCGCCGATGTGGCGCGGCGCGATGCGGCCACGCACTGGCGGCCTCGCTGCGGCGGCGATTGTCGCGGGCGCCGCCGTGTTCGCGTGGTGGCGTACCCGTTCGTCGCGACGCGCGATCGCCGCGGTCGTCGAACGTCACGCTCCCGAGTTCCGCAATCTGCTCGTCACGTCGGCCGAACTCGCGGATCATCCGGATCGCGCGCAGCCCGTCATGCGCGATCTCGTGTGGGACGATGCCGCGCGAGTGGCCGGGACCGTCAACGTCGCGTCGCTGCTGCCGTTGGGCCGATCTGCCGCGCTCGTCGCGGCGGCGATCGCCGCGTGGCTGGTTGCCGGCGTGGTCCTGACGCGCGTCTGGCCGATGAGCCCGGCGGTCGCGATCGCTTCGGGCCAGGGCGACGCGGCAGTGCTGGACGTCGCCGTGCGCGTCGTCTCGCCGGCCTACAGCGGCATCGCGCCGGCCTCGCTTCGCAATCCGGATCACCTCGACGCGCTCGCCGGCAGCCAGCTCGAGTTCGAGGTCGAAGGCCAGGCCGCGTCGATGGCGATTGTCGATGCGGCCAACGCGTCGCACCAACTCTCGTCCCGCGCAGCCGGCCGGTTTGCGGGGAGGGTGACCGCTGCGACCAACACGTACCTCGCGATCGAACCTGTGTCTGCTGCGGGCGTGGCCGGTCCGCGCCGGCTCGTTACCCTCAGCGTGCGCCCGGATGCGCCGCCGGCCGTGCGCATCACCGCGCCGGCGAAAGATATGTACGTAGGCGACACGTCGCGCTCGATCGACGTGACGGCGACGGTTGACGACGACCTCGCCGTGCGATCGCTGCGGCTCGTCTACACGAAGGTTTCGGGATCCGGTGAGAACTTCACGTTCACGGGCGGCGAAGCCCCGCTCCAGCTCGGCAAGCCCAGCGACCGATCGTGGACGGGGCAGGGCCGGCTCGCGCTCGCGACGCTGAGCCTCGCGCCGGGCGACACGGTCGTGTATCGAGCGGTCGCGACCGACTCGCTGCCGAATCGCGCGCCCGTCGAATCCGACGCGTTCATCGTGCAGGTGCTGGCCCCGGGCGACGTTGCGCTGGAGGGATTCGCGACCGGCGACGACCGCGAGAAGTACGCGCTCAGCGAGCAGATGATCATCATCAAGACCGAGCAGCTCCACACGAAGAAGAGCACGCTCTCGAGCGACGCGTTGACCGACGAAGCGATGGGCCTGGCGGCGATGCAGCGGTCGGTCCGCGCGGAGTTCGTCTTCATGCTCGGCGGCGAGCTGGAAGATATCGAGGCGGAAGCCGCCGCGACCGCCGCCACGGAGCTCCACGAGGAAAACGAAGCAGCGGGCGAGCAGGACCTGCTCGCCGGGCGGATGCAGAATCGCGGCCGGCAGGACGTGCTCACGGCGATCCGCAAGATGAGCGACGCCGCGACTTCGCTTGCGGTCGCCGACACGTCCGCCGCGCTCGTCCATGAACGCGCGGCGGTGGCCGCGCTGCAGCGCGCCTTCACGAAGAGCCGTCTCATCCTGCGGACGATGAACGTGCGCGAGCGGATCGATCCGACGCGGCGGCTCACCGGCGATGCGAAGGGCGAAGGATCGTGGCGGCGTCCGCCGAGCGATCCGGAGACCGCTCCGAGGGTCGCGGCGCTGCGTCGCGCGCTCGATCGGTTGACCGAGCTCGCGGGACGATCGACGTTCACCGCGGGCGATCGCGCGCGGCTGACCACGGTGGCCGAATCGATCCTGCAGGTCGATCCCGGCACCGCTCCGCTGCGCCAGGCCGCGTCACGCGTGGTCGCGGCCGCGGACGCGGTGGCCGCGGGCCGCGATTCCGCGCAGGTGCACGAGCTCGTGACGACCGCGGCGATCGATCTGTCGACGATGATCCGCGAGGCGCTGCGCGCGGAGGCCGAGCGGGCGGGCGACCCGGCGGCCGCGCCGCTGGC
>DATEGZ010000166.1:0-7572 GCA_035279905.1 Vicinamibacterales bacterium
TGACGCTGCACGGCGCCAGCGCCGACGAGCGCCGCGCGCGCGTGACCGCGGCGCTCGACCGCGTCGGCTTGACGCCGCGCGCGAAGCAGCGGCCGTCGTCGCTCTCGGGCGGCCACCAGCAGCTGGTCGCGATCGCGCGCGCCATCGCGGGGCGCCCGCCAATCGTGCTGGCCGACGAGCCGACCGGCAACCTGGATTCGGCGAGCGGGGAAGCCGTGATGGCGATGCTGTCCGAACTGCACGCCGGCGGGTCCACCGTCTGCATCGCGACCCACGATCCGCGGTACATCGCCATGGCCCGGCGGCACATCTACCTCTTCGACGGCCGCGTCGTGGACCAGCCGGTCGCCTAGCCGCTGAGAGGCTTTCGAGAGTCTGTCCCTGAAAACAGGGTGCCCGTCCCTCAGCGCACGTGCGCCCGCGTCCCTTTCCATCAGCAGCTTGGTACTGACTTCGAGTATCATTCCGGATCGATCAGGCTGATTTTTCGGCGTTTCGTTCGATAGCGAACGGGCGAGCCCTGCTCCCTGTGTCCCCCGACCTCGCCCGGCGGCCTGTCATTCGTCCCAATACGGCATGGAGGGGAAGCTAATGATGCGTCCACTGATCGGCTGGGGTCTGGCGGCCCTGTTGCTCGCCAGCCCTGCGTCTGCGCAGCAAGGCACGACTGAGCTGAGAGGCAAGGTTATCGACGCCCAGGGAGCGATTCTGCCTGGTGTCACGCTGACGATCACGAACCAGGACTCAGGAATGCTCCGCACCACGACGTCGGGACCGGACGGCACGTTCATCGCCAGCGGTCTCGTGCCCGGCACCTACAAACTCGTCGCGTCGCTCCAGGGCTTCAAGAAGGTCGAGCGGAAAGATCTCCGGCTGGAGGTCGGCAAGACCGCGTCGATTGACGTCGCGATGACGCTGGGTTCGTTCGAAGAAACCGTGAGCGTCACGGCGACCTCCCCCCTGGTGGACATCACCTCCAAGGAGATTGGCGGCAACATCACCTCCGAGACGCTCGTGCAGCTGCCCTCGGTGAACGGCAACTTCATCGGGTTCGTTGGCCTGTTGCCTGGCATCGTGCCGTCGATCAGCACCGAGTCATTCGGCGCCGACTCGATCTCGGTGAACGGCCAGGATCCGCGCAACAGCAACTACATGCTCGACGGCGGCAACAACAACGACGACGTCATCGGTCAGCGCGCCGGCAGCCAGGCGCGCGTGCCCATCGAGGCCGTGCAGGAGTTCCAGGTCATCTCGAGCCAGTACGACGCGGAATACGGGCGCACGTCCGGCGGCATCATCAACGCGGTGACCAAGCAGGGGACCAACCAGTACCGCGGCAGCGCGTTCGGGTTCTTCCAGGGCGCCAGTCTGTCGTCGAACGACTACTTCAACGCGAAGCACGGCGGGGCGAAGCCCGACACGGTCTATCAGCGGTGGGGCGGGACGATTGGCGGACCGATCGCGAAGAACCGCATCTTTTTCTTTGGCAGCCTCGAGCGCTTCCTGATCAATCGTCCAAACACGATCAACATCGCGGCGCGGCCGGACCTGAACGGCACGCAGCTGACCAGGGATCGTGTGTGGAACACGATCGTCCGCGGCGACCATCAGGTCAACGCCAACACGACGTACGGTATCCGCTGGCTGCGTGAGACGTCGCCCCAGGCGAATCAGATCATTACGCCGCCCCTGATCACGCCGGCGGCCGCCCGCGAGGAATCCGACGTCGACCAGACGCTGTCAGGCTCGCTGAACCGCGTGTTGAGCAACACCATGGTGAGCACGCTGCGGTTGACGTGGACGCGTGAGAACGTCGCGTTCGCCAACGCGTGCTTCAACGGCAACGGCCGCGACATGACGCAGTGTCCGGTGACGCTCGCGTTCCAGGACTACACGGACCAGCAGGACAACACCGCGCAGGCTCGCATCGACGACGGCATCCAGATCGAGGAAACGCTCGGCTGGTTCCTGCCGCACCGGCGCGGCGACCACGATCTGAAATTCGGCGGACAGTACGAGTACACGAACGCCTGGAACACGAACCAGGGCAACATGAACGGCACGTTCTCGTTCGGCCGCAGCAACGCGGCGTTCAATGCGGCCGTCGCCTCGACCTATCCGGATCGGTTCTCGATCCGCGTCGGTGGCCCGAGCACGTTCACCGAAAAGTCCCACTACACGGCGTTCTTCGCCCAGGACAAGTGGCGGTTCAACGACCACGTGACGCTGAGCCTCGGTCTGCGCTACGAGCTGGAAGTGCTGCCGATTCCGGAAACCGACGATCCGCTGGTCGACTCGTATCCCACGGACAAGAACAACATCGCGCCGCGGCTCGGCGCGACCTACACGCTCGACAAGCAGGGCGTCGTCCGCGCCGGGTACGGGCGGTTCTATGACAAGACCCACTTCGAGGTCGTCGGCGGCCTGTACACAGGGACGCCGTTCACGACCTCGTTCAACTCGACGTTCCCGGTCGCCGGTCCGGACCTCGGGCCCCGCAACGGACAGTTCCCCACGGATCCGTTTCTGGTCAACGGTCCGGTCATCAACCAGGCCCTGCTCAATCAGATGTTCCCGCCGGGATCGGTGATCCGCAACACGGGCGCGACGTGGGACAACCCGGATCGGCGGACGCCGTACACGGATGAGCTCTCAGTTGGGTACGAGCGTGAGATCGTGACCGACCTGGCCGTCAGCGCCGACTACGTGCACTCCGAAGGCAAGGATCTGCTGATGGCGCTCAACCTCAATCCGCAGGTGCGCTCGAACCCGAACGTGGCCTCGTCCACGCTCACGCGCGTCGGCAGCGCGACGCTGACGGCGGCGACCGCGGAGCTGGCCCAGAAGTATCCGGGCTTCGCGCCGTTCTCCGCCGCCGTGACGCAGTTCGTCAACACGGGCCGCTCGCACTACAACGCGTTGATGATGCAGGTGCGGAAGCGCTACAGCCACAACTACAGCGCGCAGGTCTCGTACACCTACGGCAGCGCGCGCGGCAACACGTCGGGCAACGGCGCCGCCGGCAGCAACTTCCAGGTGCGCGACAACATGCACCTGGAGCTGAACGAAGGGCCCAGCGACTTCGACACCGGCACAACTTCACGTTCAGCGGCACGGTGCTCGTGCCGAAGACGTACGGGTTGAATCTGAGCTGGGTGTTCCGCGCGCTGAGCGGCCGCCCGTTCTCGCTGACCAACGGCAACATCGACCCCGATCTGAACGGCATTCAGGCCGAGCCGATCGCGGCCGGCACGTACAGCGGAACCGGTGAGGACGCCTACACCGTCAAGAACTACAAGTCGGAGCGCAACGGCGCGTACGGGCCGGGCTTCATGTCGCTCGACATGCGGTTTGGTTACCGGATCCCGCTGCAGCAGCACCGCCGCGTCGAGCTGTCGGTGGACGTGTTCAACCTGACGAACCACGTGAACTTCGCGAATCCGGCCACGGGCAACCAGGCGTCCACGTCGTTCCTCCTGCTGACGGGGTACAACACGAGCTACGCGCCGCGCAAAGCGCAGATCGGCGTGCGGTTCGAGTTTTAAAGGTGAAGATGACGCCGGGAGTAGTTTTTCGCAAAACGTAAAACTACTCCCGGCGTCCTTCCGCGAAGAGCGCGGCGAGGTGCACGAGCGTGTCCGTCGTTTTCTCGAGGCCGCGCCGCGAATTGAATTCGAGCTTGCTGTGGAAGTTGTGGCCGCCGGTGAAGATGTTCGGGCAAGGCAGGCCGCGGAACGTGAGCTTCGACCCGTCGGTCCCGCCTCGGATCGGCCGGGTCACCGGCGTGAGACCGGCGCGCCGCGCGGCCTCGAGCGCGCGCTCGACCAGCGCGGGATGGTCCTTGAGCACCTCGTTCATGTTCCGGTACTGATCGACGACCTCGACGCTGACGCCGACGCCTGGGCACCGCGCCTCGGTCTCTGACGCAAGCCGCCGGACGAGGCGCTCCTTCGCGTCGAGCCCGGTCGGGCCGTCGACGTCGAAGTCGCGCAGGATGACCCTGAGCGTCGAGGTCTCGACGTCGATCGCGCCGGCGTACGGGTGCACGAAGCCGGTACGGCCTTCGGTCGTCTCGGGCCGCATGTCCGCGGGCAGCCGCATCAGAAAATCGCCGAGCGCATACGCGGCGTTCACCATCAACCCCTTGGCGGTGCCCGGATGCGTGCTGACGCCGCGGAACGTGATCGTCGCCAGGCGCGCGCTCCACGTCTCGTGGTTGATCTCGCCGAGCGTGTCCCCGTCCACCGTGTAGGCGAAGGACGCGCCGAATCCGGCGACGTCGAACGTGTTGATGCCGATGCCGATCTCCTCGTCGGACGTGAACGCAATGGCAATCGGACCGTGGGGGATCCCGGGATTCTGCCGCAGGACGTCCGCCATCGCCATGATCGCGGCCACGCCCGACTTGTCGTCCGATCCGAGCAGCGTCGTGCCGTCCGTCGTGATGATGTCGTCGCCGATGAGATCGCGCAGCACGGGATTGCGCGCCACCGTGATGATCTGCGTCGGGTCGCCCGGCAGCGCGATGTCGCCGCCCTGATAGTTGGCGTGCACGATCGGACGGACGTCCGCCCCCGAGACCGCCGGCGACGTGTCCACGTGCGAGATGAAGCCGACGACCGGCGCGGATGTCTGCACGTTGGCGGGAATCATTCCGTACACCATGCACGTGTCGCTGACGCGGACGCGCTCGACGCCAAGCGCCCCGAGCTCGCTCGCGAGCAGCCGGGCGAGCGTCCACTGGCCCGGCGTGCTGGGGATGTCCGGCGAGCCCTCACGCGACTGCGTGTCGATCTTCACGTAGCGCAGGAAGCGGCTGACGACGGACTCGCGCGGCGGATGGAAGGATGAAGGCCACGGCACGGCAGCGATTCTGGCACACGTCCGGCGGGCGCGGCTGTGTTTGAATAGGGTCATGACCGCCGTCAACGTTTCCGCCGAGATCGAAATTGCCGCCGAGCCCACCGACGTCGCGGGCGTCATGTTCGATCCGCAGCGCGAGCCGGAGTGGATGAGCGCGGTCAAGACCGTCGCGCTCATCGATGCGGGCATCAAGCCCGGCGCGCGCGTCCGGCACGCCGGCACGTTCGTGGGACAGGAGGTCGCGTGGACGACGGCCGTCGAGTCGTTTCACTTTCCGCACGCGCTCACGCTCAAGGTCGTCGACGGCCCGTTCACCGGCACCGTGTCGTACTCCGTTCAGCGGTCGGGCGCGGGATCGGTCGCGCGCATCACCAACCGCGGCGAGTCGAGCGCGCTCGGTTTCCTGCCGGCGTCGATGATCGAGGGCGGCATGCGCAAGATGCTGGAAGGCGATCTCGCGCGGCTTAAAGGGCTGATCGAGAACGGCCGATAGCGCTTGGCATGAAGCACATCGTTGGCGACATGACGGACGTGCCACCACCTGTGCCTGTCTACGACCGCCGGCGGACGCCGGATCGGCGGAGAGTGTGGCGCGGCGGACGCCGCGACAGCGACTGGCTGAATCGCCCGATCGGCGGCCTCCACCGGCTCGAGCGCGAGGCCAGGGTCAGCACCTGGCGCCGCGTTCTTTCGACCCTGCATATCTGGTAATCTCGCGGCACGGGAGGTTCCTGTGCCTGATCCGCTGTTTGCACCGATCCGCGGTGCCGAGAGCCGCGACGTCGGCCATGTGAAGCTGGACGTCGTGCGCGCCGGCAACGCGCGCGTGAAGCGGATGATCTATCCGCCCGGCTTCCGCTGGTCCAAGGACATGAAACCCGTCGTCGGCAGCGCGCTGTGCATGCACGGCCACGTCGGCTTCCTCGCGCACGGCGAGATCCACATCGAGTACGCCGACGGCTGCATCGTCGAGTTCGCCGCGCCCGCGGTCGTTACGATCGATCCCGGTCACGACGGCTGGGTCGTGGGCGATCAGCCCGTGGTGCTCATCGAGTTCGATTTCGAACGCGACACGATCGCGAAGCTCGGGCTGCCGGCCGAACACAAACACTCGCAGTGAAGAGCGTCGAGGTCCGGGGGAAGAGCGCTTGAAGTCCGGGAGTTGAGAGCGCCTGAGGTCCTGGGGTGAAGGGCCCTTGACGTCCGGGAGCAGGCTGCACGTTCGTCGAGGTGCGAGAATGACGCATGCTGATCATTCTCTTCCGCTCGCGTCTGCGCGAGGACGCGGGCCCGGGCTATCAGGACATGGCCGCCGAGATGCTCGCGACGGCGAAGGCCATGCCCGGCTTCGTCGACTACAAACGTTTTACGTCCGATGACGGCGAGCGACTGACGCTCGTGTGGTGGCAGGACGAAGAGACGCTGCGCGGATGGCGCGAGCACGAGCGCCATCGCCTGGCCCAACGGCTGGGACGCGAGCAGTGGTACTCGGAGTACCACATCGAGGTCGCGGAGGTCGTTCGCGACCGCGACTGGACGCGGCGTTAGTCCGGCGCGGCCCGATCCGCGCCGATCGCCCGCAAGCAGCGCACCACGTCCGCGATCGAAGCGACACGCTGATCCTCGATCGCCAGCGAGAGCAGGCCCGACGCGTTGGCCACCGCAAAGCTCGCGCCCTTGAGATTGTCCGCCGGCGCCACGCCGGGAATCGGCCGCGGGAATCCCGACGCCGCGAGCCGCACCGTGCCGTCCGGCCGGACCTGCACCGCGCACGCTTCGCGCGGACACGCCCAGTCCAGTTCGACCCCGATGACATCGGCGAGCGCACCCGGCAGCCAGTCGAGACCGTCCTGCGGCGCGGCCGCGACGACGATCGCGTGGGCCGCGCGTGCTTCCGCGATCGCCCTCGCGAGCGCGGGCTCGTGGTCGCGGTTGGTCGTGCCCAGACTGAGATTGATGATCGCGACGCGCTGGGCCGCGGCCCACCGAATTGCCGCCGCCAGCGTGCGGCCCGTCGTCGCGAGCGTGCGATCGAACACCTTGATGGCCAGCAGCGCCGCGTCCGGCGCTTTCTCGCGGATCGCCGCCGCCACCGCGGTGCCGTGGCCGAGGCGATCGATCACGTCGCCGCTGCTCGCGCCATCCTCGCTAATCGCCGCGCCGCCGGCGATGCCGCGGATGTGCGGGTGCGCGGCGTGGATGCCGCTGTCGACGACGCCAATGCGCACGCCGCGGCCCGTGCGGCCCGCGGCCGTCGCGACCGACACGGTGAACGTCGACATCAGGAGGGCACGGGGCTCGGACGATCGGTGCCGAAGAGCTTCGCGAAGGCGCCGCGGCGCGCTTCGAGCTCGGCAGGCCGTCCGCGCTCGACGACCCGCGCGCCATCGAGGACGACCACGCGATCGGCCGAGCGCACGATCTCGAGGCGGTGCGAAATGACGACGGTGGTCCGGCCGCGCATCACGCTTCGGTAGCCGTCGATCACGTGCCGTTCGGAGACCGGGTCGAGCGCCGCGCTCGGTTCGTCGAGCACGAGGACCGACGGGTTGGCGAGGAACGCGCGCGCGAGCGCCAGCCGCTGCCGCTCGCCGGCTGAGAGCGCGAGCCCGCGATCGCCCACGATCGTGCGCACGCCGTCGGGCAGCGCGTCCACGAACCGCGCGATGCCGGCCGTCTCGAGCGCCCGCCGTACGTCCGCCGCGGTCG
>DATEGZ010000167.1:0-13706 GCA_035279905.1 Vicinamibacterales bacterium
TTCGACGTCGGCCTGCACGCATCAACCGGGCATCCGTGCGTCGTCGTGCCGTACAAGTTCGACGTGCCGCAGCAGGGGCGAGGTGGCGGGGGCGGACGCGCGGGCGCGCCGGCGGATCCAGCCGCTGCTGCAGCGGCGCCACCGCCGACGCCGGCGCCGCAGACGCCGCCGGCCGAGCCCGGCAAGCCGCAACCGATTTGCGCGGTGATCGCCGGCAATCTGTACAACGACGACAAGATCCTGTCGGTCGCGCATCAGTACCAGATCCGCACGAACTGGCACACGAAGCATCCGACGGTCTAGCGCATCGATTCCGCCCGCCAATTGACAACTGGCGGGCGGGCCACCATCATCGGCTGAAGGGCTCCTGAGACCGATGGTACGTTTCGGCGTCGCGCTCTCCGCCGCGGCGATCGCGTCCGTGGTGCTGACGCTGTCCGCGCAGCAGGCCCCGCCGCCTCAAACCCCGCCGCCGCAGACGCCGCAGCAACAAGCCGAGCCGCCCGCGCAGCAGCCGATCTTCCGTGTCGGCGCCGATGTGATCCGCCTCGACGTGTCCGTGCTCGACAAGGATCGCCGGCCGATCCACGGGCTCACGGCCGAGGACTTCACGGTCAACGAGGAAGGGAAGCCCCAGCGAGTGGTCGCCGTCGCGGAGATCGACGCCGCGGCCAACGACCCGGCGCCGACGGCGTGGATGCGTCACGTCTCGAGCGACGTCGCCAACAACGACCTCGCCGATCAAATCGGCGACGGCCGCCTCTTCGCGATCGTGCTCGACGACGTGAACGTGCCGTGGGACGACCTCGACATCATCATGGCGGCGCGCGGCATCGCGCGCGACGTCATCGATCGGCTCGGCCCGTCCGACACCGGCGCGGTCGTCTTTCCGCGCGACGGCGGCCGGACCGAAGACTTCACGAGCGACAAGGAAAAGCTCATCAACGCGGTCGATCGTTTCGATCCACACGAGCCGGAATGGACGCCGCCAGGCAGCAACACCTACGTCTACCCGGGACCGGTGTCGCGAAGCGGCGATCAGCAGCGATCGAGCACGCTCTTCAACCGCAGCAACTGCGAGCGCCAGCAGCTGACGGTGCCGATGTTCGAGACCGTGGTCTCGCGCCTGGCGACGGTACCGAATCGCCGCAAGACGATCGTCTTCATCAGTACCGGCCCGCCCATCGACTTCGGCGCACAGCGTGGCTGCCCGGGCGAGCAGAAGGACCGGATGCTCGAGGTGTTCGCGCGGGCCTCTCGCGCGAACATCAACATCTACAGCATCGATCCGGGCGGCTACGGCGGCTACGAGCGGTACTTGCAGGATCCGATCCGGCGCGCGGGACGGCCCGCGCCGGCGACGTTCTCCGATCCGACCGCACGCAGCCTCGCAAAACTGCGACGCGATTTCCTCGAGGTCATGGCGGGCTACACCGGGGCGACCGCCATCGTGAACTCCGACGAGATCGACACCGGCATCAATCACATCTTCACGGAAGCGTCCTCGTACTATCTGCTCGGCTACCAGACGTCGAACGGCAGGCCCGACGGCAAATACCGCAAGGTCGACGTGAAAGTGAAGCGTCCGGGATCGACGGTGCGCACGCGGTCCGGCTACTTCGCGCCCAAGGACGCCGGCACGGCGCGAGATTCGAAGGACACGCCGGCGGTCAACGATCTCGGGCTCGTCGGCTTGATGGACTCGCCGGCGCTGGCACTGCGGGCCACGGCCGTCCCCGTCGCGCTCGCCGCCCACGGCCGGGACGCAGACGTGGCTGTCGTGCTGAGCGTTCGCGTGCCCTCGCCACGGAGCCCGGTGCCCGAAGCGGTGACGGTGGTGCGCAATCTGTACGACGGCGAGGGGCGCGCGGGGCCGCCCGTGCTCGAGAAGAGCGAGCTGACGCTGCTGCCGTCCACCGGCGACGAGCTGCGCTACGACCTGTACTGGAAGCTGCAGCTCGCGCCCGGTCGATATCAACTCCGGCTGAACGCGACGAGCAAGGCCACGGACAAGAGCGGCACCGTGTACGCGGATATCGAAGTGCCCGATTACACGCGCGCGCCGTTGTCGCTCTCGGCGATGGTGGTGGGCGGCAAGGGCGCTCCGGTGCCGAGAACGGACGCGCTGAAAGACGTCCTGCCGATCATTCCCACCGCCGCGCGCGATTTCGCGCCGGGCGACAACATCGCCGGATTCGTGCGCGTGTTTCAGGGCGGCGACGGTCCGCTGGGGCCGGTGAACATGACCGTGCAGGTGCTCGACGTCAACGACCGCAAGCTCCTGGACAAGGCCGAGACGCTGACCGCCGAGGCCTTCAGCGCCGGTCGCGTCGCCGGCTACCAGTTCGACTTGCCGCTCGGCCAGCTCGAGCACGGGCCGCATCTCGTCAGCGTGACAGCGACGCCGGCCGGCGGGCCGCCGGTACGGCGCGATCTGGTGTTCCGCGTGCGATGAGAACGTGAAGGCGATGAAGGTCCTGAAGGGCAAGAAACTCATGAAGGCCGTGAAGGACTTGAAGCGCATGAAGGAAAAGACTCCGATGCCGTCGATCTGACGGCCGCCGCAGGCGGCCCTGGCGATTGGCGGAGCAGGTCAGAAAACGAGAGCGGCTGCATCACTCGACCGCTTTCGTTTTCTGACCTGTTCCGCCAATCGCGCCCGGCTACGCCGGGCAGTCAGATCGACGGCATCCCGCCTGTTCCTTCATGTCCTTCATGTCTTCATGACCTTCATGTTTCCTACGCTCTTCGGGAGTAGGATCTCGCGTTGATGGCGACGATCGATCGACAGTTGAATCAGTTGCTAACGGGCCTCGACCAGGCCTACAACCGTCCGTCGTGGCACGGCACGAACCTGCGCGGATCGATTCGCAGCGTGTCGCCGGCGGCCGCCGCGCGCCGCCCTCGCCCGGGGCGCCACAGCATTCAAGAGATCGTCGTGCACTGCGCGTACTGGAAGTACGCGGTGTGGCGCCTGCTGACCGGCGCGAAGCGCGGGTCGTTCGAGCTGGAGGGATCGAACTGGTTTCCGCGCCGCGGCGCCGATGCGCGAGTCTGGCGCGAAGACATCGCGCGCCTCGACCGCACGCACGCGCAACTGCGCGAAGCCGTCGCCGATCTCGCGCCGCGTGACCTCAGCCGGCGCGGCAAGGGCCGCTACACGATCGCGGATCTCGTCACGGGCATCGCGGCGCACGATCTGTATCACGCGGGACAAATTCAACTTTTGAAGAAAGTTACTTGAGGGTTCGGCAGGTTCGACGAGTTCGACGGGTTCCGCGGGTTCGAGATGCTGAACCCTAGGGAACCTCGAGGAACCCCAAGGAACCTCTAGGAACCCCAAGGAACTTCTGAACCATGCAGATCAATTGTGGTCCGTGCGTGCTGCGTCCCTGGCACGTGGACGATCTCGACTCGCTCGTCCGCCACGCCGACGATCGCGCGGTATGGCTGACTTTGCGCGACCGGTTTCCGCACCCGTACACAATCGACGCCGGCCGCGCGTGGCTCGCGGCCGCATCGGCCGAGGATCCGCCGACGGCGTTGGCGATTGACGTCGGCGGCGCGGCCGTCGGCGGCATCGGCGTCGTCCCGGGCGCCGACGTCAACCGGCACGCGGCCGAAATCGGCTACTGGCTCGGCCGGGCCTGGTGGGGCCGCGGGCTCGCGACGGCGTCCGTCGGCCACTTCGTTCCCTGGGTGGCTCAGACGTTCGGGTTTGCCCGGCTCTTCGCGCAGGTCTTTGAGACCAACCCGGCTTCAATGCGCGTCCTGGAAAAGTGCGGCTTCCAGCGCGAGGGGGTCCTCCGCTCCCATGCGCTCAAGGACGGCCGCTACCTCGACGAGGTCGTGTACGGCATCGTTCTCGACGGGTTGGGCCCGAAATCCGCCCCGCGTCAATCGCCTGACACAAACCCCGGCCCAGTGTCGTAAAAAGCACCAAGACGCTTGGAAGCCTCGAACCCCCAGGAACCTCGAGGAACCCCCGGGAACCCCGAGGAACCCCATTCGCTGTTATAGGATCCCCAGACGATGACCGCTCGATCGATGCCTGTTCAAGACTCGTCGCGCCAATACCTCCCGTGGATGCTGTTGCTGTTCGTCGGGAGCGGCTGCGCGGCCCTCATTTACGAAATCGTCTGGTTTCAGCTGCTGTCGCTCTCGATCGGCTCGTCCGCCGTGTCGCTCGGCGTCCTGCTCGGAACGTTCATGGGCGGGATGTGCCTGGGCAGCTACCTGCTGCCGCGGTACATCGACAACAAACAGCACCCGCTGCGCGTCTACGCGATGCTCGAGCTGGCCATCGGCGCGTTCGGGTTGCTCCTGCTGTTCAGCATGCCGATCGTGAACACGGTGTACACGGCGGTCGGCGGGTCCGGGTTCGTCGGCCTCATCCTCCGCGCGGTCGTCGCCGCCATCTGCCTGCTGCCGCCGACGCTCCTGATGGGCGCGACGCTGCCGGCCGTGGCGCGCTGGGTCGAGACGTCGCCGAAGGGCGTGTCCTGGCTCGGCTTCTTCTACGGCGGCAACATCGGCGGCGCGGTCATTGGCAGCCTGCTGGCGGGCTTCTACCTGCTGCGGCTCTTCGACATGAACGTGACGACGTACATCGCGGTGCTGATCAACGTCACGGTCGCGACGTTGGCGCTCATGCTCGCGAAGCTGACGCCCTACGAGCCGGTCGAGAAGACGGGCGCTCCGGTCGAGGAGGCGCCAGGCGC
The DNA here is from genome assembly GCA_035279905.1 of Vicinamibacterales bacterium. Taxonomy (GTDB): domain Bacteria; phylum Acidobacteriota; class Vicinamibacteria; order Vicinamibacterales; family SCN-69-37; genus DATEGZ01. The sequence goes on from DATEGZ010000167.1 coordinate 4,722, forward strand.
GCGGCTCGTGTACCTCGCCATCGCGATTTCCGGTCTCACGGCGCTCTCGGCGGAAGTCATCTGGACGCGGTTGCTGTCGCTCGTCTTCGGCGCGACGACGTACACGTTCTCGTTGATCCTGGCGGTGTTCCTCGTCGGGTTGGGCATCGGCAGCAGCATCGGCTCGGCGATTGCGCGCGACGTCAAGCGTCCGCGCGTCGCGCTCGGCTGGTGCCAGATGCTGCTCTGCGCCGCGATCGCCTGGGCCGCGTACATGCTGTCGGACTCGCTGCCGTACTGGCCGATCAATCCGCAGATCGCCACGGCGCCGACCTTCCAATTCCAGCTCGACCTCGCGCGCTGCTTCTGGGTGGTGCTGCCGGGCGCGATTCTCTGGGGCGCGAGTTTTCCGCTGGCGCTGGCATCGGTCGCCATGCCCGGTCAAGATCCGGCGCGTCTCGTCGGCGGCGTCTACGCGGCGAACACCGTCGGCGCGATCGTCGGCGCGCTCACCGCCAGCTTGCTGCTCGTCGTCTGGCTGCACACGCAGCACACCGAGCAGCTCCTGATCGTCTTGTGCGCGCTCTCGGCGCTGTTGATGCTGGCGCCGGCGGTGGCGGGTGAGCCTGGAAAAAGCAACCTGCAGTGGGCTGGTGTGATCGCGCTCGTGCTCGCGACAGGCGGCGCCGGTCTGCTCGCGCGCTGGATCCCTGACGTGCCGGGGCTGCTCGTCGCCTACGGCCGGTACTCCGCGACGTGGGTCGGCCTCAGCAACATCTTGTATGTCGGTGAGGGATTGAACGCGTTCGTCGCCGTATCCGAACTGCCGAGCGGCGTGCGCAACTACCACAACGCCGGCAAAGTGCAGGCGTCGAGCGAGCCGCAGGACATGCGCCTGCAGCGCATGCTCGGCCACATGACGCACCTGATTCCGAACGCGCCGAAGAACATCCTCGTCATCGGCTGCGGCGCGGGCGTCACGGCAGGCGCCGTCTCGATCGGCCCGAACGTCGATCACGTGACGATCGCGGAGATCGAGCCGCTCGTGCCGGCGTCGGTCGACAAGTACTTCGCCGCGCACAACTACAACGTCGTCGAGAACCCGAAGGTCACGGTGCACATCGACGACGCGCGTCACTTCCTGCTCACGACGAAGGAAAAGTTCGACGCCGTGACGTCGGACCCGCTCGACCCGTGGGTCAAGGGCGCGGCCACGCTCTACACGAAGGAGTTCTTTGACGTCGTCAAGCAGCACCTGAATCCCGGCGGCGTCGTCACGCTCTTCGTCCAGCTCTACGAGAGCAACACGGCGGCCGTGAAGAGCGAGATCGGCACGTTCATGGAAGCGTTCCCGAACGGCATCGTGTGGGGCAACACGAACAACGGCCAGGGTTACGACCTGGTGGTCATGGGGCAGGTCGAGCCGAGCAAGATCGATCTCGACGCGATGGAAGCCAAGCTGCAGAGCCCGCAGTACGCGCAGGTCGCGCAGTCACTCCGCGAGATCGGCTTCAACTCGGCGATCGATTTGTTCTCGACCTACGCGGGCAACGCGAAGGACCTCGCGCCCTGGCTGAAGGACGCGCAAATCAACCACGACCGGAACCTGCGCCTGCAGTTCCTCGCGGGCATGGGCCTGAATCTGTACCAGAGCGGACCGATCTACTCCGAGATGCTCGCCTACGCGCGTTTCCCGGAAGGGTTGTTCACCGGGTCCGAAGCCACGATGCAGGCGATTCGTGACGCCGTGCAGCGGGCGCAGGGCCGCTGACCGTTGTAAAATCACGGTTCACAGACTATGACCAAGCACCGATCGCTCGTCGTCGCGAGTCTCGCGTTCGCTCTGGCTCTCGGATTCGTGGCCGCGCCGGCGCCGCTTCGAGCGGCGGCTGACACGCTGCCGCAGCGGCTGAGCGATCAAGAGTTCTGGAAGATGATCGAGGACCTCTCCGAGCCGGACGGGTTCTTCCGCTCGGACAACCTGCTCTCGAACGAGATCTGGTTCCAGACGGTCATTCCGGATCTGCTCCAGCGCACCAAGGGCGGCGGCAACGCCTACATGGGCGTCGGGCCCGAGCAGAACTTCACGTACATCTCGGCGCTGAAGCCGAAGATCGTGTTCATCACGGACATCCGCCGCGGCAACCTGCACGAGCAGTTGATGTACAAGGCGCTGTTCGAGCTCTCGGCCGATCGCGCGGAGTTCGTCTCGCGGCTGTTCTCGAAGAAGCGTCCCGAGGGGCTCACGACGAAGTCGACCGGCGCCGAGCTGATGAACGCGTTCTGGGACGTGCAGACCAGTCCCGAGGCGGCGTACCGCCAGAACGTGAAGGACATTCAGGACCTGCTGACCAAGAAGCACGCGCTGCCGATCTCGCAGGCGGACCTGCAGGCGATCGCCGACAACGTCTACTACAACTTCTATTGGTTCGGACCGAGCATCAACTACAACTCGTCATCGACGGGCGCGGGGCGCGGCGGCACGATGGTGAACTACGCCGACCTGATGATGCAGACGGACGGCGCGGGGCTCAACCGCAGTTTCCTCGGATCGGAAGAGAACTTCCAGGTGCTCAAGGATCTCGAGGAGCGCAATCTCATCGTGCCGGTCGTCGGCAACTTCGGTGGGCCGAAGGCGCTGCGCGCCGTGGGCGCCTACCTCAAGGCGCACCAGGCCACAGTCGTCGCGTTCTATCTCTCGAACGTCGAGCAGTACCTCAACCAGGACGGCATCTGGCCGCAGTTCTGCAGCAACGTCGCGAGCCTGCCGCTCGACGACCACAGCACGTTCATCCGCTCCGCGGGCGGCGGCGGGCGCGGCGGTTACGGCGGCGGCGGACTCATGAGCTATCTCGGCTCGATGCGTGAAGAGACGCGCGGCTGTGGTTCCGGCCGGCCGCCTGTGTCCGGCGTCAGAATGCCTCGATGATTCGGCGCGGCCTCGCGTTCGTCTCGCTCGCGCTGGCACTTGTTCTCTGTGCCGCGCCGGGCCCGGCGCTCGTCGCGGCCCGCGTCGAGCTGCCGACGCACCTCACCGATCAGGAGTTCTGGCGCCTGATCGACGATTTCTCCGAGCCCGGCGGGTACTTCCGGTCCGACAACCTGGTCTCCAACGAAGACACGCTGCAGTTCGTGCTGCCGACGCTCACGAAAATCGTGAAGCCCGGCGGCGTGTACCTGGGCGTCGGCCCGGACCAGAATTTCACCTACATCGCGGCGCTCGAGCCGCACATCGCCTTCATTACCGACATCCGGCGCGGCAATCTCCAGCAACACCTGATGTACAAGGCGCTCTTCGAGCTCTCGGCCGATCGCGCGGAGTTCCTGTCGCGGCTGTTTTCGCGCAAGCGGCCGGCGGGGCTCGACGCGGCGTCGACCGCCGAGGAGCTCTTCGACGCGTTCAGCAAGGTGGAGCCGAACCGCGCGCTGTATGACGAGAACCTGCAGGCGATTCGCGACGTGCTCGTCAAGAAGCACGGCTTCAAGCTCACGGCCGACGACCTGTCGGGCATCGAGTACGTGTTCCAGAATTTCTTCGGCGCCGGGCCGGGGCTCGCGTATGCGCAGGGGTCGTTTCCTGGCCGCGGCATGATGCGCTATCCGACCTACGCGGATCTGCAGGTCGCGACGGACGGGGCGGGGCAGAACCGCGCGTATCTCGGCAGCGAGGGCACCTTCCGCGTGCTCAAGACGTTCGAAGAGCGGAACCTGCTCGTGCCGATCGTCGGCAACTTCGCCGGGCCGAAGGCCCTTCGCGCCGTGGGCGCCTACCTCAAGGCGCACGAGGCGTCGGTGTCGGTCTTCTACTTGTCCAATGTCGAACAGTACCTGTTCGGCGACGGCATCTGGGCCGACTTCGTCCACAACGTCGAAGCGCTGCCGCTCGACGAGTCCAGCACGTTCATCCGGTCCTGCTTCAACGGGTGTTCGTCGTCGTACGCTTCGCGGGCGGTCATGCTGCTCGATTCGATGCCGGGACTGCTGAAGGACTTCCGCGACGGCAAGATTCGCGCGTATTCAGACGTGCTCTGGCGCTCCCGCTAGCGATAAGATTTTCCCATGGACGCCCCGTTCACGCGCCGGCCGCTCCGCGCGCTGAAGCCGTGGGTGCTGGTGCCGCTGCTCGTGCTCATCGCGAGCCCCGGCGTCATGCCGCTCACGCGCGAGCAGCGCGCCGGCACGCCTGTCGAGGCGCTCCCGGCCCGGCTCACCGACCAGGAGTTCTGGAATCTCAGCACGTCGATGTCGGAGCCGAACGGATTTTTCCGGTCGGAGAATCTCGTCTCGAACGAGCACACGTTCCAGTACGTGGTGCCGGCGCTCCAGCAGTCGGCCAAGCCCGGCGGCGTGTACCTCGGCGTCGCGCCCGATCAGAACTTCACCTACATGCTCGCGACGCGTCCCGCGATCGCGTTCATCGTCGACATCCGGCGCGGCAATCTGCTCGAACACATGATGTACAAGGCGCTCATCGAGCTCTCGGTCGATCGCGCCGAATTCCTCTCGCGGCTGTTCGCGAGGAAGCGCCCGGCGAATGTCGGGCCGAGGTCGTCGGTCGCCGATCTCTTCCGCGCGTTCGATCAGGTCTCGACGACGGAAGGGTTGTACCGGCAGAACCTGAACGACATCGAAACGCAGCTCACCAAGCGCCACGGGTTTGCGCTGTCGGCCGAAGATCTGCAGCAGATCGAGGGCATTTACTTCTCGTTCTTCTGGGACGGCCCCAACATCCGGTACTCGTCGTTTCCGGCCGGGGCCGGATCGCGCGGATTCGTCGGGCGCAGCGGCGGATTTGGCGGCAACTTTCCGAGCTACGAGGAGCTGATGCTCCAGACGGACATGGAAGGCGTCAACCGCAGCTACCTGGCGAACGAAGAGAGCTTCAAGTGGCTGAAGGCCTTCGAGGAGAAGAACCTGATCGTGCCGGTCGTCGGCGATTTCGCCGGTCCGAAGGCGCTGCGGGCCGTCGGCCGCTACATCCGCGATCACGGCTCTGTCGTCTCCGCGTACTACGTCTCGAACGTCGAGCAGTATCTCTTCCAGGACGGGCTGTTCGATGAGTTCGCGCGCAACGTCGCGACGCTGCCGCTCGACGAGAAGAGCACGTTCATTCGATCGGTGTCCACGCGCTTCGGCTACGGCGGCGGCGGCATCGGTCCGGACGGCCGCGCCAGTGCGCTCGATCCCATCCGGAATTTCGTTCGCGAGTTTCTCGCCGGGAAGATCAACACCTACTTCGACGTGAACGCGCGATCGAAGTTGCCACCCGTCGCCAAATCGGCGAATCAGTAGCGCCAGCTCTTCAGATCCGCTCCCGCCGGCGCGTACTTGTCGATCTGCGCGACGATCTTGTCGAACAGCTCCGCGCCGCGCGGTCCCCAGCAGTGCGGCGCCATCGGTTGAAAGACGATCTCGCCCGTCCACTTCGGGTCGTCGGCCTTCTTCAGAAAGTCCTCGAGCATGTGGACGCCCATGTTGAGGTAGTAGGTGTCCGCGTCGCCGACGTAGACGTTGATCTTGTTGGCGAGCTTGGGCCCGAGCACGGTCCAGTTGGTCTCGAGGATGTTGCGCAGGTCGTAGTGTTCCTTCCAGTACTTCGCGACGTCCTTGTCGATGACGCCCGTCTTCTTGTCCCAGATGCGCTTCGGGTAGCCGTCGGGCCCGACCGGGGAATAGGTCGCCTCCCAGATGTCCCACTGGCCGCCCGATCGTGAGTGGTCGCCCTGCACGAGCTCGAACCAGTTCTCGTCCTTCATCATCGCCGTGATGTTGCCGTCCGGCCGGCGTGTGTCGGGCCGCTCGAGCTTCGTCCAGCCGCGATCCACCCAGTACGCGTTCGCGTCGTCGTAGACGTTGACGATCTGGTGGTAGCGGAAGTCGACGCCGTCGGGGCAGAGCGCGAACGAGCCGCCGTAGAAGTCGGGATAGAAGACCTGGTGCGCGAGCGCGATCCAGCCGCCGGTCGATCCGCCGGTGAGCATGCGCGCCCACGGCTGGCGGATGATGCGGAATTGCGATTCGAGGGCCGGCAGGAGCTCCTGCATGATCGCGTCGCCGTACGGGCCGTTGTTCTCGGAGTTCACGCCGTACGAGTCGTCGTAGTACGGCGATGGATGCTGGAGTGAGACCCAGATCACGCGCGGCGCGGGTCCGTTGTCGGCAGGCGCGGCGCCCTGACCACCCCGACCACCTTGCCCTGAGCCTGTCGAAGGGCCACCGCCTCCGGCGCCTGGCGCGCCGAGCGAGAAATGTCCTTGCGAGTAGATCACGGGATACTTCACGTCGGGATGCGTCGCGTAGTCTTTCGGCAGCGTGATCGTCGCGCCGAGATAAATCGGCTGACCCCACCACTTGCTCAGGATCTGGCTCTGGATTTTGATGCGCTTGATGGTGTCGGTGTCGGCCGGCACCTGCACGGGCGGAATCACCTTGTCGGCGACGAGCCGAATCGGCGCGGCCGACGCCGGATCGAAGTGCATCTGCACCGGATCGCCGTAGAGATTGCCCGGCGACCGGCGCCAGTTCTGGCCTTCCCACTGATCCATGTGCAGCCACACGGTGTGCCCGTCGGCGCGCTTGAACTCCGTGTAGACGTTGACGAACGGCTGGATCCAGTAGTCGCCGGCGGGAATGTCCCGCAAGCTCGCGACCGGGTGGCCGAGGTCGTCCGCGCCAATCACCGCCGTCGCGCCCGGTGCGAGGCCGTCGACGTTCTTCCCGAAGAGCGGTGCGCCGGTCGAATCGGCCTGCTGAATCGGCGTCTGCCGATCGTTCACGCGGCTGATCGCGACGTACACGCGGCCGGTGACGGGCGTGCCGCGCGCCGCGGACGCAAAGCTGATCTCGACGCGCGGGCCTGGCGAGGCGCTCTGACTGGCTGCGACCGCCGCGGCGGCCAGCACGACCGCCGCGACCGTCGCGCCGAAGAAGCGGAAGATGCGCGAGGTTCTCATCCTCCGCGAATCTTAGATCATTCGCGGCCGCGAACCTCGGAACCCCGGAACCTCGGAACCACCACTATCGCCAATGTCCCTGCACGTAGTACCACCCGTGCCGATCCTGGACCCAGTGTCCCGGCACCCACGCGGCTCGGGCGTGCGGCCCGCGCTCCCAGCGTCCCGGCACCCAGGCGTACGCGCGGCCATCCCATCGGTGATAGCCCTCGACCCAGATGTAGCCCGGACCGGGCGGCACGCCGCGAGCTTCGTACACTGGCGCTGGCGGACGCGATGAGACATAGACATGCGCCGTGGTCGGTGCGCAAGCCGAGAGCGACATCGCGATCCCCAGCACCCATGCACCGGCCGTGCGCAGACACCAGTTACGTGAATGTGTCGACATACGACCTCCGCTGTCGATCAGTGCAAGTTCGATTCCCGTTGACGCGTGGACGGCGGGTGGCTAAAACTTTGACGGGGATTCCAACTATGAGGTCGCGACTTGTCCAATTCGGGTTGGGCGCTGCTCTCGCGAGCGCGCTCTTGATGACGACCGCCCTCGCCCAGGGGACAACGAGTCCTCAGGTGAAGACGGTCGATCAGCTCGTCACCGTCACCGCGAAGGTGACGGCGATCGATCTCGCCAAACGCGAGGTCACGCTCAAGGGGCCGCTCGGCAACAGTGAAACCGTCGTCGTGGGCGATCAGGTGCAGCGCCTCAACGAAGTGAAGATCGGCGACGATGTGACGGTGAAGTATTACATCGGGGTCGCAGCCGACCTTCGCGCGCCGACAGACGCCGAGAAGGCCGAGCCCTTCAAGGTGATCGAGGGTACGGGGCGCACGGCCGCCGGCACCGCGCCCGGCGGCGCGGCCGTGCGCGTGGTCCGGATCGTCGCGACGATCGAAGCGCTGGATCGCACGACGCAAACAGTGACGCTCAAAGGCCCTGGCGGCCGGTATGTGACGCTGCGCGTCGAGGATCCCAAAATGCTCGAAAAGCCGCGTCTTGGCGACACGGTGATCGTCACGGCAGCTGAGGCCCTCGCCGTCTCGCTCGAGAAGGTCAAGGGCGGCAGCGAGTGATCGGACGTCAGGCGCGCCGGGCGCTGGTCGCGATTTTCGTCGCGGCGATCGCCGCGGGACTCGCGGCTCAGGCGCCGCGGCCCGGCCTGCCCGAGCGGCTGTCCGACGCGGAGTTCTGGTCGCTCAGCCAGAGCTCATCGGAGGCCGGCGGGTACTTTCGCGGCGAGAACATCACGAACCTCACGTCGAACGAGCTGTGGTTCCAGTACGTGATTCCCGATCTGGTCGCGCGCACCAGGCCCGGCAACGTCTATCTGGGCGTGGGACCCGAACAGAACTACACCTACATGGTGGCGACGCGGCCGAAGTTCGCGGTGATCTTCGACATCCGCCGCGGCAATCTCGATCTGCAGCTCATGTACAAGGCGATCTTCGAGCTGTCGAAGGACGGCGCCGCGTTTCTGTCGATGTTGTTCTCGAAGCCGGTGCCGGCGAGCGTCTCGACCAGGTCCACGGCGGCCGAGCTGTTCACGGCGTTCAGCGCGTCGCAAACGAGCCAGACGCTGTTCGAGCAGAACGTGAAAGCCATCGAACAGCATCTGACGAAGACGCATGCGCTGCCGCTGCCCTCGGATGATCTGGCCGGCCTCGAGGCGGTGTACCAGGCGTTTTACGCGAACGGGTTTTACGTCCGATCGAATCCGACCTATGCCGACTTGATGATGGCGACCGACGCCGCCGGCATCAGCCGCAGCTATCTGGCCACCGACGAGGGGTTCCAGTTCCTGAAGGACCTCGAATCACGCAACCTCGTGGTGCCGGTGGTCGGGGACTTTGGCGGCCCGAAAGCGATCCGCGCGATTGCCACGTATCTCAAGGCGCGGGGCGCGACCGTGGGCGCGTTTTACCTGTCGAACGTGGAGCAATACCTCTATCAGGACGGCAAGTGGGACGCGTTCTGTCGCAGCGTCGCGACCTTGCCGCTCGATCCCGGCAGCACGTTCATCCGGTCTTCGAGCGGGGGCGGCGGTGGGGGCGGGCG
>DATEGZ010000168.1:0-30593 GCA_035279905.1 Vicinamibacterales bacterium
CGGTGGCACGGGCGCCGCCGGCGTCGGCAACTGGATCAGATCGGCGCCGCTGAACCCGGACGAGGTCGGCCCGTTCTCCTGCGCCGGAATCTCGTCCTTGCGCACGTACTTGTCGGGCAGCTCGATGTCGATCTCGAACTCCACCGGCACCAGGTTGTTGCCCTGGAGCTTGCGCGTCTGCCCGGTCAGCACGACGGTCTTCACCGCCGCGAGCTTGTCGCCGCCGAGCGCCTTGCGGGCGTCGGCGAGCGTCGCTTCCGCCTTGACCGGGTCGAGCTTAGGAGCGGGAGGAGCCTGGGCGGCCTGGGCAAACAGCCATCCCGACGTCACGCACACGCCAAGCAGGCAGTGTCCGAAAACGCGCACCCTGCGCTCCCTTTCCTGAAAACCGAGGCTTTAGACGAAGTAAGACACCCAACGGGCGGGTGTTGACGCCGGGAGTAGTTTTCGGGCGGAAACGACCTCGGGAGTAGTTTCGGGGCGAAATGACACCTGAAGTTGTCAAACGCCCGCGAAACGACTCCCGAGGTCCTTAGAACCCGAACCGTGCGCCGATCTCGATCTTGCGCGGGTTGAGGACGTTGGTCGGGTCGAGGAAGAACGGCGACGTGATCACGCCGCTGTAGCCGATGTAGTTGTTGTGGTTGGTCACGTTCTGCGCCGAGACGTAGAACTCGACGCGATAGCGGTGATCGTTCGCGCCGCCGCCGAAGCCGCCCGGCGCGCCGCCGCCGATCGTGACCAGCACGGCCTGCGGTCCGGACGCCCCGCCGGCAGCCGGGCGCGGGCCAAAACCAATCGCGTACGACACGCGCATGCCAAGGTCCCACTGCGCCGCCGTGCGCGCGCTGTTGCGGCTGACACCCGCCGGCCGGTCCGTGAACATGCCGTCGTTGTTCGTGTCGAAGCCGGTCGTGATGTTGTACGGCGTGCCGCTCACGTACCGGAGCTGCGTGGCCACCGACAGGTTCCTGATCGGCTGCGTGTTGAACGAGGCGCCCGCGCGATGCCGCGGCCCGACCGGGCCCCACTCGGCGCCGAGATCGTCGCCGCGTGAGGGCACGCCAAATGCGCCCGTCGTGTTCGTCTCGCTGTTCGAGAACGTGTACGTCCCGGCCAGAAACGTCTGATGCCAGTTCAGGTTGATGTACGTCCCCGTGAACGTCACGTTCGATCCGCGCTGCTGGGCGTCGCCGACGACGTCGATGACGTTGGTGAAGGCGGGATCGGGCCGCACGCCGTTGACGGGCACGTTCAGGTTGCGGCCGCGCAGCTGCTGCGTGCCGCGGCGCATCGCGTACGTCGCGCTCAGCCGCACCATGCCGATGGTCTGGTCCACGCCAACGTTGGCCAGCTGGCTCTCCGGCAACGCGAGTCCTGAATCGAGGAAGTACCGGTTGGTCGGCGGCGTCGTACCGCCTTCGCCGGGATTGGGATAGTCCGGGTCGATGATGTTCACTTCCTGCTGGTGGTAGCCGTCGAGGCGCTGTGTCTGCTCGTACGTCCCGAGCCCGAGCCAATCCGTGAACCGCCCGTATCCCGCGCGGAACGTCGTCCTGCCGCTCTTGAAGGGCGACCACGTCATCGTGACGCGCGGCGAGAAGTTGAGCTGATCGGCGAGGAGCGTCTGCGCTTCGTACCGCAGGCCGTAGGAGAGCATCAGGCTCTTCGCCAGACGGAAGTCGTCCTGCCCGTAGACCCCGACCTGGACGTTGTTGTACGCGATCGCCGGATCGCCGACGCGGCGCGTGAAGCTCGCCGGCAATCCCAGGTCGAATGCGTTCAGGCTCGCGAAGGTGTACGTGCCCAGATAGTTGATCTCCTCGCTCGTGCGGTACCTTCCGCCTTCGAACAGGAGGCCCGTCCGGAACGAGTGCCGGCCGCGCACGTAGTCGAGGTCGCTGGCGGCTTCGAACTCGAGCACGTCGCGCGTGCCCGCCTGTTGCGCGCCGCCGCGCGTGAACGCGTCGAGCACGCGGACCGTCGGCGCCTGGACGAGCGAGTGCGTCGCGCTGTCCACCCAGTGCACCTGGAGCCGCGATTCGCTGAAGAACCGCCGCCCCAGCGGCCCGTTTTCCGTCACGCGGAACTGGTTGTCGGTCGTGTCCGTGCTGTACGCCCGCTCCGGCAGGTCGTAGCCGCCGACGCCCAGGTTGTCGAGCGTCGTCGCCGTGCGCGTAAAGCTGAAGCGCGCCATGTGGTCTTTCGTGATGCTCTGGTCGAAGCGCGCGAACACGTTCATGCGATCGGTCGGCCGGCGGATCGGCGCGGCCACCGTGCCGTCCGGAAGCGCGGCGAGCAGGTTGGTCGTGTCAAACTGATCCGCGCGCTGCAGCTGCAGCGAGAACGAGGACTTGTTCGGCACGATCGATCCGCTCAGCGAGAACCCGCCCTGCTTGAGGCTTTCCTGCCCTTTCACCGGCACGAACGGATTCTTCGCGTTCAGCGCGTCGTCGCGGAACGTGAAGTCGAACGATCCGCGCAGCGGCCCGTTGCCGGGCTGCGTCATGATGTCGATGAAGAGCAGGCCGTTCAGGCCGCCGTGGTTCTGCGCGGCGATCTGGTCCATGCGCGGCAGCCGGATCGATCGGATCTGCGACTTCGGCGGGAGCTTGCCGCCGGTGAAGCCGTCGACGCGAATCTGCGCGCCCGGCGGGGCCATCGCCTTCAGCACTTTCTCCATTTCGTCGGGATCGTCCGGCAGCGCTTCGATCTGCTCGCGCGTGAGCACGGTCGAGAACGAGTTGCCCTGCGGGTCGAGCGCCGACGACTGCTTGTCGCGCCCGACCGTCACGTCTTCGGCGACCTTCTTGATCGGCAGCACGATCGTCCGGCGCACGTTGCCGGTGGCGCCGACGCGCACGTCGCGCACCGTGGCGGTCTCGAATCCGGGGAACTCCGCCTGAATCGTGTACCGCCCCGCCTTGAGGTGCTCGACGGTCGCGATGCCGCTCTCGGCGGTCGGCACCGGCGCAATCGACACGGACGCATTGGCCGCGTCCTGAGCGGTGACCGTCACCCTGGCGTTCGGAATCACGCCGCCAGTCTGATCGGTGACGGTCACCACGAGCCGCGCGGGGTCGGCGGACGTTTGCGCGAAGGCCGGACTCGCGGTCGCAGACAGCGTGATCGCGAACCCAACGAACCTAACGAACCTAACGAACCTGGTCATTTCGCGACCTCGAATTTTTTCGGATCAATCTTCTGGTTGATCTTCACCTTCTCGAGCGTCATCTCCTCGCTCGGCTTGCCGTCGATCGATCGCTGGAGCTTGAACGGCAGCTTCACGCCGCTCACGTCCTGGTAGTCGCCGTAGTACAGGCGGTACTCGACCGTGCGGCGCTTCGCTTCCGCTTCTTTCATGCGGTCCTGCATCTCTTTCATCATCTGGTCGCGCTGCTCGGGCGTCATCTGCTGCCCGCCGCCGCCGGCGCCGAACTGCACGACGTTCGCGCCGCCGCTGCTCGAGGCGCGCCCGGGCCCGCTGGTCATGTTCATGACCATCGGTTCCTTCGCCATCCACGAGATCATCAGCGGCATGTGGCTCACGCTGTCCACGAACAACCTGGCTTGAAAGTTGTCGGCGCCCTTGATGCCGATCACGTCGGCCTTGCCGTCGGGCGACTCGGCCTGTCCGGCGTAGCTGAACTCGACGGGAAACGCGGCGAACGAGGACGCGAACATGCCGAGCGTCAACCGCGTGAAGTCTTCGTGCGCGGCCTGGAGCGCGTTCTTGCGCATCGCGGCGGCCTGCTCGGGCGTCGGCTGCGCGCCAGCCGCCCCACCGCCGGGCCCGCCGAAGCGCATCACCATCATTCCGCCGCCCATCGGCGGGGTGTCCGTCGCGTCGATGAGGCCCTCGCCGTTGAATCCCGTCGTACGCGCGATCGTGCTCGTCCCGATCGTCGCGACGACTTCCTTCTTCATGTATTTGTCGGGCAGCTCCATCGCGATTTCGAAATCCGCGGCCGGCGCGGTCGTCTCGCCGCTGACTTTGGCCGAGCGGCCCGAGACGGTCAGCGTCTTCACGGCCGCGATCTTCTTGTCCCCGCCCAGCGCCTCGCGGACGAGCGAGAGCACTTTGCTCGCGTCCTGGCCCTGCCCGATGACGAGCGTCTGAGCGGCCAGCCCGATGATGACGATGCAGTTGAACACGCGCTTCATGGCGATCCTCCGTGTGACGGCCGCGCGTCGCGCCGGCCGCACGCTTGTCTTTGACGTAGTGATCGTCGGCAGAAGTCGCACCGAGATGGTTAAGCGATCGCAAAGAGATTGTTAAGAAGGTAAAAGCTTCAAAATCAACGACTTCCAGCCGGCGATCGATCGCGGCTGCGTGCTAGACTCGTCCGCATGCGGTCGTCACTGCCGCTCCGGCTGATCGTGCCCGCGTCGCTCGTGTTGCTCGTCGCCACGCTCGCGACGCTGCAGTACCGCTGGCTCGGCCAGGTGAGCGAAGCGGAGCGCGATCGGCTGCGCGCGTCGCTGTCGCAGCGCGCGGCGGAGTTCGCGGACGATTTCGATCGCGAGATCGTCCGGCTCTATCTCGGCCTGCAGGTGGACGGTGCGGCGCTCGATCGCGGGGAGTGGACGGCGTTCGCCAAGAGTTACGACGCGTGGCGCGAATCCGCGCGGTTCCCCGAGATGGTGCGCGCCGTCTACCTCGTCAACGGGAGCGCGCCCGAGCAGGCCGCGCGGAAGTACGACCCCGAGACGCACGCGTTCGTCGCCGCGTCCTGGCCCGTGTCGCTCGCGCCGGTCGCCGAGCGGCTCGCCAAGGTCAACGCGTCATCGATCGTCACGCCGACCCCGCCGCCACCGCCGCCTCCAGCGCCAGGCCGGATGACGGCCAGCCAGACCGCGCAAGTTGTGGCGCTCGAGCAGCTGAGTCACTTCGTCACGGGACGCGACCCGATCGTCGCGTCGGTACCGGCGGTGATCATCTCGATGCCGCGGATCGATCGGCCTGAGGTCACGAGCGACCGGCCGACTATGGTCTCGGTGCGCATGGGACAGAACGTGGTCGTCGCGGAGCTCGACGCCGCGTATCTCACGGGCACCGTGCTGCCGACGCTCGTCGAGCGCTATTTTCCCGCGCGCGATGCCGACACGTACCGGTTCGCCGTCGTCGATTCCACCGATCGCAGCCGGATGGTGTACGCACGCGGCGTCCCGGACGGCGCGTCGATCGATGCGACCCACGCGGACGCGATGATGCCGCTGTTCGCCATCCGGCCGGAGCTGGCGACGCAAGTCGGTACGCGGACGTGGATGGCGCAGTCAGCGCTGGGCACGTTTTCAGCGCCGGTGGCGACGGTTCGCGGCGCCGCCGAGCGCCGATCGTCCGTCGGCGGTACCGTCTCGATCTTCGTCGAGTCCCGGGGCACGGCCACGAACGACGTGATCAAGTTCACGGGCGTCAACGCGCCCTGGCAGTTGCGGCTGCAGCACACGGCCGGATCGCTCGACGCGGCGGTCAACGCCGCGCGGCGCCGCAATCTCTGGCTGAGCTTCGGGATCCTCACGGTGCTGGCGGCGAGCGTCATGCTGATCGTGCTCAACGCGCAGCGATGGCAGCGGCTGGCCGCGCAGCAGATGGATTTCGTCGCGACGGTCTCGCACGAGCTCCGCACGCCGCTGACCGTCATCCGATCGGCGGCGCAGAACCTGTCCGCCGGCGTCGTTCACGACACCGCTCAGGCCCGGCAGTACGGCGATCTGATCGAGACCGAAGGCCGCCGGCTCACCGACATGGTCGAGCAGGTGCTCGAATACGCCGGCCTCTCCGGCAACCGCCGGCCGATGGCGGCGCGGCCGGTCGACGTGCCGAGCCTCGTGCGCGAGGTCATGTCCTCGTCGGCGTCGCTCGTCGACGCGGATCACCTCGAGGTCGAGGTCGACGTGCCCGATCAGCTGCCGCTCGTCGTGGCCGACGAGGGCGCGATCCGCCGCGCGATTCAGAACCTGCTGACGAACGCCGTCAAGTACGGCGCGGACGGCCGCTGGATTGGCGTCAGCGCGCAATACGCGAGCGGGCGGGACGAGGTGCAGATTTCCGTGAGCGATCGCGGCCGCGGCATCGACCCGGAGGATCTCGCCCACATCTTCGAGCCGTTCTACCGGGGCCGCTACGCGCTCGATCGCCAGATCCACGGCAATGGCCTCGGCCTGAGCCTCGTGCAGCGCATCGCCGACGCGCACGGCGGCCGCGTGACCGTGAAGTCCGCCCCGGGCGAAGGCACGACGTTCACGATTCATCTGCCGGCGGCGCGGCCGGACGCCGCGGCCGATCCGCTCTCACACCCGGCGCCCCAGGCGGGCAGCTCCGCCCACTGACGACAAACTGATGACAGCCGAGGTCGCCTCCCCCTCCAGGCGCGTGCTGCTCGTCGAAGACGAGCCCGGGCTCGTGCTGACGCTGACCGATCGATTGAAGAGCGAGGGCTACGACGTGCAGGCCGCGTCGGACGGGCCCTCGGGCCTCGAGCGCGCGACCCGCGAGCGCTGGGACGTAATCCTGCTCGACGTGATGCTCCCGGGCGCGAGCGGCTTCGACGTGTGCCGCGATCTCCGGCAGCGCGGCGTGACGACGCCCGTCATCATGCTCACCGCGCGCGGCCAGGTCGTCGACAAGGTGCTCGGCCTCAAGCTCGGCGCCGACGACTACCTGACGAAGCCATTCGACATGATGGAGCTGACGGCGCGGATCGAGGTCCAGCTGCGCAGGCGCGCCGCCGCGGCGTCCACCGCCGCAACGCAGTATCAATTCGGCGATGTCCTCGTGGATTTCCGCAAGGCCGAGGTGACACGCCACGGCCGATCGCTCGACCTCTCCGCGCGCGAGTTCCTGCTGCTCAAGTACTTGATCGAGCACCGCGAGGCGACGCTCTCACGCGACGAGCTGCTCAACGAGGTCTGGGGCTACCACTCGATGCCCTCGACGCGCACCGTGGACGTGCACGTCGCGTGGCTGCGCCAGAAGATCGAGCCCAACCCGCGGCACCCGCAGTACCTGCTCACCGTGCACGGCATGGGCTACAAATTCATCGGGTGATCATTTTTTGACCGGCGCCCGCAACATGTCGGACGTGATCGAGTCGATGTGTGCCGCGAGCGCCGTGATCACGGCGGCCGCGCGCGTGATCTCGGTCTCGGCCTGCGGGTACTGGCCCTGCTCGATGCTCTCGCGCACGCCCGGGATCGTCTTCACGCCGTAGCCGGTATAGAAGCCGGGCGCGTACAGCAGGTGCTTGTACCAGGCGCGCAACGGCAGGCCGCCGGCATCGATCAGCTTCTGCTCGCTCTTCTGCAGCTTCTGGTTGATGCCCATCAGCACCGGGTTGTTGCCCGCGAGCTTCGAGCGCGTGGCCGCAAGCGTCTCGCTGAACCGCTTGGCGCTCTCTGACAGCGTGCTCGCCGCGTTGTCGAGCGGCGCGAAGTTGATCGACGGCGGCACGACCTCCGGCTTCGGCAGCACCTGCGGCCGGCGCGGATCGTTCGTCGCCGAGAACACGCCCTCGACGAGGTCCCGGTTGCGCTCGCGAATCGTCTCCTGCTTCTTCTTGATCAGATCCTGCAGCTCATCGACGTACATCTCGACCGTGTCGGCGAGGTTCGTGAACTCGAACGGCAGCACGTCGGCGTCCGCAAGCCGGATCACCGCGGTGCCCATCGTCTGCGCGAGCGCGCGCTCGTAGCTGAAGTCGGTGTCCAGGAAGTGCGTGTAGAAGTAGTAGTCGTCGTAGATCGAGTGGTAGATCCCGTCCGGGTCCTCCCCGCCGTAGGCGAGGTTGAGCGACGCGATGCCCGCGTGCTGGAGGAACGGCGTGAAGTCGGATCCTGATCCGAGCGCGCCGATCCGCAGGTCCTCGCGGTTGCGGATCTTGTTCTTGTCGGCGAGGGTGGCGGCCTTCGAGATCGCCTGCGCCCGCGCGCGCTTCCACACGCTGACGCCCGACTCCGGATCGGTGATGTCCCGCGCGACGTCGTTGATGAAGTGCTCCAGCGTGTGCGATCCCTCCATCGACAGGAACCCGCGGCCGTTGCCGTCGGTGTTGAGGTACGCGACGGCGTGCGCCTGCAGATCGGCGCCGTGCGTCTCGACCCACTCGGTCGATCCGAGCAGCGCGGGCTCTTCGCCGTCCCAGAGCGCGTAGACGAGCGTCCGCTTCGGCGCCCAGCCCTGCTTCTTCATCTCGCCGAGCGCGCGCGCCTCTTCGAGCAGCGCCGACGCGCCGCTCACCGGATCGCTCGCGCCGTTGACCCACGCGTCGTGATGGTTGCCGCGGACGATCCACTCGTCCGGAAACGTGCGGCCCTGCATTTTCGCGATGACGTCATAGAGCGTCTTGGTATCCCAGTTGAACGCGAGCTTCAGGTGCGCGCGCGCCGGCCCCGGGCCGATGCGGTAGGTGATCGGCAGCGCCCCGCGCCATCCGTCCGGCGCCACGGGGCCCTTGATGGCCGCGAGGAGCGGCTGCGCGTCCGCGTACGAGATCGGCAGAACGGGAATTTTCGTGAGCGTGGGCGCGTCCTTCACGGCGAGGCGCGTCGCGTTGCCCGTCGCGCCGACGTTCGGCGTCAGCGGATCGCCCGGATAGAGCGGCATGTCCATCACGCTGCCGCGCTGCGCGCCGTCCTTCGGCCGCATCGGGCCGTCCGGAAACGTCGGCTCGCCGAAGTACCCGTCGTCGCGCGGATCCGAGTAGATCAGGCAGCCGATCGCGCCGTGCTCGCCGGCGACCTTCGGCTTGATACCGCGCCACGACGACCCGTACCGCGCGATGACGATGGCGCCCCGCACGGAGACGCCGAGCTTGTCGAGGGTGTCGTAGTCCTCGGGTCGTCCGTAGTTGACGTACACGAGCGGCGCGGTGACGTCGCCGTCGATCGAGTACGCGTTGTAGGTCGGCAGTTGCTCGCTCTTCTGGTTCGAGGTCGGATCCTCGGCCACCGCCGGCTCCTCGAGCCTGGCCGTGAACCGCGTGGGCGAGACGAGCTCGAGCAGCCGCTCCCGCGGCGTCGGAAACAGGACGTCGAACGTCTCGATCTGCGCGTCCCACCCGAACGCCTTGAGCTGCGCGAGCAGCCACTGCGCGTTGTCCTTGTCGTACGCCGATCCGACGTGGTGCGGCCTCGCGCTCAGCCGCTTCATCGTGGCTTCGATGTTGTCCGGCTTCGGCATCTCGCGAAACGTCGCGTCCCACGGCTGCCCCGCCGGCACTTGCGCGCGCGGCGACGCGGACACGACCACACCCAGGGCGACGACGACGGCAAGGACTTGACGCACCAGAACCCTCCTCGATTGCTTGGGAGGAATTCTACGCGGAACGGGATGGTTCCGGGGTTCCGCGGTTCGCTGGCGACGGGACCCCAACCCAACGAACCCAACGAACCTAACGAACCCAACGAACCCAACGAACCCAACGAACCCGTACAGATCTACCTCTTGATCGGCTTCGGTTTCGGCGCGTCGTCATCGTCGTCCCAGTCATCGGTGTCAATGCCGAGGACGGGCTTGATGAAGGCGGCGTGGCGGGGCGGCGGCATGACAGCGGCCGGGCCGTGGATCGAGCGCCAGAGGATCTCGTTGAGCTCGATTTCCGGCGTCATGTCCGCGACCGCGAAGTTCATCGCGTCCGACGCGCGGGCGTCCGGGCCGGTACCGGCGTTCATCTCGGTGAGTGGCACGCGGGCGTCGCGTTTGGTGAACGGCGCCAGCGCGAGCGAGTTGGTGAAGGCGTTGTACATCGGGCGGCCGGCGGCGTCGTACTGGCTCATCGGCGGCAGGCCGAGGATCAGCTCCATCGTGCGGAGCATCGCCGACGTCGTGTAGAGCGTGCTGTCGACGCTGCCGCGCTTCACGTACGGGCTGGCGATGAACGCCGGCGAGCGGTGCGCGTCCACGTGATCCGGACCGTTCTGCGCGTCGTCTTCGAGCACGAAGATCGCCGACTCGTTCCAGTACTTGCTGTGGCTGATGGTGTCGACCAGCCGGCCGAGCGCCTGGTCGTTCTCCGCGATCATCGCGCGCGGCGTCGGAAAGCCGCTCGACAGCCCCGACGTATGATCGTTGGGCAGGCGCACGATCGAGAGCGCCGGCAGGTTGCCGTCGGCCTCGAACTTCCTGAACTCCTCGAGCCAGGCGTCGAGGCGCACGTTGTCGGGAATCTTCAGGTCCCAGCTCGCGTAGTGCGGCGCGACGCGGCCCTCGAGCCCGGGCACGGTCGCGACGACTTTGCCCGCCTTCGAGTCGCCATCCGCGAACTCGCCGTAGCTCCGCACGGTCTTGCCGGCGCGAATGCACGCGTCCCAGATGTACCCGTTCATCGGCGCCGCGACGTTGCCGTAGGCGTTCCGCATCTCGCCGCCGCCTTCGCTCAAGTACGCCGCGCCGCGGCTGCCGTAGTTGGTGCGCCACAGTTTCTGGACGACGTCGGTCGCGATCGCGCCGGTGGAAAACGCGTGGCCGTCGTAGCTCACCTCGGCGTCGACGTAGAAGTTGTCGAGCGTCACGAACTCGCGCGCGAGCGCGTGCGCGTTGGGCGTGATGGGCTCGCCGAAGAGCGCGAGCGTCGGGTCGCCGTTGCCGCGGCCCAGGTCGCCGAGGATTTGATCGTAGCTGCGGTTCTCACGGATGACGTAGAACACGTGCTTGATCGGCGACGGATCGCCGACCCGCCGCGGAATCGCGGTGTCGGCCGGCGCCGCCGCGGGCGTCAGCCTCGTCTGGTCGCTGTACGGCGTGACGCGATACACCGTGTTCGTGTAGGCGCGCAGCGCTTCATCGTCGGGCGTCGGCAGAATCGAGAGCGAGCCCTGCAGAATCGCGTCCGAGTACTGCCCTTCGGCGCCGCCGACGCCGGGCTGCGGCCCGCGCGGATTCGGCAGCGACGTGAGGCCCTTGCCGCTGAGCACGTAGATCGCCTCGCCGCGCCGGCTGAACGCGACGCCGGTCGGATACCAGCCCGTCGGGACGAAGCCGAGCACGCGGCTCGCGCCGGCTTTCGACACGTCCACGATCGCGACGGTGTTGTTGTCCGCGTTGGCGACGAGCAGTCGCTGGCCGTCCGGCGACAGCGCGAGCGCGTTGGGCGTCGATCCCGGCGGCGCCTCGGGAAACAGCGCGACCGCAATCTGCTCGGTGGCCTTCATCGCGGCCGGATCGACGACCCACACCGCGTTCGTGTTCGCGCACGCGACGAACAACCGGCCGTCCGCCGCCTGCACCATCGCGTTCGGATGCTCGCCGACGACGATCTCGCCTTTGGCGGCGAGCGTCTTCGGATCGCGCAGCAGCACTTTCGCGCCGCCCCACAGCGAGACGAACACCGTCGAGCCGTCTTTCGAGAAGAGCGTCGTGTACGGCTCGGCCGGCACATCCGCGGTGGCACGCACCACGCCCGTCGCGAGCTCGACGAGCGAGATCGCTTTGCCGAGCACGTGCGCCGCGACGAGCCGCGTCCCGTCGGGGCTGACCGAGATGCCGCCGACAAAACTTTGCGGCACTGAAGAGGCGCGGCCGCCTTCCACGGTCTCGCGCGCGCTGCGTCCGAGCGGCAGCGTGCCCGTGCGCGTCAGCCGGCCATTGCGCCACGCCAGCTCGTTGACGCTGTTGGCCGCGGCGCCCGACGAGTAGAGCTTCGTTCCGTCCGGGCTCCACGCCAGCCCCAGCCACGCATCCTCCAACGCGACCGTTTGCGTGACGACACCGCGCTCCAGGTCAACGACGCGCAGCGTGGGCTTCGCGTAGCCGTTGTTCGAAACGATCAGATAGCGGCCGTCGGGCGACAGCACCTCGTTGAGCGGCAGATCGCCGATGGCCATGTGGCGCCCGGCCGGCGCGATGCGCCAGCCGTTGGGCAGCAGCGTCTCGCCGCCGCCCATGCTGCCGGGCAACGTCACGGGCGCCGCACCCCGTTGCGCAACCGCGACACCAGCCGCGGCGGCTAAGGAAAAGGTGATGGTGATGAGACGAATGAATGTCGCCGAACGCATCCGGGGACAATAACACCAGGGAGTGAAAAGCACTTGTCGGTGGTGGTTCCGGGGTTCCGGGGTTCCGAGGTTCGCTGGCCTTAATTGGGACTCAGGCTGCTGCGTACACGCCGACCCGCGGAACCTCGGAACTCCGGAACCCCGGAACCGGTACTTACTCTGCCCGTAATGCAGTTAGTGGATCCACAGCCACCGCACGCCGTGCCGGCCACCAGGCGGCGACGGTGGCCACGAGCAACAGGCCCACCGCGACGAGGCCGAAGCTCATCGGATCGGTGGGGCTCAGCTCGAAGAGCATGGTCTGGAGCAGCCGCGAGAGGCCGACCGCGCCGGTCACGCCGATCGCAATGCCCATGACCGCGAGCACGAACGCCTGCCGGATGATCAGTCCGACCACCGACCCGCGGCCGGCGCCGAGCGCGACGCGAATGCCGATCTCCCGCGTGCGCTGCGTGACCAGGTACGACAGCACGCCGAAGATGCCGACGGCGGCGAGCGCGAGCGCGACCGAGGCGAAGACCGCCAGCAGCAACATGTAGAAGCGCTGCGTCGCCATGGATTTGCGGACGTGCTCGGCCAGCGTCTCCACGCGATTGAGCGGCATGTCGGGATCGCCTGCCGCGACCGCGGCGCGCACCGGCGCGATCAAGTTCATCTCGGATGTCGTCGTCCGGACGACGAACGCGATCGTGTCGGTCGGCACTTGAGCGAGCGGCAGGTAGATCTGCGGCGGCGAGACCTGGTCGAGGCCGAAAGACTTCACGTCGGCAACGACGCCGATCACGTCACCGCCGACTCGCGCCTTGTTCCTGCGCCACCCGAGCTCGATGTGCTTGCCGATCGGGTCCTCGCCCGGAAAGAACCTTCGGACGGCGCTTTCCGTGAGCAGCGCCACGGGTGTGCTGCCCGCCCGATCCTCAGCCGCGAACATGCGCCCGCGCGTGAGCGCGATGCCCATCGTGTGGAAGTAGTCCGCGTCGGCGACGCGAACTTCGAGCGTCGGCTCCTCGCCGGCCGGCGGGTCGGGCCGGCCCGTGACGGCAAAGCTGAGGTTGAACGTCGACGCGGTCGGTGGAACGGTGAGCACGGCGCCGACGTCGGTGACACCCGGAAGCGCGCGGAGGCGTGCCGTGAGGTCTCGATAGAACACCGTGCGCTTCTCGTCGGTGTCGTACTTCACATCAGGCAGCCCCACACCGAACGTGAGCGCGTGCCCGACGACGAAGCCCGGATCGACGCGGCTCAGCTGCACGAAACTGCGGATGAGCAGCACCGCGCCGGACAGCAGGATGACCGCCAGCGCCGTCTCCGCGACGACCAGCACGCTGCGGATGCGCTGGCTCCGCTTGCTCGCGATGCCGGACCGCCCGCGCTCGTGCAGCCGATCGGCGACGGACCCGCGGCGAACGATCTGCCACGCGGGCACCAGGCCAAACAGCACGCCGGTGACGAGCGTCGCGGCCGCCGTGAACGCGAGCACCGTGCCGTCCACGCCGATGGCGTCGAGACGGGGAATGCCCGCCGGACGAAGCGCGACGAGCGCTCGCGTGCCGCCGGTGGCAAAGGCGAGACCCGCGATGCCGCCGACGCTCGCGAGCAGCAGGCTCTCGACCACGAGCTGTCGAACCAGACGGCCGCGGCCGGCGCCGAGCGCCACGCGGATCGCCAGCTCGTCTCCACGCGCCGAGGCGCGCGCGAGCACGAGGTTGGCGACGTTCGCGCACGCGATCAGCAGCACGAAGCCGACCGCGCCCAGCATCACGAGCAGCGCTTTCCTCGTGTCACCGACGAGCGAGTCGAGGAGCGGACGCACGGTCATGCCGACCTTCGTGTTGAACTTTGGATACTCGGTCTCGAGCTGCTTTGCGAGGCCCGTGAATTCGGCCTTGGCCTGCTCGGCGCTCACGCCGGCGTTCAGGCGGCCAATCGCGCCAAGAAACCAGGCGCCACGATTCGTGCTCGTGTACGACTCGTTGTACTCCGACGGCACCCAGAACTGCGTCTGGAGCGGCCACTCGAATCCAGCGGGCATCACGCCCACGACCTGGTGAGGCCGCGAGTCGAGGGTGATCGTGCGGCCGACCACACGCAGGTCCCCGCCGAAGCGCTGCTGCCACAGCGCGTGGCCGAGCACCACGACGTCGGCCTTCCCGGGCTGATGTTCCTCATTGGTGAACGTTCGGCCGGCCAGCGGCGCGACCTGAAGCGTTTCAAAGAACCCGCCGCTCACTTCCGCGCCAATCAGTGACGCCGGCTCGCCGGACTGTGTCAGCACGAAGCGATGGTCGTTATAGGCGGCGGCCGACTCGAGCGTCTTCGTCCGCTTCTGCACGTCGAGGAAATTCGGCGGGCTGAAGACGTCCTCCTTGCCTTCCCACGTTTGAAACAGTCCGACCAGGCGAGCGGGCTCGGGAAACGCGAGCGGCTTGAGCAGGACGCCGTCGACGACGCTGAAAATCGCGCTGTTCGCGCCGATGCCGAGCGCGAGCGTGAGCGACGCCACGAGGGTGAACCCGGGCGCTTTGCGCAATCGGCGCGCGCCGATCCGCAGATCCGATCCCAACCCCGCGAGCCATGACGACTGTTCCACTGCCCACCGCCTCGATCTGTCGGTCACCTCGGGATGACCGGACCACCGCTCGAGCGCGCCGTTCCACAGCGCGTCCCACACCGCGCGGATCCATAGCCGAGCGAGGGCCAACGGCCGGCCCGACCGCTCGCGGCGCGCGTCGCGAAACGCGCGCGTCATCGCTTCGCCGTGACGCTCGCGGACCTCGGACGGAAAGGCCAGCAGCAGCCATCCGTAGAGGCGATCCGCGAGAGATGGCGGCGCCGTCACGAGCTACCGCCCTTTGGCCGTCAGGATCCGCTTGCCACGCGACTCGGCCACGAGCGCCTCGAGGCGATGCGCTTCCGCCCGCGCCACGTCGCGGCCGAACTTCGTCAGCTGCAGGTACTGCCGCCGCTCGGCGTTGGCGCCCGTGTCGGCCGCGGCCCGCTCGCGCACGGTTCGTGACGGCTCGATCTCGTCGATCAGCCCTTCCGCCACCATGCTCTTGAGCACGCGATAGAAGTTGCCCGGCAGCAGCGCCTGGCCGGTCCGCCGTTCGAGATCGCGCACGAGGCTCCAGCCGTGCCGCTCGCCGTCGGCGAGCACGAGCAGGATCTCGAAGACGAGGGGCTTGAGCGGCAGCAGATCTCGCGCGTCACGGGCCATGACGCTACTCTAGTCTCAAAATGAGAGCAGAGCAAGAAGGAGAACTGAGAAGTCCGGTGAGCTGAGAAGTTCGGCGAGCTGAGAAGTCCGGCGAGCTGAGAAGTCCGGCGAGCTGAGAAGTCCAGGTGAATTGAGAAGTCCGGGCGCGATTACGGATCGCTTTTGAGGGTAATGGCCGGATCGATTTTCGTCGCGCGGCGCGCGGGCCGCCAGCCGGCGATGAGCGCCGCGCCCAGAAGCGCCATGCCGGCGACGGCGACGGTGAACGGATCGGACGGCGAGATGTGGAACACGCGCGCAGCGAGCACCTTCGTCGACAAGAGAATCAAGCCCACGCCCGCTGCCGCGCCGACGGCCGTCAGGACGATCACGGGCCGCAGGACGATGCGCGCGATCGAGGAGGCCGGCGCGCCGAGCGCGATGCGAATCCCGAGCTCGCGCGTGCGCTCGGTGACCAGGTGCGCGACGATCGCGTACAGCCCCGCCAGCGCCACCAGGCCGGCGATGACCGCCACCATGCCCATCAGCCGGGCAATCACCCGCTCTTCGACGAGTTGATGATCGAGATCCGCGTCGAGCGTCCCGACATCGTCGAGCGGCACGCCGGGCGCGATCTCCTTCATCGTGCTTCGCACCGCGGCAATGACCTGATCGGGCGGCCGCGCTGACCGCACGATCAACGTGCCGTACACGAAGTCAGGATCGGACGGCCGATAGACCATCAGCCGCGGCTCGGCGCGCAAATCCGCCCACTTCACGTCGCCGACGACCCCGACGATCTCCGCGGCACGCTCGGACGCGCCGGTGTCCAGCGCGATTTGTCGTCCCACCGCCGGCGTGGAGCCAAAGAGCTTCTGCGCGAGCGCGAGGCTGATGATGACGGGGCGGGCATCCGCCGCCGCGCGCATGAATTCGTCCGCGCGAAAATCGCGGCCGGCCAGGAGCGGGATCGAGAGCGTGTCGAAGTATCCGTGCGACACCATGCTGCTCGTCGCCTTGATCGGCGTCGCGGCCGCCATCTCCCGCGGCCGCACGGTTTGCTCGGCGCTGCTGGTGCTGATGGGCGCGGGCGACGAGAAGCCGGCGCGCTCGATGCCGGGAAGCGCCGCCACCCGCTCGACGGCCTGGCGGAACAGCTCGGCGCGCTGCGGCGCGGTGTAGCCGCGCTCCGCGGCGTTGAAATCCACCTCGACGACGTGCGCCGGCGTGAAGCCGAAATCCTGCGTGCGCAGGTTGTCGAGCGATCGAAACAGCACCACGGCCGAGACGACCAGCGCGAGCGAGAGCGCGACCTGCGCGGCCACGAGACCCGAGCGCAGCCAGTGCGTCGAGCGCGCGATCGTCCGCGTCTCGACGAGCAGCCGGCGCGGATCGATCGACGTCGAGAGCCACGCCGGCACGACGCCGAACACCAGGACCGTGGTCGCCGAGATGATCGCCGAGAACGCCAGCACCCGCCCGTCGATGCCGATCTCGTCGAGCGCCGGCAAGTACGGCAGCAACGGCATGCCGCGGAACATGCCCGCGAGCACGATCGCGATCACCAGCCCCAGCGCGCCGGCCGCGATCGCCTGCTCCGCCGATTCGATGACGAGCAGGCGCATCAGGCGCCCGCGGCCGCCGCCGAGCGCGGCTCGCAGCGCCAGCTCGCTGCGGCGCTGCGCCGATCGCACGAGCAGGAGGTTGGCCGCGTTCGCCGAGGCGAGCGCCAGCAGCAGAAACGCGCCGATGCCGGCCACCCGGAAGATCTCGAAGAGCCGCGTCTCGATCGAGCGCTGGCTGATGTCCACCGCGCCGTGATACACGACCGGCATCATCGCCACGCGCCGAGGCGTGGCGGCAGCCTCATCGACGTGCGCAAACACCGCGCCCAGCCGCGGCTCGACCGACTCAACGGTCGACCCCGCGCGCAGCCGCCCGAAGAACCCGAAGTACCCGCTGTCCCACAGCTTCTCGGGCTTCGTCCGGCGATCGATCGTCGGCCACTCCGCCATCGGCAGCCACAAGTCGTGTTTGAAGACGATCGACCATCCGCGGTACCGCTCGACGACGCCGGCCACGCTGAACGGCTCGCCGTTGAGCAGAATCGTGCGGCCGACGATGTCTGCGCGGCCGTCGAACGCGGTCCGCCAGAGGTACTCGCTGATGACGACGACGCGGTGGCCGGGCGTTTCGACTTCGCTGTCATCGAGCGCGCGGCCGAGCCGCATGCGCAGGCCGAGCACGGAGAAATACTCGCGGGCGACGCCGGCCAGGCCAATCAGCCGCGGCTCCGCGTCCGCGGACGCCGCCACCCAGCCGTCGCCGCGCCACTCGGAGGTCAGACCCGCGAGCCCGGTATCGGCCGCGCGCATCTCGACGAGGTGCTCGCGCGAGAAACCGGAAAACGTGCGCGAGCGATCCTTCGGCTGCACGCGAACCGTGACGAGCCCCGACGGATCCTCGACGCCGGGAATGGGCCGGAAGAGCACGGTGTTGAACACGGCAAACGTCGCGTCGGTCGCGCCGATGCCCAGCGCGAGGATGCCGACGATCGCGGCAGGCGCCGCGGGCCGGCGCACGAGCGAACGCCAGCTCTGCAACGCGTCCGGCCACCAGCCTCGCATGCCGACACCATACCGCAGCCATTGGGCCATTGGGTCATTGGGTCATTGGGCTATTGGGTCATTGGGCCATTGGGTCATTGGGTCATTGGGTGAGACTGGAGCAATTGTGTATAATACGTAATATATGTATTCACGCCGACCGCGCCGCGCCGCGGGCACGACCGTCAGCGCCACGGATGCCGTGCGCCGGTTCAGCCGGCTCGTGGATCAGGTCCGCGAGACCGGCGCGACCTACGTGATCGAAAGCCACGGCGAGCCGGTCGCCGAGATCGTACCGGTCGTCCGCCGGGTGACGCTCGCCGACTTTCAAGCCTTCCTGGCGCGTGGGCCGCGCGCACCTCGCGAGCTCACCGGCGCGATCGAGGCCGAATCGCGTGTCGCGCGCGCGACTCGCGCGCCTCGTCCGCCGCGTCTCTCAGGACGCGGCGGTCAGCGACGACCCGGGTAACCCGTGGGTGTGCTCCTCGACACGAGCGTGCTCATCGCCGCCGAGCGCGGCGAGCTCGATCTGCGAGCCGCCGCCGGCGACACGGAAATCGCGATCGCCGCCGTGACCGCGCACGAGCTCTGGCGCGGCGCAGGACGACTCCGGGCCGCGGTGCCGCGCATGCGCGCCGAGCGCTGGCTCGAGGCGCTCCTCGATTTGCTGCCCGTCGTGCCATACGATCAGGAGGTCGCGCGAGTCCACGCGGCGCTGGGGGTCGACCTCAGCCGCCGCGGCCGCACGCTCGGCCCCTACGAACAGATGATCGCCGCCACCGCACTGCATCTCGACTTCGAGCTCGCCACGCGCGACCACGCGTTCGCGCTCGTGCCCGGACTCACCATCCGGCGCTGGTAACGTGACGCGTCCGTCCAACGACCTCCCGGCGGTCGAAGCTTTCCTGCGCGCGCGGCTGGCGCAGCCGCTGCCGGGCGGGGACACGCAGTTTCGATTCTCGCCGCTGCCGACGCGCAAGGGATGGCGTCCGGAAATGCAGCCGCCGGAGGCCCGGCGCGCCGCGGCCCTCCTTCTTCTCTATCCCGACCACGGGCACGTCACGCTGCCGCTGACGGTTCGCCGGCACGACCTGCCGCAGCACGCCGGTCAGGTCAGCCTGCCCGGCGGCCGGATCGATCCCGGCGAGTCCGCCGTCGAAGCTGCGCTCCGCGAAACGCACGAGGAGCTGGGCGTGCCGCCCGACAGCATCCGCGTGCTCGGCGCGCTCTCGTCGCTCTGGGTCGTCGTGAGCAACCACCTGCTGTTTCCGTTCGTGGGCGTCACCGACGCGCGCCCGGACTTTCGTCCCGCGCCGAAGGAAGTCGCCGCAGTGCTCGAAATCGGACTGCCAGATTTGTGCGATCCCGCGCGCCTCGGGTGGTCGCGTCACTCACGCGAAGGAATCATCGTGGACTACCCACACTTCGACCTGGCCGGCCATGAAACCTGGGGCGCGACGGCGATGATCCTGGGGGAGTTCGGGAACTTGTTCGACCCGACGTTCTGCCCTCCGCCAAGGCCATAGATCTTCAGGTACGACAGGTACGTCAGGTACGCGGAACGCGCTTTCGCTGGCCAGCTTTCTTTTCTGGAAAGAAAGATGACAAGTTTGCGGTTCCTCGTACCTGACGTACCAGTCGTACCTGCAGACAGGCGTGTGGAACAAGCAGATTGACCTCGGTGTCTTGGCTTATAGAGGCGCCCGTGCTCCCCAGCCCGCCCGCACTAGAGTAACCACCGCCATTCTGCCGAGATCGTTGGGAGGAGCGTCGCATGCGTCGCTGTTCTGCCGGTCTGTTTCTCGCCTCTGCGCTCGTCGTGGGCGTCCCGCTGGCCGTCGAGAGCCAGCAGGCGCAACTGACGGTCCTCAACGTCGGTCCGACCAGCGAAATCAACCAGCTGCAGGACGCGAACGAAATTCGCGTCATCTTCTCGGAGCCGATGGTGCCGCTCGGGCGGGTGCCGTCGAATCCGACGCCGCCGTGGATCCACATCACGCCGGCAATTCCCGGCGCGTTCCGCTGGTCAGGCACGACGATCCTGATCTTCACGCCGGATCCGGCGCAGCCACTGCCCTACGCGACGAAGTACACGGTTCGCGTCGACGCGAGCGCGACGAGCGCGGCCGGACGCCGGCTCGGCACGCCCGAAGAGTTCACGTTCACGACGCCCACGGTCAAGCTCACGTCGGCGCGCTGGTACCGGCGCGGCGAGCGCTTCGATACGCCGCTCCTGATCGTGCTGCAGTTCAACCAGCACGTACGGCCGCAGGATGTGCTCGCGCACCTGACGGTGACCTACGAGCCGCACGACGTCGATCTGCCGGAGTTCACGGCCGCGGAACGCGCGCGGATCGCCGCGTCCGATCCGGCGGGCCTCAAGGCCTTCGACGCCAAGATCACGAGCGCGCGGGCGACCGCTCGCCGGACCGACGCTGTGAACGTGCGGCTGACGAACGATTGGGACAAGCAGCGCTTCCCGGAGTCCGATCACCTCGTCGTCGTCGAGACGACTGGCCCGACGGCGCCGGGCGGGTGGCTCGGCGTGACGATCGACGACCGCATGCCGTCGGCCGACGGCCCGGAGCGCCCGCCGAGTCGGCAACACTCGAACGTCGTGCTCGATCCGGTGTTCTTCGTGCGCCGGATGGAGTGCAAGGAGCAGTGCGATCCGTCCTGGTTCAACGAGATCGAGTTCACGACCGGCGTGAACGTCTCGACGTTCGCGCGCGCGCTCAGCGTGCGCGACCTGAGCGATCCCGCGCGCGAGCAGGCCGTGCTGCCCTCGTCGGCGGTCAAGTCGACGGGCCTCGACCGCCGCTGGGGCTTCGCCGTGGAAGATGCCGGATACGACCGTCAACCGCCGGCAAAGACATGGGCGTACCGGCTCGATCCATCGCTCCAGTCCGTGGATGGACAAACGCTCGGCTACCCGTGGGTGGCGATCACGGAGAACTGGCACGAGCGCGCGTTCACGAGCTTCGGCGACGGCCACGGCGTGTGGGAGACCGACGGCGGCCCGCAGCTGCCGTTCTACGCGCGCAACTACCGCACGCTCACGCAGTGGTTGACGCTCATCAGTCCGAACGATCTGGTGCCGCGCATCGTCGCGCTCGAGGAAGCGAACTTCGCCACGCTGCCGCCAGGCGACGGCACGCCGCGGCGGCTCAACGTCACGCCCGACGCCATCCAGTCGCACGGTATGGATCTTCGGACGGCGCTCGGCACGCGCACGTCAGGGCTCCTGTGGGCGGGCATCGATCCGGGCGAGCCGATCGAGAAGTCGCATCGCGTGGAGTACGAACCGAAGTCCACGATCGTGCAGGTCACCAACCTCGGCATCACGGTGAAGGACAGCCCGCAGTCCACGCTCGTGTTCGTCACGCGGCTCGACACCGGCGCGGTCGTGCCGGACGCGCGCGTGACGATCCTCGGGCTCGACAACAAGCAGCTCTGGCGCGGCACGACCGGCCGCGACGGCGTGGCGATGGCGCCCCCGCTCCCGCTGCGCAAGCCCGACGACTGGTACAAGCTGTCATTCGTCGTCACGGCCGAGAAGGACGGCGACGTCGCCTACGTTGGATCGAACTGGAACGAAGGCATCACGCCCTGGGAATTCGGATCGTCGTTCCAGTTGTGGGAGGCGACGGACATCCTGCGCGGATCGGTGTTCACCGATCGCGGCGTCTACAAGCCGGGCGAGGAAGTGCACGTCAAGGCGATCGTTCGCGCGGACACGCCGAACGGCATTCGCCTGCTGCCGGACGGATCGAAGCTGGACATCCGCGTGCGCGACAGCCGGTACAAGGAAGTCGATCGCCGCTCGGTCACGATCAATCGCTGGAGCAGCGCGGAGTGGACGTGGACCGTGCCGGCGGAAGGCACGCTCGGCAACTACTCGATTGAAGCGCGGCTGCCGGGCACGGAGAAGCCGGAAGGCAACGACGTCACCGAGCGCGTGCGGGACGGCGAGTGGCTGAAGAAAGTGATGGGATCGTTCCTCGTCGCGGCCTACCGGCGGCCGGACTTTCGCGTGGACGCGACGATCGCGACCGACACACCGGTCGCCGGCGCGCCGCTGCATGGCACGCTCGAAGCGCGATACCTCTTCGGCAGCGTCATGTCGAAGCGGCCGGTGAAGTGGAGCGTCACGCGGCAGCTGGACCTCTCGGTGCCGGCGCCCATCACCGAGAACTTTCCGAGCGAGCAGTACGTGTTCGGTTACTACCCGCGAGGCGAGACGCGCGCGGACTCGCGTGTGGCCGGCGCGGAGGCCTCGCTCGACGCCACGGGCAAGATCGTCGTCGACGTGCCGTCGACGCGCGACGTCGACTACGCATACCGCTACACGTTCGAGGGCGACGTCGAGGACGTCTCGCGCCAGCACATCGCCAACCGGGCGAGCGTCACGGTGCATCCCGCGCCGTGGTACATCGGCCTCAAGCGGCCCGACTACTTCGCCGACGTCACCAAGGGCACGAGCGTCGATGTCGTCGCGGTCGATCATCAGGGCCACGCGGTGCCCAACGTCTCGGTGACGCTGTCGCTCGTGCACATTCAGTGGAACTCGATCCGTCACGCGCAAGGCGGCGGCTACTACACGTGGGAGACCGAACGGGTCGAGACGAAGTCGGGCGAATGGACGGTCACCTCCGCGGCCACGCCGCAGAACGTCAAGATTCCCGTGCCCGAAGGCGGCTACTACGAGCTCTATGCCGTCGCGAAAGACGCCGAGGGTCACGCGACGCGGACGGACACGTACTTCTACGGCCTGGGCCAGGGCTACACGGCGTGGGAGCGGTTCGATCACAACCGCATCACGATCGAGCCGGAAAAGAAGACGTGGAAGCCCGGCGACAAGGCGCGCGTGATGATTCAGTCGCCGTGGGAGACCGCCACCGCGCTGATGACCGTCGAGCGCGAGGGCGTCCGCCGGTACGAGCGTTTCGATCTGACGTCGACGCAGCAGACCATCGAAGTGCCGATCACCGAGGAGGACATTCCCAACCTGTACGTCTCGGTGCTGCTCATCCGCGGCCGGACGTCGAAGGATCCGGGCGCGGACGGCAGCGATCCCGGCAAGCCGACGTTCAGGCTCGGCTACACCCAGCTCAGCGTCGAAGACGCGTCCAAGCGCCTCGACGTGAAGGTCACGGCCGATCGCGCCGAGTACCGGCCGGCAGGCAAAGCGCAGGTTGCGATGGCGGTCACCGACGCGAGCGGCAAAGCCGCGCCGGGCGAAGTGACGCTGTGGGCGGTGGACTACGGGATTCTGTCGCTCACCGACTATCGCATCCCCGACGTGATGCGATCGGTGTATCGCGAGAAGGCGCTGCAGGTCCTCAACGAGGACAGCCGGCAGCGCATCATCAGCCGGCGCGTGCTCACGCCGAAGGGCGCGAAGGACGGCGGCGGTGGCGGCGACGAAGGCGGCGCGCGCGACATCCGCCGCGACTTCCGGCCGCTCGCCTTCTGGCTCGGATCGGTCGAGACCGACGCGACCGGGCACGCGACCAAGGACGTCACGCTGCCCGAGTCGCTGACGACCTACCGGATCATGGCGGTGGCCGCGGACACGGCGTCGCGGTTCGGGTCGTCCGCGGTCGAAATCAAAGTCAACAAACCGCTCACGCTGCTCGCGGCGTTTCCGCGCTTCCTCGGGTTGAACGATCGCGCGTCGTTCGGCGCCGTCGTGACCAACACGCTCAAGACCGGCGGTGACGCGTCGGTCACGATCAAGAGCCTCGATCCGGCGCTGCTGCAGTTTGCCGGCAGCACGTCACAGACGATCAAGCTCGACGGCGGAGGGACGGAGCCGGTGCGATTCGAAGCGACCGCCCGCGGCGTGGGCACCGCGCGCGTGCAGATGACCGTCAAGCTCGGCAACGAGACCGACGCGTTCGAAACGACGCTGCCGATCAACGCGCCCGCGCCGCTCGAGACCAGCGCGGCGTTTGGCGACACGACGGGCGACCGCACCGGCGAGCGGCTCACCGTTCCGGCCGGGATCGTCCCCGGCACCGGCGGTCTCGAAGTGAATCTCGCGTCCACCGCGCTCGTCGGATTGGGCGAAGGCGCACGCTATCTCTCCGACTACCCGTACGGCTGCGGCGAGCAAAAGGCCTCGGCCGCGCTGGCACTCGCGCTCGCGGCCGATCTCGGCACGGCGTTCTCGATGGGCAAGATCGCGCCGGCGGACTACCGCGTCAAAGCGACGTCGCTCATCAACGAACTGCCGAAGTTCCAGTGTGCCGACAGCGGCTTCGGGTACTGGCCCGGCTGCATCTTTGGCGATACCTACCTCACGAGCTACGTGCTGCACGTGATGAAAGTCGCCTCGACGCTCGGGATCGACTCGGACCAGGAGGTCATCAACCGCGCGCTCGACTTCCTCGACGCGCGGATGAAGATCGCGCCGCCGGTCGAGGTGCAGTGGCTGCCGGTGTGGAGCGCCAGCGAAGCGTTCGGCGTGAAAATCCTCACCGAGTACGGCCGCAACGAGGACGCCAACATCACGCGCCTCACCCAGATGGCGGACCGGCTGCCGATCTTCTCGCTCTCGTACCTCGCCGACGCGATGGCCGCGTCCAACTCGCGCGGCCCGCGCTACGACGATGTGGTGCGCCGGCTGAACAACGCGGTGCGCGTCGAGGGCGACCAGGCGCAAATCGAGGAGATTGACACGGACGCGCTCTACTGGCTGTGGAACTCCAACGTGCGGGCGACGGCGATCGTCCTCGACGGCTTCGTCCGGCGTAAGGACGACCCGCGGTTCGTGCCCGGCCTGATTCGATGGCTGCTCGCCGCGCGCAAGAACGGCCGGTGGAACAACACGCAGGAAAACGCGATGGCGCTCGAGTCGCTCGTCGGCTACTACAAAGTCTTCGAGACCGAGATTCCGAACATGACGGCCAGCGTCGCGATCGGATCGAACACGGTGGGCGCCGCAACATTCCGCGGCCGTTCATCGGCGGCGCAAACCGTCCGCATCGCGATGCCCGACCTCGTCCGCCAGGTGGCCGTGGGTACCGAGAAAGAACTCAGCATGACGCGAGCAGGCACGGGCCACCTCTACTACAGCTCGCGCATGCAGTTCGTGCTCACCGAGCCGTTGCCTGCCCTCGATCAAGGCATGCGGATCGAGCGGCGCTACGAGCGCTTCACCGAATCGGGCTCGAGCCCGGCGGCGACGTCATTTGCCGCGGGCGATCTGATCCGCGTGACGCTGACGCTCACGCTGCCGAAGGAGCGGCGGTACGTCGCGGTGAACGATCCGCTGCCCGCCGGCGTCGAGGCCGTCGACAGCTGGTTCCGGACGACCGCGTCCGATCTCGCAAGAGATGCGTCCGCGTCGCCGGACGACAAATCCTGGGAGTCGCGCTACCGCCGCGGCGGCTTCGATCACATCGAGAAGTACGACGACCGCATCGCGCTGTTCGCGACGCGGCTCTCCGAGGGGCGCCACGAGTTCTCGTACGTCGTGCGCGCCACGACGGCTGGCACGTTCAACGTCGCGGGCACGCGCGCGGAAGAGATGTACGCGCCGGAAGTGAACGGCCGCACCGGAGCCGCGTTGGTGGTGATCCGGTAGCGGTTATTGGGCCATTGGGCTATTGAGTCATTGGGCTATTGACGATGCGAAAGCTGGCGGGTTTTATCACTCGGCATCCGCGCACGACGATTTCCGTTGCCGCGGTCATCGCGGCGGCCGTGTGGCTGCGGTGCGGATCGCTGCCGCCCGGCTTGCTCGACGCCGACGAGCGGCCGTCGACGACCGTCGTCGATCGGCACGGCGAGCGGCTCTCCGAGGTGCGGTCGTCGAGCGGCCAGCGCAGCCAGGCGATTTCCCCGGACGATCTGCCGCGGACGCTCGCGCTCGCAACGCTGGCCGCCGAAGACGTGCGCTTCCGCTCGCACCTCGGCCTCGATCCGTTCGCGCTCGTGCGGGCGGCGGTCCACGATCTCCAGCGCGGCCGCATCGTCGAGGGCGGATCGACGATCTCGCAGCAGGTCGCGAAGCTGCTCCTGGCCCGTCAGCCCGGACCGCGGCCGCGGCGCGGCTGGGCCACGAAGATCAACGAGGCGGTGATCGCGCTTCGGCTCGAGCATCGTCTGACGAAGAACGAGATCCTCGCGCTCTATCTGAATCTCGCGCCGTACGGTAATCAGATCCAGGGCGCGGAGCGCGCGTCGCTCGCCTACTTCGGCCGATCGGCGTCGACGCTGACGCCGACCGAAGCGGCGTTCCTGGCCGCGCTGCCGCAGCAGCCCACGCGCTACAACCCGTGGCGCGATCCCACGTCCGCGCGCCCGCGCGCGCTGCACATCCTGCGCGTCATGAACGATCGCGGGTGGCTGGATGCGCCCGCGTATGCGGTCGCTCGCGACGAGCGCGTGAGCCTCAGCCGCGATCCTGCGCGGCTGCTGGCGCCACACTTCGTCGAGCGCGTCCTTTCCCGCGCGGGCAAGGATCGGCGGCGGCGGATCGAGACGACGCTCGACGCCGGTCTGCAGCGGACGGTCGAGGGCATCATCGCGTCGCATCGCCCGGCGCTCGAGGATCACCACGCGACGAGCGTCGCGGTCGTCGTGCTCGATGTCCGGCAGGGCGAATGGCTCGCGTGGGAAGGCTCGGGGAACTACTTCGATACCGCGAACGCCGGGACGATCGACGGCGCGGTGTCGCCACGGCAGCCGGGCTCGGCGCTGAAGCCGTTCACCTATGCGGCCGCGTTCGAGCGGGGCTCGAGCCCCGCGCGGGTGCTGGCGGACGTGCCGTCGCCGTTTCCGACGGCGCAGCCCGGCGTGCTCTACAGCCCGCGCAACTACGACGGCGAGTATCGCGGCCCGCTGCTCGCGCGGGTCGCGCTGGCGGGATCGGAGAACATTCCGGCGGTCGTGCTCGCCTCCGATGTCGGCGTGCCGACCCTGGCCCGGCTGCTGCGGCAGGCCGGGCTGTCCACGCTCGATCGCAACGCCGCGCACTACGGCCTCGGGCTCACGCTCGGCAACGCGGAAGTGCGGCTCGACGAGCTGGTGGCGGCTTACGCGATGATCGCGCGCGGCGGTGAGGCGCTGCCGCCGCGAATGATTCGCGCCATCGACGGACGCGCGACGCCCGCGGGCACGCCGGTGCGCGTGCTTTCGACGCGCACCGCGTTCTGGATCACCGACATCCTCGCGGATCCCGAGGCCCGCGCGTATGCGTTCGGCCGCGGCGGCAGCCTCGAGTTTCCGTTCACGGTCGCCGCGAAGACCGGCACGTCGCAGGCGTATCGCGACAATTGGGCGATCGGCTACACGAGCGACGTTGCCGTGGGCGTGTGGGTCGGCAACTTCGATCGCACGCCGCTGCGCGGATCGTCGGGCGTGACCGGAGCGGGACCGATCTTTCATGACGTGATGCTCGCCGCGGTCGAGCGCGCCCGCGGTGCGCTGCCGATCGGCGATCGCGCGCCGATCGTCGCGCCGACGGCAGACGTTCGGCGCGTCGAGCTCTGCGCGGAATCCGGCCTGCGGCCAACCGACGCGTGCCCGACGCGCGTGATCGAGTGGGTGCCCGCGGGCGCGGCCCCCGAGACGTGCACGTGGCACCACGCGACGCCCACCGGCACGGTCACCGTGTGGCCGGAGATCTTCCGGCCGTGGGCCCGCTCGGTCGGACGATTGACGACGGCGAGCCTCGCGCCCGCGCCGAGCGCAATCGCGACGAAGGTCACCGCGCAGTCGACGGTCGCGGCAACGGACCGCGGGCTCTCGATCGTCGCGCCGCTCGGCGGCGCCGTGTATTCGATTGACTCGACGCTGCGAGCGGAGTTCCAGATGCTGTCGTTCCGCGCGCGCGGCGGGACGCCGGGCCGGCGCGAGTGGTTCGTCGACGGCGCGCCGGTCGGCGTGTCGACGTCGGACGATGCCGTGCGCTGGCGGCTGGCGCGCGGCACTCACGAAGTCACGGTGCGGGACGCCGACGGCCACGAAGCACTCACGTCGTTCGTCGTCCGATGACGGCCGCCTCCGCACCTCGCGGTGCTTCGGCGCGCCAAGGCCGCGTGTCTCTCGAGCGCGCGTTGTCGAAGCTCGGCGCCGCGTCGCGCACCGAAGCGCGCGCGATGGTGCTCGCGGGCCGCGTCCGCGTCAACGGGCGGCTCGTCACGAATCCGGCTATGCGCGTCGTGCCCGAGGCGATCCGGCTGACGATCGACGGCGCCGCGATTCGCCGATCGGCCTGGCGCGCGATCGCGTTTCACAAACCGCGCGGCACGATCACGACGCGGCGCGATCCGGACGGCCGGCGCACGATCTTCGACGTCCTCGGTGAGGCGGCCGCCGGGCTCGCCGCCGTCGGCCGGCTCGACGCCGCGTCGACCGGCCTGATGTTGCTCACCAACGACACGCAACTGGCGAATCGGCTGACCGATCCCGATCGCGGCGTCACGCGCCGCTATCTGGTCACGGTGCGCGGGCGTGTCACCGAGGAGACGGCGCGGGCGCTCGAGCAGGGACGCGATCTTCCCGGCGCGCGCGGCCTCGAGCGGCTGCACGCGGCGCGCGTCGTCATCCGCAAGGCCTCAGGCCGCGAAAGTCATCTCACGGTGGATCTCACCGAAGGGAAGAATCGCGAAGTCCGGCGGTTGTTCGAATCCGCCGGACACGAGGTCACGCGTCTGCATCGCGTGGCGTTTGGATCGATTGAGTTGGGGAATCTCGCGCCTGGTGAGTGGCGCGACCTGACGCGGCAAGAAGTTTCTAAGTTCTAAGTTTTGAGTTTTGAGTTCTAAGTTTACAGAATCTCTCTTCCGTGCCGCCTGAGCCACCGCTCCGCATCCCGCCATGTCGGGCACACGCCGTCGACCGCGCGCCAGAAGCGCGCCGAGTGATTCGGATGGGCGAGGTGCATCAGCTCGTGCCACAGAATGTAGTCGCTCACGAGCGCCGGCATGTGGATCAGGCGCCAGTTCAGCGTGATGACGCCGCGCGCCGAGCACGCGCCCCAGCGCGATCGGTGATTGCGCACGGCCACGCGCGCCACCTGGAGCCGCCGGCTGGCCGCAAATTCGAGGCAGCGCGCCGGCAGCTCGCGATCCGCGAGATCGCGGAGCCGCGCCTCGATGGCGTCCCGCACGTCGGCCGCGGAATGCCCGATCGAGATCCGCTCGGCGCCGAGCGTCACCGTCGTGGCCAGCCGCACGAGCGACACGCGCTCGCCGCGGAACCACACCACGGTGCCCGTGTCCCAGGGCCGCGCGCGATCGCGCTGGCGCTCACGCTCGCGGACGATCCACGCGGTCTGGCCCGCCGCGAACCGCAGCGCGCCGGCGACCGATCCGCTGCGCGGCACGGTCAGCCGCAGCGTGCCGTCCGACCACACGCGCAGCACGTAGCGGCGCGCACGGCGATGCCGCACCATCGTCACCGGCACCGGCTCGCCGTCGACGAGCAGACGGTGCGGCGCGGGAGACGCGGGTGCTTTGCCCGACGGCCACGGGAGACGCAGCTGCACGTCGCCATCGTACGACGAGTCGGGGTCGTGTTCTGCAACATCCCGCCGCCAATCCTCGTCGATAATTGGGCATGACCCGGCTGGCACTCGCCTGTCTCACGGGACTCTCGCTCCTCGTCCCGCCGCAGTCCCCGCTCACCGTGACGGATCTCGACGGCCACGCGTCGACGCCGCTCGTCGCGGCCGCCGGTGGCGTCAACTTGTTGATCTTCGTCAGCAGTGACTGCCCGATCTCCGCGCGCTATTCGCCGGAGATCAATCGGATCATCCACGACTACCAGTCGAAAGGCGTCCGCGCGTGGCTGGTGTACGCGGAGCCGAAGGTGACCGCGGCCACCGTCCGCGCGAATCTGCGCGAGTATCACGCCGGGATTTCGATTCCGGCCGTGATCGACACCGGGTTCCGCCTGACCGACGCGGTCGGCGCCTCGGTCACGCCGGAAGCCGCGGTTTACACGCCGGCGGGCCGGGCGTATCGCGGCCGTATCGACGATCTCTACGAGGTCATCGGCCAGAGCAAGCGCACCGCCGACCACCACGATCTCCGCGACGCGCTCGACGCCGCGCTCGCCGGCCGGCCGGTGACGCCGGCGGTCACCAAGGCGATCGGCTGCTTCATCGAGAGGACGATCAAGTGAGCACGCGCCTCGCGCTGGCGCTGGCTTCGATCGTCTCGACCGCCTGGTTCGGGGGCCTCGCCGTGCGAGCCGAGCGCCCCCGCGCTGGCGCGGCCGCTCCGCCGACCTTCGCCGAAGACATCGCGCCGATCGTCTACGCGAACTGCACGGTGTGCCATCGGCCGGGACAGGCTGCGCCCTTCTCGCTGATCTCGTTCGACGATGTCCGCAAGCACGGCAAGACGATCGTCGACGTGATCTCGCGCCGCTACATGCCGCCGTGGCACGCCTCGCGCGCGGAGGGCTTCCCGGAGTTTCGCGACGAGCGCCGGCTCACCGACAAGCAGATCGCGACGATCACCGAGTGGGTCAACGCCGACATGCCGAGCGGCGACATCCGAAAAGCGCCGCGGCCGCCGATTTTCACGAGTGGATGGGCGCTCGGCGTGCCCGACATGGAGCTGAACCTGCCGAATCCGATCGCGGTGCCGGACGAAGGCCCGGATCAATACCGCAACGTCGTCGTCAGCGTGGATCTGCCGGACGATCGCTGGATCACGGCGATCGATTTCGAACCGTCCGCGCGCGCGGTCGTGCACCACGCGCTCTTCTTCGTCGGGCCGGCGTCTGCAACCGTCGGCGCCGATGACGCGGTGCCGGGGCTCGGGGCGCGGCTCCTG